>JBDGRN010000029.1:10087-72193 GCA_042218125.1 Halobacteria archaeon | reverse complement strand
GTAGGATTTCCGAACGCCCTAAAGGACGGGGCTTTAGCCTCGAAACCTACGTAACTACTTCCGAGTAACAGTTTTAGAAGTAGTTCCAGTTTAATCTGGTAGTTCCCGTCAAACTCGGTAGTTTCCATCCAACCCGGTAGTTCCCGTCTTACTTTTTTATTACTAGTAGTCTTTTCACTAGCAGTCGTCTGCTTCATTACATATCTTCTCCATCGTTTCGTCCAGGTCCTCCTCCTTGGATCTGTCGTAAAGGACCGCGGCCGGATGGTAGCAGGGAATGAGTACGTATCCTTCACGTACGTACCGCTCGCCCTGAACCTCACCCATCTTGACCTTCTCGCCAAGCAGGTTCTCTGTAGCCACCATTCCGAGCGGTGAAACTACTTTGGGCTCAACCTCCTCTATTTCACGTTCGAGGTAGCCGCTGCAGTTGTCTATTTCGCCTACGTAGGGGTTCCGGTTGTCGGGTGGACGGCATCTCACGGTGTTTGTTATACGGATCTCTTCCCTGTTCAAACCGTGTTTATCCAGGAGTTCGTCGAGAAGGCTTCCGCTTCTACCCACGAAAGGCTCTCCATCCTGATCCTCCTTCTTCCCGGGTGCCTCACCTACGAACATGACGTCCGCTGATCCGTCCCCCACCCCGTTCACGATACGGCTCCGGTTCTCGACGAGGTCTTCACATCTCTTGCATTCGTCGACGCTGTAATCCATGTTCGGTAACCCTCCTGCCCGGTACCGGTATACTGCCGGGTTTAAAGTTAGATAAGGATAATCCCTCCACGTCTTTATACTTCTCCCTGTAACTTCTCCCTGTAGTTCAGAACACCTCGTGCTGCGAACTTCGCGGTTCTGAGCGGTTCCGGTCTCGCCCCGCCGGGGGTCGTAAGCTCCATGAGTGAGGTGATTTCGTCGAACTCTCCTCCCACGAACCGGGCGTAAAGCTTTCTACCGTCTGATAGATTTACTTCCATCCTTTCCGGCTGTTCACTGTAGAGCCGTAGCCGTTTCTCCATATTCTTACCTGAGAACTCCGTCTCTATAGACTCCTCAAGTCCCGAGCTATCCTCGTAGGTTACCGAGACTGTTGGGATACCGGTTTTACGGTGTATTTCACGGAGATCGACGACGTTGTACCAGGCGAGTGCAAAACCCGAGACCATTACGTAGTTGATGTCATCCCTCCCGAGTTCACGGTAAAGCTCCAGTATCCTCGACGTTGAATCTAGGCCACCGACCTCTATCTCCGTGAAACCGAACCACTCCGTGGAACCTTCTCCGCAGTATACAGTTCCAGCAAGGACTGAACCATCATCCGGATTATCCTGACCACCCGGATTATCCTGACCACGGTAGCTCTCGGCAAAACCCAAACATCGTATGCCTTTTTTCACTATCGACTACCTGTTGTAGATACATTATCTGTCGAATAAAATCCGTCGGTGAAAAGACATATTATGTTTAGTTTACCGAATAGTAATACCAGGCGTCAAGCAAGTTAAAAAGCCGGTGTTGTTCAGGAGAAGCTGTCAGCGACATTCAGTAGGAACTCCTCCTGGAACTTTCCTGCCGTTAGCTGTATACCGACTGGAAGACCATCAACGTCCCCGCCGGGTATACTCACCGACGGCACCCCCGCCAGGTTAACGGGTACGGTGTTGGCGTCGGCGAGGTACATCTGGAGAGGATCCGAGAGAGCCTCACCCAGACGGAAAGGTGTCGTGGGCATCGTCGGCGAAGCCACCAGGTCCGCCTCATCGAACGCCTCGTCGAAGTCCTGTTTTACTAGTTCACGTACGTTCTGTGCCTTGTCGTAGTAGTCCCCGTGGTATCCCTCGCTGAGTGCATATGTACCCAGCATCACACGTCGCTTTACCTCTTCGCCGAAACGTTCCCTGACCTCCGAGAACGCCTCGTTCCAGTCTCCGTCTGCGTCCGTTCCGGCACCGTACCGTACGCCGTCGAACCTCGCGAGGTTGCTGGATGCCTCACCCATCGCTATCACGTAGTACGCAGGCAGAGCGTACTCTAAGTTCGGCATCGATATTTCCTCAACTGTAACCCCCGACTCCCTCCAACTATCCAGGCTGTCCTGGAAAACCTCCATGACTCCTTCGTCCACGCCTTCACCCACGAGTTCCTCGGGTACGGCGACTGTGATATTACTCAGGTCGACGTCTTCCTCTAAGGCGTCGGAGTAGCTTCCCGGCTCGGCTTCACAGGTGGAGTCCTTAGGATCCGCTCCCGCGATTACGTCCAAGACACGTGCCACGGTTTCGACGTCCGTCGCCATCGGCCCGATGGTTTCTAGCGAGTTAGCATAGGCTATCAAGCCGTAACGGGATACGAGTCCATACGTGGGTTTTAGTCCGACTATTCCGCAGAAAGCGGCCGGGCATCTGATGGAGCCTCCGGTATCTGTACCCAATGCCGCGTCCACTTCACCCGCCGCAACAGCCGCGGCGCTACCTCCGGAGGAGCCTCCCGGTACGTGTTTCGGGGCACGAGGGTTTCTGGTCGCTCCGTACGCACTCGTCTCGGTGGTGGTACCCATTCCGAACTCGTCTAAGTTCGTCTTACCCAGTATCGATGCGCCAGCCTCCTTGAGACGCTCAACTGCCGTGGCGTCGTAAGGGGGTTCGTATCCCTCTAGAATCTCGGATCCACACGTGGTTTCGACTCCCTCCGTAGAGATGTTGTCCTTGACTGCTACATCTAGATCGCTGAGGGTTCCTTTATCCCCCTCCTCCCTGAACTTCGTTATAAAAACGTTGTACTCGTCGGTGGTCGCCATTTAATACTAACTAACTTTCGGACCCTTTATGTATCCTTCTTCCGTCTCCGGAGCATTTTCTACAGCCTCTTTATGAGAAAGTGAAACTTCAACAAGATCGTCCCTCAGTACGTTTTCCAGCTCGTCCCCACGTTCTATATCTTCGGGTGCTTCGTCGAGTTTTTCGAAGTAGTTTAGAATTTCGTTAAATCCCTCGACAAAAGATTCAGCTTCCTCCTCGTCTACATTTATCTTGCATAGGTCAGCAATATGTTCGACGTCTTCGACGTCTAGATGAACAGATTCTTCTCCCCCGGACTTGTCCTCCCCAGACTTATCTCCTTCAGCCTGGTCAGATCCGTTCTTTCTTCCTCCCATAGCTTGAAACACTCATTGTAGGGCTATAAACCCTAAACTTTCCAGACGTGGTAGAGGTCAGTTTTTGGACAAAACTTAAATATCTATTATAGTAATATAATTTACCTATTTATGGAACAGGAATTCGACGCAGGGAGACGAGATTTCGTAAAGAGTATGGGTGCTGGTGCAGGGGCCGCCATGTTTGGTTCCGGATCTCAGATTATACCGGATATGAAACTGGACGATGATGTATCACATATGCTGGTGGCTAGTGATCCGCACGTCGGAGGTCCAGGGTCCAAGAACGAGGAGTTCATAGATTTTATCGAGAACACCGTCCCCTCGATCGGACCGGATAAACTCCTGCTTAACGGAGACATACTGGAGTTCTGGGCGAGGGGTATGGCTTCCACCTGTCTGGAGTACAACGAACTTTTGAAAGGTATACAGCAGTTACAGGACTCAGGCATCGACGTTATAATCACCCGAGGAAACCACGACTACAGACTGATCGAGGTAGGCCTACCCGACTGGAAACCCGCGGAGGTGCAGAAACCCTGGAAGATGACTGACAAAGTCCGTTTCTCGAGTGGTGGCAGGGATTTCATTGCACTCCATGGCGACCAGGCGGATCTGGTCCAGATTATCGTCATGATGAAGATCCTGTGTCTCACCGACGACAGGATGGGTAAGTTCGTCTGGGACTTCTACAAGGCATTTAAGGACTTTATAGGAGGAGATGACGACGTACAGAAGGATATAGGCGAGGTCAACTCGACAAAAATCAGTGCCACAGGCTCGGAATGGCAGAAGGTGAAGTTTTCAGGGGGATACGACGACCCCGTCGTTTTTGCTCCGGCCGTCCATATGAACATCACTTCCTCAGACCATCCCTTCAGCAACCTGATACCCGTCCATACCCGTATACGTGAGGTTAAGGACGGCAGCTTCGAGATCAAGCTGGAGGAATGGGGGACGTCCAACGCCAATCCTCAGAAAGCCAACTTTGTGGTCTTCAACGAGGGGACAAGAATCCTACCTGGCGACACCCGTATTTCGGTTGGTACGGTAAAGACCGACCAGGACTGGAAATCGGTTTCGTTGAACATGGACAACGAACCCGCAGTCCTGACGCAGACACAGACGTACAACACGAACAGGATTATCGGAAACAAAAGCGATCCTGTAGTTACTCGCGTCAAAAACGTAAGCGAGGACGGATTCGATGTCAGAGTTGAGGAGGAGGACCCATCCGGCAACCACTCGACTGAAAACATCGGCTATCTCGCGATCGAGCAAGGTAAAGGTGAGACAAACGGAAACAAATGGGAAGCCGGGAAAAAGCAGGACGTCGGGGACTTCCTATCCCACGTAAAGTTCGACCAGGACTTCTCGGCTGTCCCGCTGTTCCTGGGTGGAGTAGACTCCTACAACTCCCCTGAAACCGTCGAACTCAGGTACACTAAGGCGTCGGAGGACGGCGTCAGGGTGTACCTCGAACCCGCAATATCCGACAGTGATACAGAGCTCGAATCTATAAGCTATCTTGCTTTCCAGAACCCCGGCGAGATAGACGCTGTACAGAGGTCCTTCGACGTGAAGGCACCGACCAGCGTTAATACTATGGCTGACGCCAGGGCGCAGGCGAACAAACAGTTACCCGAAAAGCTCAAGAAAGGATGGGCTAAAAGGGTTGACAGTTACTCGAAACAGTTCGCCGAAAAGAACACCAACATGGACAAGGAGTTGCAGGCAGTGTCACAGACCCAGGGACTTCAGAGTCCTGGTAAACTCGGAGGTCCATACGACATATTCTGGGAGACCTTGAAACATTATCCCCCACTTATCGCGGGTATGAAGATGTTCGAGGAGTTCATTGTCGACAACCTACGTCAACGTCTCCTGTCCTGGTACGACAGATACGTGGTCTACGGACACACCCATCAGGTGGGTATCGGGGACGGATGGGTGAACTCCGGCGCATGGACTATGAGGGGTATAAGTCCCTCAACCAAGGGACCCAACACCTACGTCGATATACAGGACGGTAACGTCGACGTCTACCAGTGGTACCAGAACAAACAGGACGAAAAGATAATGTCGGACTCCGGTTAAATACCGAACTGGTTTCGAGAAAGTTTAGGGACCGGTATACGAACCGCTCTACAGTCCGGTATTTACTCTCCTAATCCAATTACTCTCCAATCCATTTACTCTTTAATCCAATTGCTCTTTAATCCATTTACTCTTTAATCCATTTACTCTTTAATCCAATTACTCTCCTAATCCAATTACTCTCCTAATCCAATTACTCTCCTAATCCAGTATTGAAATGTTACTTTACTTCATTTAATCCGAGGTAATGTCTGTAGCTGTTGAAAACTGCACGCTTCCATACCATCTCCAGATGCAGGTAGGGACCTGTTCGGATATTTCTGTGACTTTCGTCTACGAAGCTGTCGGGAAGTTTCGCGTTACTCTGGGGTAAAAGGGCGGGATCTGCCGGGCTCCATACCGCGGTATACTTGACATCATCGGAGACCCCGTTCCGGTTGAGGTCCTTCATAAACCCGCTACCCGGAACCATCTCTCTACCCGCTGGCGCCAGAAGGGATACACCCGTAGTGTACGTACCCTTGTGGGGTGTACTCAGGGTTATCAGCCGATCCACATTTTTCGCACCGTCCAGAACTTCGATGTAGTACCGGGCATCTAGACCCCCCATCGAGTGACCTATAACGTCGACGTTGGTACCGTACTTATCGTCAATCCTCTCTATCAACCGACCGAATTTCTCGGCATACGCCTCTATCGACTTCACCTTCCTTCCCGGAATTCTCTCGAAACTCACGCGGTAGATCTCGTCGTGCCTGTATCCCGCCCCAACCAGATGGCTCTCCAGCTTCTTCCACCACGGCATGTAGTAGGTGTCGAGAAAGCCGTGAACCAGAAGTACCGGATTGACGTTCTCCCTGAGATCCTTCCTGGGTGTCTGCTTTATCTGTCTATCCGCGGACCCCCTCATATAAACCATAGTTGCACGACCATGGTTTATCGGTTTCGCTAGAAAATTCGTAGAAAAAGGGAGTTCTTCGGAAAAAAAGATTCAGCGGAGAAAAAAGATTCAGCGGAACGTGAACGTTTACCGAAATATAGAAACCTTACCTCACCTTATCCTACCTGAATGCGAGGAGTAACAGAGGAATGCCAGCCGGACGTTATAGATGAACCGGTAATGGTGGAAGAGACTTTGGAGAGCGGTCAGTTCTTTAACTGGCGTAAAAAAGGGGACTGGTACGAGACCGTCGTCGAGGGGGAAAAGATAGATGTACGTGACTCGGGGGAGGGAATCGAGTATCACGGGTCCCGTGAAGTCGTCGTGGAACTCATGGGCCTCGACGACTCCGTAGAGGATATCAAACGGGAGATCGATTACGACGACAGGGTGGAGGAGGCTATAGATCGGTATCCCGGTCTCCGCGTCGTCAACGCGCCGTTCTTCCCGACCGTAATTTCATTCATAATCAGCGCCCAGAACCGGATACCACGTATACACGATCTAGTACTCGACATAGCCGAAAACTACGGTAGCACCATCGAAGATGTAGCCGAGTTTCCCGAACCCAGGGTTCTAGCCGACGTACCGGAAACAGAGCTGCGGGAGATGAGTCTGGGTTACCGTGCTCCATACGTCAAGGAGGCGAGTAGACAGATAGCGGAGGAAGAGGTGAACGCCGATGACATCCGAAGTATGGAGTACATCGATGCCCATACCGAGATCCAGGAACTGATGGGTGTCGGCGACAAGGTGGCGGACTGTATCCTCCTTTTCTCGCTTGACTTCCACGAGGCGGTGCCTCTCGACACCTGGATGCAGAAAACCATCGAGAGGTACTACCCGGAGCTATCGGCGGACGGATACGTCGAGACATGTGAGAACTTTCGTGAAAAGTTCGGTGAGGGCGCCGGATACGCCCAGAACTACCTTTTCCATTACATCAGGCACCACGGATAGAACCAGTTTAAGACACGATAAATTAAGGTTTCTGCAGAGGTTTCTTGGGAATCTAGGGGTTTTTCGCTATTGTCACGATGGCGTCTTCGTCAACGTAGCTTGAACCCATAAGGAAGTTACGTACGTCCCGCCATCCTGCTTCACCAAACATCCTTCTCGCTTCCTCGTCACCGTAGAAAAGCATTACCGCATCAGCCATCTTTGCAAGCACTCGGTTCTCCGGTCGTTTCGGTCCGACCACAAGAACCTTGCCACCCGGCTTGGTCACTCTCCGCATGTCGTCGAGTGTCGCGACGGGGTTTGGCCAGTACTCTATCGAACCCGACGACCAGACGACGTCGAACTCTCCGTCGGCAAAAGGTAGATTTTCTGCGTCACCCTTCACGAACTCCACCTCACCGAGTTCCGGCTTTTTCAACGCCTTCGCAAGCTGGTGTGGACTCTGGTCGAGGGCAACCACCTCGTCGGCGTTATCGACCAGCGCCTTCGTCGCGAACCCCGTACCACATCCTACGTCGAGTACCTTCTCATCTCCCTCTAGCTCCAGAAGATCTATCGCCGCGTCCCTCATCGCGGTGTTCCAGAAAACAGGGTTCACGGTGTCGTATACCTTCGATAGAAAACGGTAGAACGACCTGGCACGTCTCTTGTTTTCAAGGAAACCCATTTATAGAAAGTTGATGTAAAGGGGATTTAACCGGTTCGGAAACTACTCCCTTCAGATCAAAACTTAACGCCCATCAGTACTCATTACTGGCTATATAGTTGTCTAAGGCGAAGGGTTTAACCTGTTGTTTACCACAGTTTTGGTTATGAGCTTCAAGGTTTCAGTAGTTGGTGCAGGCGGAACAGTTGGAGCAATGGCGGGTTTCAACATAGCAAAGGAAGGATTCGCAGACGAAGTCGTATACGTAGATATCGCCGAGGACCCCGCCGTGGGTCAGGCGCACGACACGATGCACGGTATAGCCTACGACTCCTCGACCGAAGTCCGATATGGCGAATACAGCGACACGGAGGACAGCGACGTCGTAATTATTACTGCAGGCAAGCCGCGCGAGCCGGGAATGACACGTCTGGATCTCGCCGATGCCAACAAACCCATCATGGAGGACATCGTTAGCGAGGTGGAGGAGTACTCACCCGACGCGATCACGCTGTTGACGACGAATCCGATGGATGTGCTGAACTACCATATCTACGCGTCGGGAGACAGGGACAGAAGCAAGGTCATCGGTTTCGCGGGACGTCTCGACAGCGCCAGGTTCCGGTACGTCCTGTCGGACCGGTTCGACACGAGCGTACTCAACGTCGACGCATCCATTATCGGTGAACACGGTGACACGCAGGTACCGGTGTTCTCGAAAGTACGGATCGACGGACGCGACCCCGAGTTCGACGCCGACGACAGGGACGAGATCACCGAGTCGCTCCGCGAGAGCGCTATGAACGTAATAGAGAAGAAGGGCGCGACCGAGTTCGGTCCTGGTAGGGGATGTGCACATGTCGTAGAGGCGATAGCAGAAGACAGGGGAGACATCATTCCATCAAGCGTAGTACTGGACGGCGAGTACGGATACGAGGACGTCTCTATCGGAGTGCCCGCCAAGATCGGTAGGAATGGCGTAGAGGAGGTAGTCGAGTGGGAACTGTCGGAAAGAGAGGAGGAGATGTTCGAGGTGTCCGCCGAGAAACTCAAAGAGATCCAGCACGAGGACTGAAAAAAGCCGAAGGGTTTCGGCACAGAAAAGCAATCGACACGAAATACCCGATTAACCGGGCTGGAGTCGTAATTCTTAATGTCGGATCTACTCATCTTTATACAATGACTGATTCTAAAGACGATCAGGATCTTGAGGACCTGAAACGGGGAACGGAGCTAGTCAAACGGGGTTTCGCGAAGATGCAGAAAGGTGGCGTCATCATGGACGTGGTGAACGCCCGGCAGGCCAGGATAGCCGAGGGGGCCGGGGCAGTCGCCGTTATGGCTCTCGAGGCCGTACCCGCCGACATCCGTAAACGGGGGGGCGTGGCACGTATGGCTCCGGTGGAGTCGAACGAGGAGATCATGGATGCGGTCTCGATCCCCGTGATGGGTAAAGTACGTATAGGACACAGGGCGGAGGCACGTATTCTCGAGTCGCTGGGTCTAGATATGGTGGACGAGAGCGAGGTACTAACTCCAGCAGACCACAACAACCATATTGACAAGAAGGAGTTCACGACCCCGTTCGTCTGTGGTGCACGGGACCTCGGCGAGGCTTTACGTCGTATAGATGAGGGGGCCGCGATGATCAGGACGAAAGGAGAAGCCGGTACCGGTGACGTGGCTGAGGCTGTCAGACACCAGAAACATATCAAGGGGGCAATACGTGAGATCGAGGGAATGAACTCGGAGGAACGCAGGAACTACGCTCGTGAGATAGAGGCTCCGCTTCCACTCGTGGAGGAGACCGCGGAACTCGGAAGGCTGCCGGTCGTCAACTTTGCGGCGGGTGGAATAGCAACTCCGGCGGATGCGGCTTTAATGATGGAGCTCGGTTGTGATGGTATATTTGTGGGAAGCGGTATATTCGGAGCAGAGGATCCCGAAAGCATGGGTCGTGCTATAGTAGAGTCAGTAAACAACTACGACGATGCCGAGACTCTGGCTGACATAGCCAGGGACGTAGGGGGCGGAATGAAGGGACGTGACAGCAACGACCTCGAGGATGAGGAACAACTGCAGTACCGAGGCAACTGAGCCCGGAGAAAATCAATAAAACGGTCTCTATTAGATAGATAACCGACTTGTCCAGCGATTTACGGAAAAAACGTAATTATCCAGGTTTAATCATAATATGAATATTGGTGTTAAAATATGAAGGTTGGTGTGGTCGCCGTCCAGGGGGACGTATCGGAACATGTCGCTGCATTCGAGTCCGCGGGTGAAGAGCTGGATCTCGAGGTGGAGTCGGTGCAGTTCAGGAGTTCGGGCGTCGTACCCGAGTGTGACGTGGTCGCCGTGCCTGGAGGTGAAAGCACAACGATTTCGGACCTCCTGAAGCGGGAGGGAATCGGCCGGGAGCTTGTTAAACACGTCGACGATGGGGGTACGGTATTCGCTACCTGTGCTGGACTTATAGTTCTGTCCCGCGGAGCCGGGGACAAGGTAGATACCCTCGATCTTCTCGATGTTGAGGTGGAGAGAAACGCCTTCGGTCGGCAGAAGGACAGCTTCGAGGCGTATCTCGACGTCTCGGTCGACGAACAGGAGATTGAGGATTTTCCTGCAGTTTTCATACGTGCCCCCATGGTCGAAGAAGTGGGGGGTGACGCCGAAGTTATATCGCGGTTTGGCGGCGACGTTGTGGCTGTGAAACAGGGGGAGGTACTGGGAACCAGCTTCCACCCCGAACTGACGGGTGATTACAGGCTCCATCACTACGTTCTCGAATCCGCAGTGGAGTAGTCCTGGATTTCGGACGTTTATTTGTTCTGGGAAGGATGTCTAAACCGGTGAAGACTCGCGCGATTGTTAAGGTATTTATTCGGACTGGTTGTTTTTTTTAGTATGTCTGATATATTCGAGGAACTTTACGAGGTTATCGAGGACAGGAGGGATAATCCGAGCGAGGATAGCTACACGTCGGACCTTCTGGAACACGATAAGGGGGAGAACATGGCTCTCGAGAAGCTTGGTGAAGAGACAACGGAGTTGATTCTCGCGTCGAAAGACGAAGAGGACGTGGTGTCGGAGAGTGCGGATCTTGTCTACCATCTTTTCGTGGTGCTTGCGGCGAACGGCGTGGAGTTCGAGGAGCTAAAGGACGAACTAAAGCAAAGAAGAGGGTAGTTTCAATGATTAACCATCTTGTCGGGGTGTCCGGAAACGTCAGTCAGTTATTATCAGAAAAACCGGAAGCCACCCCTGAAGACATTTATGTCACGGGACGAAATTTTGAGTCAGGTACAGTTAAACCGGTTTTTCCAACAGATCTACGAAGTAATTTAACAGTTTAATTATGTCAGGTGAAAAAAACGGTTCCAGCGACGCAGTAGATGAGTTGAGTTACCGTGGTTCCTCGTTGAAGTTCGAGAACTTCTATCTCGATCGGGAGTTTATCTCGCGTCTTGATGTTCTGTCGAGGATCCAGATAGCGGCGAACGAGGTGGAGTACGGAGACCCGTCAATGGATATCTACAGAGAACAGGATAAGATTTCACACGAAACTCGTGCCGAGAAAGCGGGTATCGCTGCGTACAACTTCGGTGAAGTCACCGGTGAACCTCTCGAGGAGTATCTATCCAAGGTTTATCAGGATTCTCTGGGAGATGGAAATAGTTCGGAAGACGGTCCGAGCTTCAGACGGCTTGCCGACGCCGTTTACCGGATTAAACGTATCGAGAGTAAGGTGGTAAACGCCGTAACCAATGATGGTAGGTCGGGTGGCGGGGACTTTGGATACGATATAGACACCGGTTTTCTTGAGGTGGATGCTTCCGAACAGACCTCCTGTGTACTGTCGAAGGCGTTAAACAGACAGATAGATCTAGACAGTACACCTGAACTCGGTAGTGGGATAAGGAAGATTCCGGATTTTTACCGCCTGCTTGCCGACGGTTCCGGGGTAGCTGAAGAGATTTTTGACGTGGTCGTTGATACATCGAGGTTACCGGAGCTAGACGAACTGATCGAAATCCCGTGGTTTAACCGGTATTTATCTTACGAGGAAAAACGTGTGCTCGAATCATGGAGTGAAAACGGAGGTTCCGGGGTTGCGTCAATACGGTGCAAGGAAAAAACGGATCTGGCGGTTCTCTTACTGGCTTCAACGGTTCGGGAACAGCCTATAGACCTCGAACTTCCGGACTCACTCCACAGCTGTGAAAGGAGTCTTGTATGTGGGAAGGATGCCGACGAGTACAGAAGGATTCTGGATCAGACATTCGACGTACCAGCGGGATTCACTGATGTTAGAGAGAATGAAGGAAGAGAAACGGTTTATCTCGGAAAAACCAGGGTAGATTTCATAGATTTCGAGGAGTTCGTCGAAAAATCCTCCTTCGAACGTTATGGACTCGTGGTTTTCGACGCGGTTGAGGGAACGGCTCCTTTGGAAGAAGAGGAGGGGTGGACCCGTGTTTTTGAGGGTATAAAGGACTCCGGCACCGACTTCCTAGGTCTCGCCGATCCGGAGGGTCGTCAGCCTACAAGCCTGGTCGATGTCTTCGACGTAGTTTACCGGGACCCGGAAACCTTTGATGCGGAGATGGAGACGGAAGCAGTTTACATTTCAGGTGAAACACGGGACGAACTTCTGGATAACTCGCGGTTCGTTGAGAGTTACCTTTCAGGTACCGAGACGGACAGCCTCGAAACCGTTTTTGGTGACGACGTCCCCGAGACCGTTTCGGAACTCATGGGATTAATCAGTACCAAGTCAGGTTCGGCTGCCACAGACGTATATAGCTGGTTCGACAGACTGTCTACAGAAACCCTGACACGTAGACTGGAGTTCTCGAAAATCAAGCCGTCGGCTGAGAAGCTTGAAGAGGTGTTGGATCTTTACGTCGATTGTGACAGGAAGGGACTGCTGATCGACCGACGTAACCGAGGATTCTATACCGAAACGTTACGGAAGATCTACGATGGCGAGGTATACGACCTGACGGAACGTCGGGATGGTTCTATAGATGAAGACAGGCTAACGGAGTTTAACGATTCGGACCAGGGTATAGCGTTACTAACGATCAGTTCACTAAAAAGTATGAATGGAGTGCCGGAACTTGATTCGTTGGCAGTAGTTACCCCTGCCACCTCGGATTCCCATCTGTTTCGGGAAACCACCGTGATCCAGGATCTGCAGAAATCCAACACGGAACCCGGCGATACCACGAAGTTAACCTGGATACTCTTGGTACCTTCCCCTGATGTTACGGTCGGACCCGACGACGGAATCGTACAGGTTTCAATCAACAGATACCTCAGTAGGATGTTCGAACCTCGGTTCGAGGTAGATTCGGAGGAAGCTAGAAGATACCTCGAAACCTCGTTTGTCGAGACGGATGAATACCTGTCGGATAATCCGGAGTACCTTGAGAAAACAAATGTTTACAGAGATACAGAGAACTGTATCGAAAACTGTGTTCTGAACACCGATTCCCCCGTAGACGCCATGCTGGAACGTGACCACGGAGTTTCGGATACCAGTGAGGGTGAACGTGGGGCTTCTGCGGAATCCGGAAACCGACCTGGTGACCGCGGTTACGGGATGGACGGTTCGGAGGGTAGTTCAGGTTCGGGAGACGGATCTAGCGGGGGGACAGATGACGGTTCCGGTGCAGGTACTGGGAACGGAACGTCAGTCGGTACAGATGGGGTATCCGGTTCAGGTATAGATAACGGACCGGCTTCAGCTACAGATGACGGTACAGGTCAGGGATCCGGGGTACCAGATCACGTATCTTCTACGGTAGATCCGGAGAAGATAGACGAGGTCGAGTACGTATCCACCGCAGTGGGTAGTAGGTTCTGGCGGGATGAACAGATCACCCCGGGAAGATCCGGAGACATGGATAACGACGACGTCGAGACCGTAGGCGGTACTGAAGAAACCGGAGACGGTGAACGGGGTACGTTGGTGGGTAACAGTGATGGTAACGTCGATGGAGGCCAAGAGGATGGAGTTGATGCTGACTCCGGTATAGCCCAAGACGGAAACCACGACGGTAGTAGTTATGGTGAGATCGATGGAAACCTTGACAGAGACGACGGATACACCGAACCTACATCAGGAGAGGATATATCGGGGGATACGGATATCGCTGATAACGATGACGGCGGAGAGGTTCCTTCGCAGAACGTCTCCACCCGTAGGGAGCGGGATGATCTGGACAGGTTGATAGATAGCTGGAAGGAGAAGCTGCTCGACCTTACAGCGAATAACGATCTCGTAGATGTAAGGGTAACCAAGACGAAGTCGCTTCCGTTGTTCGGTAAACATCCCGGTGAAGTACTGGAGGCAGTTGAAAAGGACTGTACCCTCCATGTAAGGAAGTCGAGTTACGGTGAGACGGGTGGTAGGCCGCCTGCACCGGGCGAGTTAGGTGTAGACGAGATTGGTTCGGTGAGAAACAGGGACGACACCGAAAAGGCGCTCGATAGAATCGTGTTTAACGGAAGGAGGTTCGAGAGGGAGAAGGGTGTCGACTCGATCTACCTTGTACTGGGGTTTCTGAACTGGAAGACGGAGGGTATGAATCCCAAGATGGTGACTTCCCCCCTGTTTCTGTTACCTGTCGACGTAACGAGGGAGAACACCAGGGATCCTGACGTCCACGACTACGTTATCGAGTACGAGGGCGGCGACCTGATTTTGAATCCGGCGTTGAGGAAAAAGCTCGAGTCGGAGCAGGGTGTTTATCTGCCGGAAAATACCGAGTTCTCGGCCTCTGATGCCTTTGGTTCCTTCGAAGCCGTATCCGAAGCCGTTGAGGGGCGGAAGGAGTGGTCGATGACAGGTAAAGTGATGTTGGGTGTTTTCGACTTCACCAAGTTCGTGCTTTTCACGGATCTTGAGGAGAACAGACGTAAGGTGAAGGGGAACGCCGTCGTGAATGCACTCAACGGCGACACCTCGATGTTACCCCAGATCGATACTCCGGAAACAGGCGAGCTCGACACCGTTACAGATCCGGTGGAAACACATAGAGTTCTTGAAGCTGATTCTAGCCAGAGGCAGGCTATAGAGGCTGCCAAATCGGGACTCAGCTTCGTTCTCCAGGGTCCACCCGGCACCGGTAAAAGCCAGACCATCGCGAACATAATCGCCGAGAAACTCGCAGCAGGTGAGAACGTGTTGTTCGTGAGCGAAAAACAGGCGGCACTAGACGTAGTCAAACAACGTCTGGAGGCTTGTGACGTCGGAAGGTTCTGTCTAGAGGCACACGGCGCTAGGAACAAAAACCAGATACTCGAAAGCCTTGAATCGGAGCTAGATGCCGGACGTCTCAAATCTCCCGAACAGGAAAGAAACATCAGGAAACTCAGGGAAGTCAGGGAGGAGCTCAACAGTTACGGCTTTACTCTGAGTTACAGTCCCGAAAAACAGGAGACCACGGTTTCGGATGCTTTCGGAGTACTCGCGCAGGTCCGTGATCAGCCGGATATCGAGACGGGAATAGATGACGTAACTACGGTTGATCAAGAGACGGTTGATGACTGCATTGAGAACCTACGGACCCTTTCCAACTTCGGCGAACAGATAGAGAGCTTCAGTAGCCATCCGTGGCGGTACACAGAGATGGACTCCTGGAAACTGGATACGGAGAAAAGAGTCGAGGAGTCACTGGAGAAAGCCGGAGAGTCTCTGGAGGATCTTCGTGAAGCCGCGGAGGAAACAGTGGAATCGGTTGTCCTTGAGGTTTCGGAACCGAACGACGTAAGAAACGTCGTCGAGTTCCTGGAGTATCTCCAGGAAAAACCAAAGCTGGAGTTACGTGAGGAACATCTGGACCGTGGTTTCTACGAGGATCCTCGGGGCAGAATAGAGGACCTCCGGGAGGCGGACCAACGGTTAAGAGAGTTGGAGGAACAGATACTCGAAAAGTACAGGGAAGGTTTCCTGGATCGCGACGGTGATGAACTGCATTCGGAACTCACCAGTTACGGCGTACTTCGTTACGTGAAGCCGGGATACAGGAGGTTAAAACAGAAGATACTCGACTACACCAGGGAGGGTTACGACCCTGGATACGGTGAGATGAAGGAGGACGCCGTCAAGCTTGCTTCTGTAAACCGTCTGGAGGACGAAGTCGATAAGTACGAGAAAGCCCAGGAAATGCTGGGTGAGAGTTACGAAAGATCCGACACAGACTGGGAAGCCGTGGAAGAGATGCAGGACTGGATCGAAGGCTTGAAAGATTTACCTTACTCCACCCAGAAAGTCATGGAGGTCGTTTCTTCGATAGTTGATGACGGGGAGAGAGTAGGAAGCCATGGAAACGAAATAGCAGGAAGCCATGGAAACGAGAATACAGGAGACAAAATAACAGGAGGTCGGGGAGTTTCGGAGTTCGACGGATCGAGGGTCGTAGAAAATCTGGAGTCCAGTTACGAATCCTGGCTTGAGGCTAAACGTGAACTAGGTAGCTACGTGGATCTCGACGAAACTGTTGAGTCGGATAGTCCGGGTTTCGGTGAAATCGAGACTGTTCTCGACGATCTGAGTGGATCTCTGGATACTCTGAGGGAGCTCGTGGAGTACAAGCAGAGGCTACGTGAGGTCAGGGATACTCCTGCAGGCGGTTTTGTAGGGAGGTATATGGAGCGTGGCCTGGATGCGGAAGAGATGATCGACTGTTTCCTGAAGAACTTCTATACCGAGTGGCTCAACGAGATTTACGAGGAAACCGGCCTCGACAGCTTCAGCAGACACGAACTGGAGTGTTTGATAGAAGATTACGTCGAACTCAGCAGTCTACGGATGGATATAGCGTCCGCAGAGATCCAGAACGAGGTCACGAAAAACAGACCCCGAATGGATCTCGAACACGCGGAAACCAGCGAACAGGTCTATCTCAAAAGAGAGATAAAGAAAAGCAGGAACCGTGATCCCTTGAGGAAGTTGTTCGACAAAGCCAGCGGTTTGGTAACGGATCTCAAGCCCTGTTTCATGATGAGTCCGCTGACTGCGGCACAGTATCTTAAAATGGGTGCCCTGGAGTTCGACTCCGTTATCTTCGACGAGGCGAGTCAGGTTATGCCCGAGGATGCGGTCAGCAGCATCGTACGTGCTGATCAGGTGATAGTCGCGGGTGACAGCAGACAGCTTCCACCAACCTCTTTCTTCGAAACCGACGCCGAAAGCAGCAGCGAGGTCAGGGACGATCTGGAGAGCATCCTGGACGAATGTAGCGCCGTTCTGCCGGAGAAACAGCTTCGGTGGCATTACCGCAGCAGGACCGATAGGTTGATCCAGTTCTCGAACGAGAGATACTACGACGGGAATCTTCGGACTTTTCCTGAAAACGGCTACAGTGATAGGAAGGGAGTGGACTTCAGGTACGTCGAGGACGGTGTATACGACCGGGGTGGAACCCGCAGGAACGACAGGGAGGCTGAACGTGTGGTTGATGTGGTTGAGGAGTACGTTGAGGCGGAGGAAAGCAGAAGTATCGGGGTTGTGGCTTTCAATAAACAGCAGACTATGGCGGTTCGTGAGAAAATAAAGGAGCGAAGCAGGGAAAACGACCTGTTGAGGCAGTTCCTCGAACAGGAGGAGGACGTCCTTGAGGGTTTCTTCGTTAAAAGCCTGGAGGACGTACAGGGTGACGAAAGAGATGTACTAGTTTTTAGCGTCGGTTACGGCCCCGACGAGGACGGAAGTGTATCGATGAACTTCGGTCCATTGAATCAGACAGGTGGAGAGAGACGTTTGAACGTAGCGGTTACGAGAGCACGGGAGAAGGTGGAGGTGGTGTCGAGCATCAAGCCAGGAGAGATCGATCTCAACAGAACAGAGAGCAAGGGTGTACGTGACTTCAAGGACTATCTCCGTTACGCTCGGAGGAGTCCAGACGAACGAAGTCTAACAAAGTCTCGGTCCGCTGATAACTCCTCGGTAGAAGACAGCCCAGACCTGGGTGAAGCGGTTGCGGACGCATTGGAAGAGAGGGGATGGAGCCTTGACAGGGATATTGAGGGTTCTGGATACAGCGTGGACTTCGGTATCGAAGATCCCGATGATCCGGACAGGTACGTCATTGGTGTGGAGTGCGACACCTCAGTCTACCGTGAATCCGAAACCGCTAGTGACAGAGAGAAAACCCGTCCAGGCGTGATGGAAAGTATGGGCTGGCATCTTCACCGTGTTTGGGCTCCCGACTGGTTGATAGATCCGGACCGTGAAGTACGCCGAATAGAGGAGAGAATCGAAGAAGCTGTAGATAACGGAGGAGTTAACCCCGACGACGGTACAGACCAGGAGGACGACGATGAAAATGAGTTCGGTGTACGTGAAGAACGAGACCTCGATATTGTGACGTACAGGAAACCGGGTTTACAGATAAACAGTGACGGAGGTAGAAATGATGAAGATCAACATGTCGGGGGTTCCAGTGAGGCTGAGAAAGAGGAAGGAAATACGGGCGAGGTTGGAGGAGACGAGGATGAAGTAGATCCGTCTGAAGACAGGTTAGAGGATGCTGAAACCACTGAAACAGGGAAAGATGAACCGGGTATTACCGATGAATACGGGACGGATGAACCACAAATAGTTAGTGATGAAGACGAGGAAGCCGTAGATGCCGAGTTTATCGGTAGCGACGAAGATGACAGTAATGATGAAGCTTTTGTGGACGTTACCGATAGTAAGAATAAAAACAGGTTTATCGAACCTGATGGCGTTGAAACAACGGAAAAAAGATCTGTATCTGGTGAAGAAAGGGATACGGATTCAAAAAATAGTTCTGTGTCAAAGAGAGACAGTATAGAAACGGATGAATCCATTGAACGAGGAACGTATTCTCCCAGAGAAGATTCAACTGAAGATAACGATGGTTTTTCTAGCACCGGAGAGACGGAAGATAACGCCGTTGATGGAGAGATTCGGGAAAGTCAGGTGAACTCCAACAACGGTAAACCCCCTGAAGACAGGGGGAACCCAGGTGACAGAAAAATCCATGCTGACTTAAACTACGATGGTATCGATGAGATTGACGATGAGTTACTGATGGATGAGTTGAGTTATATGGCAAACACGCATGGACCCATAGATATTTCGGTGGTTCTAGATACTTTAAGGGACGGTTTCGGTCTATCCAGAATTACAAAGAACGAAAAAGAAATAATCCAGGACGTTATCCGGGATCTCGACCGTAGGGACGAGTTACATGTAAAGAACGGTGTTCTATGGCCATCGGGCCCCGACTTCGACCTCCCTGTTCGTCGACAGGAAGATGATGGAAGAAGTATTGGAGAGATACCTGTCGAGGAGATAGCTAAAGCCTCGTATCTGTTGATTGAAAGCGGAGGAAGGATGAGCAAGGACGATCTTATACTCGAGGCTGCCAGGCTGTATGGATTCGACAGGCTGGGTAGCAATATTGAGAAAAAAATACATAAGTCAGTGGTTCTTCTCGAAAAACTCGGCTGCGTCAAGGTTGAGGCTGGATACGTTGAACCCCGGGACTGTGACGTTGAGGAGAGGATACTGACGACCGTCTACTGATGAGGATGAAAATACGGTGGTTTGAAGATCAGAAGACAGTATTTTATATCTAATAGATATTATCTTCCCGTTAACCATAGATGTGGTTCCACGGAAACGAGTACTGGCTGACCAGATTCATTTTCCAGAGAGGTCTAGCTCTGATTTACTTCCTGGCTTTCCTGAATGCGGTAAACCAGTACGTTAAGCTCTGCGGAGAGGACGGTTTAACGAAACTGGGGGAAAACGTTGGGAGATGGAGTTTCAGTGAAAAGCCTGGTCTGTTGCAAAAATATACATCCGATACAGCCGTAAAGGTGGTATCCTGGACGGGTCTCGGGCTGTCTTTCTTGATGTTGTTGGGTTTCCCCTACCTGCTACCTCAAGGGTTCAGTACACCGGCCTCGATGTTTTTATGGGCGATCCTTTACGTGCTGTATCTTTCACTAGTAAACGCCGGTGGAGTGTTTTACGGCTTCGGATGGGAGTCAATGCTCCTCGAAACCGGTTTCTTTGCCATATTCCTTGGGAGCGGTGCTACCGCTACACCCATCTTGACGGTATTACTTCTTCGGTGGGTTTTGTTCCGGAACATGTTCGGAGCCGGGTTAATAAAAATAAGGGGGGATAGCTGCTGGCGTGACCTTACATGCATGGACTACCACTATGAGACACAGCCGATACCGAACCCGGTTAGCTGGTTCGTGCACCATCTGCCATCCCGGTTTCACAAGTTCGAGGTACTTGGTAACCATTTCGTTGAGCTACTGATTCCTTTTCTATACTTTGCTCCACAGCCACTCGCTGCAGGTGCGGGGATAGTGACGATACTGTTCCAGCTATGGTTAATGGTTACCGGTAACTTTTCCTGGCTCAACGCACTGACCATAGTTTTAGCTATCCCAACAATCAACGACAGCGTAATCACGGGTTTGACGGGAATTAGTTCACCTGCGGTTACCGTCACACCCTTATACCTCAGTTTGGCTGTGTTATCAATAGCTATTTTGACTGTGATTCTCAGCGTCAAGCCAGTGAAAAACATGGTGTCGAGCAAACAGGTAATGAACACCTCCTTTAACCCACTACGTATAGTGAACACCTACGGTGCTTTCGGCTCCATAACGAAAACGAGGTACGAGATTGTTATCGAAGGGACCAGGGAAGAAACACCAACTGATGATTCCGACTGGAAAGAGTACTGTTTCAAGGGAAAACCAACTGACGTATCACGGAGACCGAGACAGATTGCTCCCTACCATCTAAGGCTTGACTGGCAGATGTGGTTCGCTGCAATGTCACCACGCCCCACCAGACATCCTTGGTTTACAAAACTGATGGAAAAAATACTGGAGGGTGAACAGGATATCTTGGGTTTACTGGCACACAATCCGTTTCCCGATGAACCTCCGGAAAAACTGCGGGCCGTAAGGTACAGGTACCGCTTCAGTAGTCCTAAGGAACGTAGAGAAACAGGAGACTGGTGGCGGAGGGAACGGTTGAACTTATACTACGGACCCAAAGATAAACCACAGTATACATCAAGTCCTGTTGATTACTCCATGACCGAATGAATCTGTAAAGTAATATCAAAATACGAACATATATTTTTTCAAAATAACGCAGGGCTGTTTCCCACGAACACCGATCTTGCATACGGACACTGTACATAAATGAAGGTTGAGGGCAGCATATAATATAGAAAAGTCAAATAAAAATAATAAACTTTTGCTGGATTTCCTATTTTGAGAGAAACTTGCCGGCAGTATCCCTGTGATCAGCGACGAACCTGTATGCTTTCGCACGGAAAAGGTTGTACAGCTTAAATGTTCTCAGGAACTTGATTATTGGGCGGAACGGTTTCCCGAAACTGGATCTCACGAAAGCCTCCTCCATAGATGCCCCACACGAGTATATCCTGTCCTCTGTAACTACATGGGAACAGTTCTCGTAATCATCCGGTAGAAGTTCCTCAAGTTTAGGTGAGATCTCGGAAAACCCAAGAACATCTATGGATGAGTGTTTTCTGTAAATTTCGGCCCACCATTTACAGAAACCACAGTCATCGTCATAGACTAACGTCGCCGAACTTTCGTTAGTTAAACTCATACTTTAACCCTTGTCCAACGAGTTACGTAACAGTTTCTCTGTTCAGGTACAGTGAGAAGGGTTTTAGAAAAAGTGAACTTCCCGGATCAGAAGGAATGTAACCCTCGTATCTATCAAGAGTATCTATGATGTCGGATTCAAGTATCTCATATAGCTCAACCTCTACCTTTTCCATATCGGCACCTCCTAATTTAAGTCCTGGATAGTTTCCAACTTCATATAACCGTCCCGGAATATAACAGGTCCCCAGGTATCTGAGTTTGTTTTTTACCTGATTATACACTGCGTCGTCGAGTTTTCTGATGTATTCTCTTTTCAGAGTTCCATAATTTGCGATGTATTCCTTACCACCACTCATTTACAGTAGGGAGTATAGGTTAGATAATCTTTAAGAGGTGGTGATTGGTGATATACTATGTATTATGGTGTACTGTTCGGGATATAAGGGAGTTAATTTATTTCTAATCTGCCTTTGTCTCCGACGCACCTATTCCAAGGATAGTCTTACATTCGGGACAGATGAACGCCGAAGAAACACCTGTCTCGTCCGAGAAAACCAGGCCAGCCTCAATATCTTCTGTATCTATGGTTTCACTACATTCGGGGCAGTTTGCTTCTTTTCCCATGGATAATGAAACCGTCTCCCGGATATTTAAGGTTGGTATCCGGACTTCGAGTAATTTTACGTTAAACTGTTATGAACTACAATAAACGGTAATATCTACCCTATTATCGTTACACTCATAAATGTCTGGTTCGAACCATTATCTAGCGACGAAAATATTGGAAATGTGACGAGGGTATGTTCACGAAGCCTCCATGGGTACGGGCTCGCGAACGGTTGATTTTAATTTAGTTTTCTATGGTTTTCGTTTTTCAACCTTCCAAGTAGTTGCGCTCGTTTGATTCCACTTTTCTATATGAAACCTTTCACTCTCTTCGGCCAGTCGAAGCATATTTGCACCGATCTCTCTTGAAGACATGCCTAGTTCATCGGCCATGTATTTGCTTTTGAAGTACTGTTTACCGGTTTCCACCTGCCCCTCAATATGTCCCAGAATCCGTGTCTGTTTGTCGTTGAATGGAACTTCGGATTTCCGGGTATTAGTTGACATGCTTCAACTTTCCTCATACACATGTTTGTACGGAATGTAGTTATAAACCCAGTAACGTTCAGTTTATTCATCACTGTTCAAAACCGTTTACGGAGTATAAATTATAGTTTAAAATAGTTTAAAATAGTTTAAAATAGATTCTAAGACGCTTATAGTCTCTCTATTTAATAATAATGGTTTTCAGTTTATGTACCCAAACATCCAAAACAAGAACCGAAACCAGTAGCAACCTTATCAGTTCAGTTACATCCTCCATATTATAGATTTCATATACTTCGTTGCAGAAACCGGATGTAAGCTTGATTTAAAAATTTTGAAGGTGTCGATATATTTTCCAACATCTAATAAATACTGCATCAATATTAATTTAATTTTAAAAAAAAAATTTACAGGTCTGGATACATGAGACGAACTGGTATATTGCGGTAACTAAGTTTACTTCTAAAACTGGGTTTACTACTATATTTGTATGTCATCTAACCGTACTAATTTAACCGAAACTATGGTACATGTCTACGAAGCTTAGATACTATGTTTTGAACAAAATACTGAACGTAAAACCGTATGGAACTACCAAACAGATTCCGTTTCGTCAGGTCAACTTAGTAATACATCAAACGTACTCCTCGAACATACCGTACTGCTCCATCGTAGTCATACCCGCGACTGCTGCCTGAAGGTTGATCCCAACCAGAGGGACCTCGGCCACAGAGATAACTATATCGGCATCTATAATCACTCCTTCGTCGAGGAGTACGTCAAGTAAATCCACCACGCCCTGCTGGTCCTTAACGGGTTCCATTCTGGTCAATCACCTCCGAAATAAAGCTGTATGGCGGCCAGGGCCCCGTGTACTTTATCTCGACACCCGGTCGAGCCGCTACCTCGTCGAGAACCTCACCAACCTGTTCTTCCGCCCCTTTCTCCATCAATATCACTAGAGAACCAACGTGTTTCTTTTCGCCCTCGGCCGTGTTTTCCCCAGTTGGCTTAGATTCCTCAATCTCGACGACGTTGTCCTCAACGTCGTCTTTTATACCATCCATGAACTCCTTACCTTTCTCGGCTCTGTAGTCCTTTAGCTTGGCTTTTAGTTTTTTCTCGAGTAGAAACGACCTGCCAGAACCTCCGCTCTCTATCTCTTTCCGAAGATCACTGAGTTCTGGGTTGGAGTCGATCAGTTCACGGTCCAGTTCGTCTACGTTCCAGTAAAGCTGGGCTCTGTACTCCCATCTCCCGTTGTACTGTTCCAGGATGTCCTCAAGATCATCGTAGTTCTCGGATATCCATTCCTCCACCTGTTCGTCGCCACCCTCGATCAGGGTGTCGAACCTGAACGGAATTGGTGTACCGTACTCCTCTCCGACCGAGTCTATCACGTACTGGTGTCTAAACAGCCACTCCCTGACTTTGTCCCTGTCGTCGGTATCGTATATCCCGTCGCAGGTATGTACCGCGGCGGTCAAATCTCCTACCGAGATACAGTAGACCTTCTCGCCGTCAACACCCTCCTTTTCGATGCTACAGTCTCCTCCCAGTGAAAATAGACAGTACAGGTAACGATACTCTTCGATCCCACCGTCTCCCAGTGGTTCCTGGTCTTCCGAACTTCTGTTCCCGCTTCCGCAGAGTTCGTTTGATTTCTGTCCCATGACTTAATTTAACTCTGTTCGATACCGTATACGGCGTCCTCGATGAGTCCGTTTAGTTTACCTCTGAGTTCGGCGACGTCTCCCTCAACTCCCTCATCCTTCTTCAGACCCTCTATCTCGTTTTCGAGTCTTTCCAGTCTCCTGCCCAGGTCGTTTATCTCTTCCTGGCTGAGGTTACCGGTTTCCATCCTCCTTACCGCCTCACGACTCATGGTTTCAACAAGTATCTCTGTCACCGCCACCACCAGTGAAACCAGGCCAGCACGCATCTTCTCTCCTTCGTCGATATCCACCTCAACCATCAGACGTCCTCCCTCGACTCCATAGGTGGCTCTATACCCATCTCTCCGTCTCCGGTTTCGTTAGGTTCGACGTCTGCTGCCTCCCTAACCTTCTCCATATCCGTGCCGGAGGGAAAGTCGAGTCCGTACTCCGCCGCTGTTTCGAACGACGCTATCGCGGCCTTAATTTCCACACCTAGTAGTTCGGTGTCACCCACGTTAACGGCTATGTCGGCGTTGATAACGACGCCCTTATCGAGCAATGTTTCGAGCATCTCAGCAAGATCACCCTGCGTCCTGGTAGGCTTTGCTCCACCCATCTACTCGACCCCCTCTTCGGTTTCAGTACACTCATCCACTGATCTCTTTTCACTCTTATCTTTACTCGCATCCATGAACAGCTTCAGACCGTACAGTCTCTTGGATGGCTGGACCTGAGAGTGACGCGGTTTTTCGGGAACGTTAGAGAGACTGTTCCTCACTGCGTTTACGAGATTTGTTTTCTGAGGAGGTAGACTGGATCTCCGAGTTGGGTTTTCATCATCATTCGTGTTCTTCTTTCTCGACCGGGTTTTCTTCACGTTACGTTTTCTTTTCTCCGCAAGTTTCCTGTGTTGCTGAATTAACTTTCGCCTCGTTGCATCACGGTTACTCTTCGCTTTCTCCAGGGTCTTTTTCCTCTGTCTTTTCTGTTTTTGCTCGATTTTATCTGTCATATAAATTCACCTCAGCCTTAACTCGATAACTCCGTTCCTAATGTCGATCGACTCCAGCTCCATTCCAGAAACACCGACTGGAATCTCCTCTACCCATTCGTCCCTATAACTAATCTCTAGATTCTCTCCCTCTAACCTGGGTTCAATTTCTTCGGTAGACACCTCCGGTATCTCTACATCGACGACAAGCCCTCCGGAGTCACCGTAATAAACCTCGTAGTAATACTCGAAAGATTTCGACGAATATTCTGCAGGTTCCACACCCAGATCCTGTTGATTGGACTCGGAGCCTTCGTTCCAACCTTCCAGACCCGTCTCCACCGAAACGTTGTATTCTATTTCTGTGTTCCGTAGACTCAGCGCACCCTCACGTTTCACATTATCCAAGTTTTCGGTATCTAGCCTCTCGATTTCATCTAATACACCATATACTAGATCGCGAAAATGTCTCCAACCGGAAACGGAGTTATTATTTCTTTTTTCTTTATCTGTCATTGTTCTCCCTCAGTTCTTGACCTCTATCTTCTGTTTTATCTGTTTCCGGGCTTCTTCGGCCATCTGAAGCTGAGTTTCAAGTCTTTGCTTTTCCGCTTCGTACTCGGTCTCTGACTTCTCACCTATCTCGTACATTAGCTGGTTTTCTTTTAACTGGCTCTTTATCTCATCCACATCGAATAACTCATCTAGAGCCATCATCTGGAGTATTCCGAGCAGAGAGAAGAACGGCTTGATCAACAGGTCGTCGACGAGAAGCATCTATCCACCCGCCTCTCCCTTTGCTCCTATATGAATATCGACGAAGTTGTAGGGTGGCCAGGGCCCCGTATACTGTACTATGCAGTCCTCGAACTCCTCCTCAATATCGTCTACAGCACTGTCCAACTCACTCCTCTCGTCTCTTTCCACGAGATAAGACCTGTTTAACAGCAGTCTATCGGTAAACTTGTCATTCTCCTTGTCGTTCACCACTAGGTCATCTAGCCTCTCCTCCACGTAATCTTCAACCTCGGTTTCAGAGGGAGCGCTTTCCGCGGGAGAAACTATCTTCAGGCCGAGTTCAACCTTTCCATCAATGTCATTTAGTGCCTTGCGTAACGCCCGACGGGCGCCTCTTATAACTCCCTTCAGGGTCTTCTTGTTCTTGAAAGCCATTCCGAAACCCATTGGAACCACCGTCTTTCCCCCGTCGGATTCCAGGACTTCCTGAAGTACCTGATTGTGTCTTTCTACGTTCTCGTCAGACCTTTCGGGGTCGGTGGTGTCGATGTCGGAGACGATGGCTGAAAAGTTTCTGTAGCTAACGTTGTATATCTCGTTGGCATCCTCGACACCATCTATCTCCATCTCCAGATCTTCGTCCTCGATTATACCGTAGGCGTATACGTGTTCACTCATTATGGTTCACCTTTCTATCTTCTGTTCTGTCTTTTTCTCAATCTAAACCATCTCCTTCAGTCCTATCTCGGAAACCTCATCCGACCTGTCTATCACGATACCCAGATATGGGGTTACCGGGTTTTTACCCATGAGAAACATCTTCTCCCTTTCTTTCTTTAGCTTGAAATGCATATCAGCTACCTCGCCAACCTCCTCCTTCATGTCGGAGTTCTGTTTGGTCATGAGTACGGAAAGATCGTTGTGTAACGCCGTGTAGTTGGCGTAGTCGCCGAGCTCGAGTTCGTCGTCCTTGTCCAGGGTGTCGAGGCTGATGATGTGGAGAACCGGACCGTCGCTGTCCTCACGTACCTCGTTAACGGATTCTATGTACTGTGAGAAGTTCTCTACCCTGTCGATGGTTAACTCGTCGTCTGTTTCGAGGTAGCTTTCGTCTGGATATGTGTCGTAGACCTTACACAGTTCTTTACTCCTGTCCTCCGAAACCATGTTACCGACGTTTTTACGTACTATACCCGGGCTGCTTTCCTGTGGAGGTAGTATGCCGGCGGCGTTTCCACGGAAGATGAAATTCCTGATTAGGGGGAAAGTCAGTATACCCCAGGTGTTCCTCGACAGATTGATCCCGAGTTCAAGATGGATCACGCTACCTCTGTTGTATCCTCCCTCGAGAACGTCGTCGAACTCGGGTATACCCGTCGAAAACTTGACCTTGGTTTCTTCCGTAGAACCCACCTCCAGCACATCGTTTCCGTATATCTCAGTCAACTCTACAGGTACGAATGTAGAAAACCTCCCTCCAGACAACGTAAATGACTCAACCCTGTTATCTATCTTTACCCCCCGGAGTTTCTCAAGAACCATCTTCCTGATGGCCCTCCCCGAGGCGTCTCCATCAACTTTCATCTCGACGACGCCATCGACTATGTAGTCGAGTTCGGTGTTTCCGTAGTTCTCTGAAACCAGAACTATATCTATGCCCCGTTGCCTCGCGAGAGATGCCAGTTTGTCGTTCAGTACGTACCGGTCCTTTCCTGAATGACTAGATGACTCTCCGTTCCCATAGGGGTGGTCGGATACCAGGAACTGGTGGATAAGTTCTATGCTGTCTATAACAAGGGTCAGGTGGTCGCTCACCGCACCTATCTCTTTTATCCATTCGAGGAAGTTCTCCCTGTCGAGCTTGTCGAATGGAAAATCTATCTCGAAAGGGGTCTTGAACGGTTGCCGGGACAGATCAATTATATCGGATTCGTTCAGACTGTAACGGTCTCTTATGTGTGTCTCGTACAGTCTATCTTTGTCTATATGGGTGGAGATGTACAGAACGTCACCCCGCCGTTGCGATAGGTGGTCTATCGTCTGCATCGCAAACATCGTCTTACCTGCACCGGCCTCGCCCTTTACCAGCAACGTCCGACCGTGGTCCTGTAGAAAGAACTCCTCGAGTTCGACGGGAAACGTCGAGAAACCGGCCCTCCCGGACCTTCCACGCTCTCTCGATGAGTTCATGTAGATGTATAGAGTAGAAAACAGTATATTACTCCGTATGGATTCGGATTCTGTAACGGTCTCCGTTTCAGTAACTGAATCGGACCACGTATCGAACTTCGATACGTCCAACGTAACGGCAAACGAGTCAAGATCCGATTCGGTATCCGTAACGGTAACCGTGTCGTAGTTCAGAACGTTTGATGACTCGGTATACGTAACATGAACCGTTTCAGGATCAGTTACAAACCTCGATACGTCAAGTGATTCGAGGTATGATTCGGACTTCGAACTCAAGCGGATGTTAATAGATAACAAACCACATAGTCTAACCACGGGGAAAGTCCCCGGGAGTAAAAATGGCTCAGCCAGATTCATCAAGTCTTGCGGAAGTACTGGATCGAGTATTGGACAAAGGCATAGTGGTGGACACGTTCGCGAGGATTTCACTCGTAGGGATAGAAATCTTGACGGTGGAAGCGAGAGTCGTAGTCGCGTCTGTAGATACGTTCCTCCACTACGCAGAAGAGATAGCAAAGATAGAGCAGGCGGAGCTAACCGCAGCAGCTCCCGAAGCCTAAGTAGGTATAATCTAACCTACCTTTATTTTACAAACCAAGGTCGAGTCAAATATGACAGTCAAACAGAAACTAAACAACCTGAACGAACTCAGGACAGATTTAGACGAGTACGCGGAAGAGCTTCGGGAGTACGCGGAGGAGTTCGAGGACCAGGCTGAGGAAAAGAACCGGGAATGGAGCCACGAGATGGAGGCGGAAACCGCCGAGCTTCTCGAGGCCTTCGAGTCGACCAACACCGCCTTCTCCGAGTACGCCGAGCTTTTCCACGATTACGGCAGAGAGTTCAGGAAAGTTGCGGAGGAGAAAAACGAGGGATGGAGCGAGGAGATGAAGGAGTCCATGGACGACATGGTCGACTCTTTCTCACATGTACACGAGAGTTTTGACGACTACGCGAGGCTGTTCCAGGAGGACTCCAGCTACAAGAAGGAAACCTGGATCTCGGAGATGGATGATGCCCTCGCCGATATGCAGGAGGCTATGGAGGAAACCTCCAGGAACTACAGGGAGTTTGCTGAACAGTTCCAGGAGGATGCCTACCAGCGTAACCAGGACTGGCAGACTGAGATAAACGAGGCCATCGAGGACGTTCGGTCGGCACTAAATGACTCTGTCGAGGAGTTCGAGTCCTACGCCGAATATTTCCACCAAAACGTCGAAGGTAAAAACGAAACCTGGAACGACGAAATGAGGGGCTCCGTCCAGGAGATGCGGTCCGCGATACAGGAAACAGTAGATACCTTCGGAAACTACGTTAACGAGGATTTCTACGGCCTGGATATTTCCCAATCGACCGGGGCAACCGAAGATATGAAGACCGGCAGCGAGTACGATGACCGAGAAACAGTATCCGAGGACCCGGAAGTTGCGGAACCAGGTGACTCGGAAACATCTGAGGAAGAAGCCAGAAAGGATGAAGTTGAAACGGAGGAGTCCGAAGAGGAGGAAACGGAGAAACAAGAGTCCGGCGAGGACCTGACTGACGAAGCAGAGAAGGAAACAGAGGAACCGGCCTCCGATGCAGATGAGGGCGAAACCGAAGGTGAAGCTGAAGAAACGGAGGAGAGTGTGGAAGACATGGTGGAGTGCCTGGTATGTGGCGAGTACTACCAGGCGATCACCCAGCCACATCTCAGTACCCACGACATGTCCATGGACGACTACAAGCAAGAGTACGGTGAGGACGTCAACCTGAGACCGGGAGACGACTGATGACCAGTAACGACGAGCACGAAAGAAAGGTCCGTGGTAAGAAGATTAGGTCCGACAGGAAGGAGAAGAAAGAAAGATCGAGAGATAAGAAGAGGGAGAGCAAGGAGATGGAAAGAATACAGAAGAAAGGTGGTTCTACAGAGACCAGCCCGGATTCGACCTCGACCATGCAGGACTTCGAGATTGGCTCGTCTTTCGTGGAAACCCAGGCGGTTATCGAATTCAAGGAGAGGCTCAAGAGGTGGATGGAAGCCAACTATCCGATACATCTCATCGGACCGACGGGATGCGGCAAGACATCGATGGCTCTGAACGTCGCAAAGGAGAGGGATCGGCCCGTCGTCTGGATCAACGGTGACGCCGACCTCGACACCAGCGACCTGGTCGGAGAGTACTCGGGGAAAGAACAGTACTCGGTCCAGGACAAGTACATACACAACGTCCAGAAGTCCAAACAGATAATCAACGACAGATGGGTGGATAATCCTCTGACAATAGCGGTGGAGGAAGGTGCAACACTGGTATACAACGAGTTCAGTCGCACAAAACCCGCAGCAAATAACGTGCTACTGTCCATATTCGAGGAAGGCGTACTTGAACTCCCGGAGAAACACGGCGAATCCCGGTACGTCGAGGTCCATCCAGAGTTCCGATCGATACTCATATCAAACCCGATAGAGTATGCCGGTGTCCACAGACCACAGGACGCTCTACTCGACAGGTTAATCGGTATTTACATGGACTTCTACGATTTCGAAACCGAAGTCAAGATAGTCGAAGATCAGTTAAACGATGAACTTCCCGAAGATGTCGTAGAAAAACTGGTGACTGTAATGAGGGAACTACGGGAAAATCTAGAGATCAACATCGGAACCAGGGCGGCGATAATGGCGGCGGATGGTCTCGCGGTCTACGACGACTTCGACAGGGATCTTCTCGGGGAAGTATGTCTTGATGTACTCGCCTCGAAGGTATCCAAAAAAGAAAGGCTTGGAGAGATACGTAGAGAAGTAGATTCGATAATCGAGGAAACACCGGAGGCAGATATAGGTTAGACAGCCTTTAAAAGGAGGAGCAAGAATGGAAAAAGGAACTCAAATGGAGGAAGAAGAGAAAAACAAGTCGGCGTTTTCTGAGGAGAGCAGCGATAAAGACAAAGGGTCCACCGGAGACGGTTCGGATAGAGACACGACAGGACAAAAAGAAGAAGACGGAGTAGAGTCCGGACATAACGGTGCGACAGACGACGCGTCCGGGAGGACGGAGGAAGACGTCGGCCTTATGGAAGCAAGGTCCAGGGCTCTCGACGTTATAGACAAGATGCTCGAGTACGACGTGGATGATGTCATTAAGATCGAGGCGAGGGATGATGGATGGCGCGTGGTTCTTGAGGTAGTCGAAAGAAATGCGGTGCCGGATACCCAGGATATACTTGGCCGGTACGAGGTAGAGCTAGACGACTCCGGCGAGGCACAGGGGTATGGACTCGTAGAGAGGTACAAGAGAGGAGAGAACAGAGAAGAGTTATGATGGAAGTGGTATCATGAGTGACGACGAAGGCAAGGATACGGGAGACTTTCTAACCGACTTACTGGGGGGAGATATTTTCGATTTTCTTGAGGAAGTTACTGGAAAAGAGATAGAGTCCCCGGAGGACATAGCCGAAATCAAGAGGAAGGTAAACAAAGATCCGGAGTTCGAGAAGGAGGTCCAGGAAGAAATGCGGAAAAGTATCTTCGATAAGTCCGAGGCCGAGGATCTGTCCGATGATTTTCAGTCGGCGCTTGGCGAATCCGTTCCGGGTTTCCTGGAAGGATTTCTGGACAACGTAAAGAACCTGAAGGACCTCGAGAACCTCAAAGATTCAAAGGCCGTATTCGACTACGAAGTAAATGTCGACAGGAACCACGTCCGGCGTAACCGGGGTTCCGGCTCCTCTGGTAACTCCTTCGGAGACAGAATCGAGGGTTCCGGCGACGGATTGGAAGATAGTCACGAGTACGACGGAGAAACCGGGGATGGCAGACACAGGTGTAGCTGCGGAAGAAAGTTCCTGACCAAGGAGGCATACGAACACCATGAATCGCTAAAAAAGGGTGGTTCCGGCGGTTCCCCGGGAGTAAGCAAGGTGGTGGACTCCGGCCCCGACGAATCTCCGGAAAAAGAACCCACTGCTGACTCCGCCGATGAATCCGGAGAAGCCGTTGAACCAGATCCAGGTGACATAGACACCGATGAGTATGAGGATTCGATCTTCGATTACGTGGAATGGATAGATGTCGACGGTGGATGGGAGTGTTACGTCGAGGTTGGTTCGGAGGTGAAGGATATCGACGTTAGTTACGACGACGAGGGGAACGAATATAACGTCGAGGGCGAAGTAGAGGGAACCGTACCCGCCAACAGGGAGGAGGGAGATGACCGCGATTGGGAGTGGAGGGTTACTGAAACCGGTTACCTCAAAATAACTGTCGAGGAATGATGTGGTATCCCGGACACCCGGTTGTCTATTTTCCGTCAAACGATCCGTTAAAGACTGTAGACTCCGTATTTTCGAGTGAAGAAAATTACGTTTTCACCTACACATATCAGAAGTTACTCAACTGAAAACAAAGCATAAGATGTTAAATGAAACAAACAAAACCGGGATGACCGAGAGCTATTCCCCACCTGGATATAAACGTAGTTTTTCAATAAACGTGGGACGTTCAGTTCTATGGAGGGCTTTATGTGGATCTTCTCCAGATAGATATATGTCTTCTCAGGATAATGGTGTCGAAGATATATTTAAAACAGCATATATAAAACCGGGTTGTTTGGATTCAAGTTGTCCGGACACAGGTAGCCTGGACACAGGTTGTTTGTATTTGGCTTATAAGAAGTCTGGATACATGAATTCGGATTTTATGATTTCAGGATATACGTTTAAACCGTCTTACGGTAACAAAGGTGAACCATGAGCAAAGAAGAGTCCTATTCGATACAGGTTAATGAGGTCAGAGAGTCGAGAGCAAAGAGAGCATACATAAGTCCCGAAATCGCGGGCGAGCTTTCCGAATTCGGTATCGAACCCACAGATGCGATCAAGATCGAATCGGGGGAGGAATGGACTACAGCCACTCTTCTCATTGATCCCGAACTCGACGGTGGCGAGATGTGGATAGATACAGACACCGCCTCATCTCTTGGTTACACCGAAGGTAGCCAGATGAATGAGGTTTCTATACAGAAAACCGACCATAATGTAGCTGAAAAAGTGATGTTCGAGAACTGTAGGGAGTTCAAGAGAGTTCCGCCGAGTTACAAGAGAAAGGCCAGAGGCTACCTGAACCAACATTTCAAGGACTGTATCCTTCGAGACGGCGATCAAACGGTTCTCGAACTCAAAAACGGCACTGATGTTACCTACAAGATAGTAAGCCATGAGCCCGAATCCAGGGTGTTCCAGCTGACGGGGGATACGGAACTTCATGTGGACTGGCAGATGAAAACCCAGGAAAGACAGTCGGGATCAAGAGATACGGATTCCAGCTCTGTTCGGGAACGTCGTGAGGGCAAAGTTACCTACGAGGACATCGGGGGACTCGAGGAGGAGATACAGAAAGTGAGGGAGATAGTTGAAACCCCTTTGACGGACCCGGGGGCTTTCCAGGGCGTCGACCTGCCAAACGGAGTTCTCCTCCACGGACCCCCGGGAACAGGTAAGACGATGCTGGCGCGTGCTGTCGCCAACCACTCTAACGCACATTTCCAGAAAATCTCGGGTTCCGACGTCTTCGAGAAGAACTACGGGGAGTCAGAAGAGAACATAAGACAGCTTTTCAACAACGCCAAGAGCAACCAGCCTGCAGTAGTTTTTGTCGACGAGATAGACTCCATGACTCCCGAGAGGGATGGTTTGACGGGTGGAAACCAGGTGGAACGCAGAGTGGTTAACGCCGTCAAAGACGCGATGGACGGTTTCGAGAAGGACGACAGGGTTATTGTTCTTGCTGCCACCAACTACGTCGACGACGTCGACGACGCTCTACTCCGTCCGGGCAGGTTTGACCGGTCGGTAAAGATAGGTGTACCCGACTCCCGGGACAGAAAGGAGATACTTGAGATCCATCTCGACGAGATGAAGTTCAAGTTCGATGACGCGGAGTTCGTGGAGAAGGAACTACTCTCACAGACAGTCGGATACACGGGGGCAGATATAAAGAACCTATGCCAGGAGGCGAACCTGGCGATGCAGAGACGCCTCAGGGAGAAGTATCCAGGGTACGAATCCGTGGGTGAGATTCTCCGGAAGGAAAACGAGGGATACGCCAGGGATGATTTCGCGACGGCACTCGAAGAAGTCACACCAACGCTTCTCAAGAAGTACGACATCGATATACCCGGTGTGGGTTACGAGGATGTTGGAGGACTTTCGGAGATCAAGAAGAAGCTAGACAGGTTGGTGGAACTACCGCTTCACGCGCCCTCACTGTTCGACGACAGGGAGGGTTCACCGGGAATTCTTCTCTACGGTCCTCCAGGTACGGGTAAGACTCTGCTTGCCAAAGCGGTGGCAAACGAGAGCGATAGAACCTTCGTCGGTTTCGACTCCACCGAGTTCATGGACAAGTACGTGGGGGAAACAGAGAAAGCGATAAGGCGTTCGTTCGACATCACCAGACAGCTATCACCTGCCGTTCTATACATAGATGAAATAGACAGCATCGCGGGAACCAGGGGAGACGTTTCCGGTGACTCCGGAGTATCCCAGAGAGCCACATCTGCCCTGCTTTCCCAGCTAGACGGACTTATGGAAGAGGACAACGTCGTGGTGATAGGATCTACTAACAGGAAGGACCGTATAGACGACGCTTTACTCAGGAAAGGACGTCTCGGCAAACATTACGAGATATCTCCCCCGTCCACTGACCGGGAGAGGAAGGAGATACTTGAGATCCATTTAAGAAACATCACCGAACCCGACAGTATAAACTGGAACGCCGACTCGGATATCGAGGACGTAGCCGAGAAGATGGCAAGTAAACTAGACGGTGCGTCTGGCGCGGACCTGGCCGGTGTATGCCGTAAAGCAAGATGGGTTGCGATAGACGAACAGGTATACGAAGGAATTGACTCTATAGAGGAGATAGACGACGAATCCGTGGACGTTACGCTCCATGAAACTCATCTCCGGGAGGCAGTGGAGGAGTTCGACACACGGAGTGATCACGACAAGATGTATTCATAGAGCAGAGGTATCGTCAGGCAGGATACAGTCGACTTCGTTTACCGAAACTCTTGTAGGTATAAAAATAGAATAAAGTCCATGAGTAATATCCGTCTCGCTTTTTTTTCTAACGGCGGATATGTAGATTCGGTTATCCGGAAGCTTTGTGACTGTGGTCTGGACCCGGAGTACGAGGTGCTAGGTAACACAAGAGATGTAAAGGATTTCCTATCCGGGGTAGAGTACGTCGCCGGCACCAGTTCTGGTGATTCAGGTCGGTGGTTCGTAGCTAACGGATACGATGAGGGGTTCGACTGTATACTTTCCCCAGTTCATTTCGATGGATTTTCTCCCCTCGAGGTCGCCGTAGATAACGAGTTCGACTGCAGAGTACCCTGGGTAGTTTACGACGACCTGTCCCGTACTGACGTCGGAAACTCCAGCGGCCTGTTTGTGGATTCCTTCGTCGATAGAAGCGACGGTTTCGGTGTGTTGAGCAAGGAGGTATCTGTTCGTTCGGCTCCATGTGACGAGGTTACCAGGCAGTTCCTCCGTAAGATCGAACCGAAGGTGCTGGAAAATATCGACCGTGGATATCTCTATCTGGACGGGGAAAACAGGGTATGGTACCTGAACTCCCGTGGGGAGGAGATTCTCGGGGTCGAGGGTTGTGAGTACGTCGGTTCCGATATAGATGATCTGTTTAACGGTTCTGCAGAAAAGGTATCGTCCGCCGCAAACTCCGCTGAAGAGGAACATTCGAGTAAGGAGTTTACGCTCGACTACGTCGGGAAAAGCCTGGAGATGGAGTTAAATCCCGAAGTTAGAGGAAAATCAATCCGGTTTCGTGTTTCCGGATCCAGGGAGGTTACAGGTGCTGACTCTACTTCTATTGGCACGGTTTCGGGTGAAGATCTCCCTTCGAGTAGCATGGTATCGGGTGAAGATTCCCCCTCGAGTAGCACCGAAGCCAGGGTACCGAGTCATGGGATAGATAAGGAACGTTACGTCAAGGAGCAGATACTCGAAACAAGTCCTGTATGTATTCTTGCGGTCAGGCCGGACGGAGAAATAGTTTACTCCAACAACCATTTCCAGACGGTTTTCGAGTCTAGCGTTCATGAAATAAACTCGACGGAGTTAAATCCGGACCGGTTTTCACTTTCAAGGAACGGAGAAAGGGTTACTGACGAAAAACATCCCGTCAACCTGATTCTGGAGAGAGGATCCATTAACGGGATGGAGTACTCAATCGATGCCGGCGGTGAAACCAAGTATATCTCCGTCAGCGGTTCAAAGATTACGGATCCTGGAACCGACGAGGACCTGATAGTTCTTTCGGTGGATGATGTAACGGAACAGATGATGTTCGAAAAGGACCTGAGCAAGAGTAGGGAGATATTTGAGGATCTTTCCCAATCCATAGACGACGTTCTCTGGGTTAACGTTCCAAACCAGGACAGTCTTGAGTATATCAGCCCCGCCTACGAGGATATCTGGGGAAGATCGGTGGAAGAAGTTAAGGAGGATACGGAGAACTTCATCGAGGGAGTCCATCGGGAAGACAGGGAGAAGGTCAATGAAGCCCTGCTTAAACAGAGGAAGGGTGAAGAGACGGATATAAAGTACAGGGTGGTTCAGCCGGACGGTGAGGTAAGGTGGGTACACGACCGCGGTTATCCGGTAATGGGGGAGGATGGGTTAAAACGGATAGTGGGGGTTGCCTCGGATATCACGGAAATGAAGAAATCGAAACTGAGACTCCAGAAAAACGAACGCGCCCTGAGACGTCTTTACAGAACTTCTTCCGACACAGATCTGGATCACGAGGAGAGAATAGAGGAATCGATCTGTACAGGATGTGAAAGACTCGGACTCAGGATCGGTCTTCTGGTAAAACAGGTAGGGGGTGTGGATCAGATAGAGTTCGGATATAACAACAGGGCGTTACTTGATACAGGAGAGATTATAGAGATACCCAATAGAATTAAAGAAACGGCACGCCGGACCGGTATCTGGACAGCTAGTTCCGTTGAGAACGAACCATGGGATGAGAGCGACCTCAGAACCTACCTGGTTGCGTATATCGGAGAGATGGAGGGTGAGGAAAGATACCTGGTCTACGAAGGAAGGCCGGGGGAGAGGGAGGGCTTTACCGACTCCGAGAAACTGTTCACCAGACTGGCCGGTGACTGGATAAAGAGTGAGATAAAGAGAAAGATTGCCAGGGAAAAGATCGGTTTACTCCAGAGAAAGACACAGGAGTTGATCGGTATGACCGATATAGGGGATATAATTAAAACAGCGGAGGAGTGCATCTCAGGACTGGTCGATCACGACTACTTCGGTCTTCACCGGTATTATAAATCCGAAAACGCACTTACCGAGTTCTATAGTTCGGGTTTTGACGATCTTGAGGTGGATTTAAGGGGGCGTGACAGTCCGGTATGGAAATCCTTCGTGGACGGCGAACCGAGATATATATCCGGAGTTTACGATGAAGCCGAAAGCTTCCAGCCAAAACTTCACGAAGAATACCCGGTACGTAGTTTTTTATGTCTACCACTGGGAAGCGAGGGCGTTCTCTGGATCGGTTCCGAAACTCCGGACGTATTTACCGACGAGGACCTTGAGTACCTCAAGATACTGTCCCGTGGAGTAAGAAACTCGGTTTCGAGGTTATACAGGGAAAAAGAAACCAGGGAGAGGATAAAAAACCTGGAGGTAGAGAGAGAACGACTCGAAAAAGAGAACCACTGGCAGGTTTTAACGGATAATATATCTCAAGATATCCTGAGTACGGATAGCCTAGAAAGAGCCGCCAACCTCATGTGTCAAAAGTTTTACCGTGTCGACGACGTCCGTTTCGTCTGGTGTGGCCGGTTCGGATCTAATGATAAAAGGTTACAGGAACTGGGTTACGCCGGCACTTCCGATGGGTACCTTGAGAACGTTTCATTCGAATCTTCTGAGGCCTCGGATGTAGATGAACCTTCGGTCAATGCAGCCAAGGATAACCGTATTATAAAGATAGATGACGTATCTGACTACATCGACGAACCGTGGGCAAGGGAGGCTTTATCCAGGGAGTTCACGTCGGTTGCGTCGGTGCCGCTCTTGGTTGAAGACGAGACTTTCGGTGTCGTATCGATATACGCCGAGGACAGTTTCATTTTCGAAAAGCCATCCCCTGATATAAGTAAGGAGTTCGGTAGTATAGCCGGAAGTATACTTAAGAACTTGGAGGAAGGTGAAATCAGACCAGCGAACGTAGCGGTCGAACTCGTAGTTGAAATCCGGAACTTCGAGGCAGGTATCAAGAGTTTTCTGGAGGACGAAACGTCCTGTGACGTAGAGGCGGTAAAACTGGATGGTGAGGACGATGATACAGTGTACGTCGAGTTTACTGCAGATTCGGATAAGGATCCTGCGGATGTAATCGAAGGCCGAGAGTGCGTCAATAACTGGGAACTCCTGACGGAGAAGGACGATTCGTTTTTTGTTAAGATAGATACATCACTTTCTCCCCTAACCCACGTCATAGAGAGGTACGACTGCGTACTCGAATCCATATCGTTCCCCGACCGACAAACAGAGATAAAACTGGTCGCAGAATCGGATGCTGAAGCGAAGGGGTTAATGGGCGACCTGAAAAAAATCTTCGAGGTCGAACTGATATCTAAAATGGGGAGGGATCCCGTCGAGGAGCTAGAGGGTCTCGAGGTCGGACTAACTGAAAGACAGGAAGAAATCCTAAGAACGGCACTGTACTCCGGATACTTCAGCAGGAAGAGGTCGTTGTCAGGCGCCGACCTGGCAGACTCCCTCGATATCAGCCCACCGACTTTCCACGAACATCTCCGTTCAGGTCAACACAAAATTCTGGACTGGTTCTTCGATAGACCTTATATTTAGGGCAGGTTTCCTTATACGAAATCTACCAGTGTATTTATTTTTTGTACGACCCTTTAGTTATTCTCGATAGCTTATAATAATATTATATTTAATTTATAAAGCTATTTCACAAATAAAAGCCTTCTATACAAATAACACCGGTAAACTAAGTTTAGAATCAAGCTATGGACGCGAAATCCACTGTACTCCTCGATAAACTGTTAAAGAAAGGTGTCACCTCCTACATCGAAGAAACCCTGGGTGTAGAGTTAGACTCGATGGAGGACCTTGAAAAACTCAGTACCGACAGCCAAAAAATGAGGGAACTAAAACGATGTATCGAGGAGGATCTGGATCCTGCGACAGATAACGTTGATACCGTAGGTGCCGATAAAATAATAGACCATATCAGCAACTTTCTATCCACTGTGGAGACGTTGGACCGAAACCATCAGTACCGGGGCAAGGACTCGGATAACAGACACGTCTGTGAATGCGGACGTAGATTTCTCTTCAGGAAGAATTATGAAAAACACTCCGGAACTAAAACCGACTCCAACCGAACAAGGAGTAATACCTTGGAACAAGATAGTACCGAGTTCGGTCAGGGAGTCTGGCTTCAGTGTGGGGAAGGTTTCCAGGGTTACGTCGAACTGGGTACGGAAGTAGAAGATGTCGAAGTCATGTTAGACCTTAAAAACAACGAGGTTGTAGTAACAGGTGATGTCCATCTCCGTCTGGACTCACCTGAACGGTTGTCGTCCAGTGACACCGAGATGGAATGGTCCGTATCGAATACAGGATATCTTACGATGGTCATTCAGAACAGGCAACCTTCATTACCTGGGTAGGGTTTTTCGCGTAGACGCCACGGTAAGCCGGGCTTAAACCTAGTACAAATGTCTTTAGATCTCAGTGCCATAAGTATTGGGGGGTTGTTAAACGGTATGGCTAGTATTTTAGGCATTAAAGATAATCGAACGGAGTGTTAACTTGTAATTCCCGACCTATGCCGGCAGAAATCATAAAAAGGCTACGGACGGAGTTCCCAGATCTCAAAGATACCAGCAGTACCAGGGCAGTAATCGACGCCGAAGGGCCAAACGATAAACTGGAACTGGATACTGGAGAAAACGTTCTCAAATCTAGCAGATCAAACTTAGGCGAGAGAGTTCTCAAGAACTATCTCGACGAAATACTAATTATTCTGATAGCATCGTCCGACGGTATCACTGGAAAGGAAATTATGACTGAGGCGATCAAGATATTTGATACGAGTCTAAGTCCGGGGACCGTATATCCACATCTACACCAACTTCAGGAAGACGGCATCCTCGAGATCCGGGAAAGGGTAAAGTCTAAGGAATACACGGTTGCAGACAGAGAAAAGGCACGTCAGAGTGTTGCAGAGCTAGCAAGAGAAATCGAGGCTATGAAGCTACTAGTACTTTCCTTCCAGGGTAACTTCGAGTAAGAGGTATTTTTCAAATAACCTCGACCTTTTTATGAGTTTAAGGCCGAAACGTTGGTGAGCAAGTAAAATCAGTATAACCGGTCTGAGAACAAAACGTTATCAGGTAAGTTCGAGGCATTATAACGTGAAACTGCAGTTTACGGAACAGATTTTTAAGTACATGTCTTAAGCCAGGAGCGACGACGTAGTCCACCCATCAACGACCGAAGATCGAATCAGTGTTTTCAATTATAAACAAACTGTTTAATGATCGGTTAATTAAGCAAAAACGGTACAACCAGTTCAATGAACCGTACTAAAATCCTCAATCAGAGGCATAGGTATCTCCGTCAAAAACTATCCCCTGAACAGGCCCATTTTACCGTTATGTCCGAAATTATCATAGTAAAAGCCTATCCACACAGTCATGAGTATTAGTTTAATTCCTACTTCTTAGAATAGAAAAGTATTAACGGGAACGGCATCTGTAATACTGTATACGCCGTCTTAGCTTAGCCTGGGAGAGCGCTCGACTGAAGATCGAGTTTGCCCCCGGTTCAAATCCGGGAGACGGCATAACAAAGTACCTGATTTCGGTAGTACCTGTAAAAGTTAGGTTATTGTGTTTATCCGTTATGGACTATAGAATATAAGGATATGTCACATTAAATAAACATATAAACTGATGTTTCGTATCTTTCCATTTTTACAAACTAACCGCGAGTTCTATAAACCCTTAAAGAGATAGACGTCATCTGTTGTTTCAATGATAAACTCGTTGAAAATTCCTGGAAAGGAACTTCTGGTTTCAGATTTTAACTCGAAGGTTATGGATATCGGGGATGCGGTAATGGATTTTAACGTTAAGGATACCGCCAAACAGACTGCCATACTGACTGCGTTCTCGCTGGGTGTAGAAAACTTAATTCATGACAAAAAACCCGAAGACTTCCCGAGAGTGACGACAGAAGGTCATTACGAACTCGTACGTAGAAAAAACGCCTGGAGGCTACTTTCCGGTGATGACCTTCTGCCTGTTTCACTGATGGGTGTTCTACAGAAACCCAGGTTAGCTCCGGGTGTCGACAGGCTGGATTACGGCACAGTGGGTAACGTTCCCGGAACCGAGAGTAACGGGATAAACGACGACGAGATACTGGTGTTCGTCCACGGATGGCTTGCCGATCACGAGGCTACTATGGGAAGGTTCTCACTCATGCGCCATACGCTTAGATCCGCGGGCTATACTTCCCCTGTGGTTGGGTTTTCCTGGGACACTGACCATAGACCTTTAGAGTGGAAGTCAGGTAACCATGTGGCAGAGAAAAACGGTGCGAAACTTGCACAGTTCATCTCGGACTTCAACAGATCAAATCCTGATACAGATATCAGATTACTTTCTAACTCTCTGGGTGCAACAGTTGTTTTAGAAGCTATTGAGGTTCTTTTGAACTCCGGAAAGGAGAGCGCAGTGAGGAGCCTTAGCATACTGGGAGGAGGTGCACCGAGCAAGTCGGTTTCACGTGACGGCCGATACCACTCCGCTATCCAGGACGTCGTTGAAAAAGACGTTCGTAACTACTGGATCAGCCACGACGATACGCTGAACCGACTTTACAAGAACGTCGAGTTTGAACCAGCACTGGGAGGAAGAGGAGCTCTAGGAGAAACGCCTGAATCCTACCGGGACGTAAGGGTAGACTACGTACCAGACCATTTCTCTTACTACCGAAAAGACAAGGGTTGTGTGGAGGAGGTAGTCAAGGATTTCGCCTGAAACAGCCAAGGATCTTATCCCAAACCGTCATTGATCCATCTCGAATAGTAAAGAATATTGGTGAACATCTAAAGTTTTTCCCAAAACCGTCAGAGATTCATCTCCAAATAATTCTAGATTCTGATGTGGAACCACAGGTGAGATGTTAAAACCAAATAACACAACTGGTTTAACCTTAATGGTCCGGAGTATACATATGGATATTAATGAACTCCGTAAGGAAGCCCAGGATCTTGATGTCTCAGTTTGGGTGGGTAAGAAAGGTCTTGAGAACGTGGTAGATGAACTCTCGGGTCAGCTTTCATCGAACAAGCTGGTAAAGGTAAAGTTTCTCCGTTCGGCAAGGGCGCGGAAAGAAACAGAAGAACTAGCAAAAACGTTGGCAGATAAAACGGGTTCGACGTTGGTAGAAGTCCGTGGAAACACTGCAGTATTCCATTAGATCACCTATCAGAGAAGGTCACTGAATACAGGACTGAAAGAATAAGTACAAAAACTAATGAAAAGAATTCAAAGTAAAAAGTGGACCTTAAGCCTAAATTTCTACAGTAATATAGCCATTTAGTACGTTACTTTAACAGCTACTTCTACAGTAACTTACCTTTAACGTCACAGTACCTGTTTTTTCTTTAAAGTTTCAGGAGAGGGTTATCCTCATCGACGATAGCTTTACTTCTTCCCCGTCATCGTCTTCAATCTCCTCTGTGGAGATTTCGATATCGTTTATGTCGACATCCTCCATGAACTCCCTTCTAAGGATTTCTGCACTGTCGACAGCCGTGGAGATAGCTCTCCCTCTAGACTTCAGAACAACCTCATCATTGCCCTGGTTGAAAGAAGTCATAGCTGCCTGAACGTACTGCATCGGGGTTTTATTTCCAACGTATACTATATCTGTCGAATCCTCCGAATCCTGTTCATCTGAGGATTCGCTGGATACGTTTTCTTCAGGAGTTTCGGTTGTGTCTGTCGGCATGATTAGTACACCGTTTAAGTTATGCGAAATACAAGTACTTGAAGGTTTTTAATAATAAACAGTGGATTTATAGATATGTGTTAACTAAACCCATGGGAATACCCAGAAAGGTTCTTTAGAGTTTTAAGTAAGTATTCATATTAATTGGTTAGGGTGTAGGATGTCGTAATCAGTTATACCGGCCTCTAGTTTGGCAGTTAATTAAAATTTTCAACAGCTCTTCTTCCAAAATTAACTCCTGTTCCAAAATTAACTCCTGTTCCAAAGAGTTTGATGTCTGGCATCTGTCTATCCCCGGAAAGACGGGTCATTCTGTATTAAACAAATACGTCAATCATATACAAGACATTACTAAACAATCATCATAACCCCCCCAATTCAAGTAAAACCAAACTATCAAAATCTCTACCAAAACCAAACCACCAACGTCCCTGAAAAAAATAAATTTATAAGACGGTAATTAGTCAGAATATTAGACAGTAATTAGTCTTTAACGATTACCCGTCTGAACTTCCTGTCAAGTTCCTTAACGAGATCGGGTAGATCCTCGGGATTGTAGGCTGTAACGAGTTTTCCGTCTACAACTACCTCGCCTTCTATGCCTTGTCCGATGGTCTGCTCCCTTTCTTTCAGGTAATCCGGTGATATAGATACCTGGCGATCGGTAAGATCACCGGTTGTCCGAAGTACCTCCACGCCGTTACCTCTGCAACCCAGTATTCCACCGTCTGATAGGAGTTCGTCACTGAACTCCCCTATTTTATCTGGATAGCTATCTACCTCGGAATGATGTGGTAGGAAAAGTCCGTGGTAGTTCTCGACTTGTATTTCCCCCAACCCGCTATCTACGGTATAAGTTTCCCTTACGTCGGATTCTACTTTGTCTTTCTCTGAAACTACTTCACAACTATCCACGTGGGTGCTTTCTTCGAACTTGGATAGACAGTAAGTCAGATCTAGATCCGAAACACCGTCGGTGCAGTAAGTTAGGAGATTCATTTTTGGATTTTATTTTTACCTCTACATAAACAGTTCTTTTCAATCTTGGGCGTCTGTCTGAGGAACTGGTCTTTATACTCTGTCCGAGGAACAGGTCTTTTTAATTTCTGTATTATCTATATATTCAATCCAGGAACGGTTCTTCCCGTCGGTTTTGAGTTCATTTAAACCGGTACGGCTTATTATTTACTCTATGTTGAACCGAATAGTCGAGTACCTGGACTATCTCCTTCGGAACGACGAATGGAGCGCGATAGATGCCAGCGTAAACGGCCTCCAGGTTGGCAGCGGCGTGGATGTAGACAAGGTTGTCTTCGCCGTCGACGCAGCCGAACAGACGATCGAAAGAGCTGCCGGGATGGAAGCGGACCTGATGGTTGTTCACCACGGGATTATATGGGGCGGACTGGATCGGATAACAGGAAAAGTACGGAACCATCTGGAGTTACTGCTGGAGAACGATCTTGCACTCTACGCAAGCCATCTCCCACTCGACGCCCACGAGGACGTCGGTAACAACGTGCTTCTGTTGGAGGAACTCGATGGGGAACCCGAAAGCGGTTTCGGAAACTTCGGTGGCAAGGAGGTAGGTTACGTGGGGGAGTTGGATGAACCGAGGGAGTTCGACGACATCGTCTACGAACTTAACTCTAAGTTGAACTACGACTCAACGACCCTTAGATTCGGGGACGATACGGTGGAAAAGGTAGCCGTCATGACGGGGAGCGGTGCCGACACTCTGCCGGAGGCAGCCAGGGCTGGTGCCGACCTCTTTATTTCCGGTGAACCGAAACACAAGGCTCACCACGAAGCGAGGGAGTTAGGTATCAACGCGGTTTTTGCCGGACATTACCAGACGGAAACCTTCGGAGTTCGGGCGTTACGTAAAGTGGTTGAATCGAAGTTCGACGTGGAAACAGAGTTCATACACGAACCAACTGAGGTCTAACTGGAACGGAACTCATACTGACATCTGATAGATACTCAAACTAGAGAAAAAAGATATGGAAGATACTGAAAACCAGGTCCACGGACACACGGAAAAGTCGTGCCGTACCGAAGAAGAACCCGTGGATCACGTGGAGATAGATCCGGAAATGACCGTCGGGACAATGATAGACGAGATGTCGGGAGCCGGATTCGGAGCGGGAGACTTAGCTGAAGCAGTAGACGTATACGCCAGAATACTGGAGTCGGACTGCACCAGGTTCCTATCCCTCGCGGGAGCAATGGTTCCAGCGGGTATGAAAGAGGTCGTTATAAAACTCATCGAGGAGGGACACGTCGACGTCGTGGTTACAACTGGGGCAAACATGGTACATGACATGGTAGAGGCACTCGGAGGGAAACACTACCACGGTAATCCGGAGGCGGACGACGTCGAGCTTCACGAGGAGGGAATAGACAGGATATACGACGTCTACCTCCACGAGGGTATGTTCAGCGAACTCGAAAGCCACGTCCAGTCACTGCTGGGGGACAGGGAGGAGGTTTCTATCAGGGAGTTCACACGTCTTTTAGGCGATAGCGTCGACGAAGGATGGCTACACGCTGCCGCCGAGAAAGGCGTCGACGTCTACTGTCCCGCTGTTCAGGATAGCGTTCTTGGGTTGCAGGCATGGCTCCAGACCCAGAATGCCGAGTTCCGTATGGATGCCCTGAGCGATATAGACGACCTTACCGAGACGTGTTTCAAATCGGAGTCGAGCGGAGCGTTAATAGTGGGTGGCGGGGTTCCGAAGAACTACACACTCCAGACGATGCTGGTATCACCCACCACCTTCGACTACGCAGTCCAGCTTACGATGGACAGACCACAGACGGGTGGACTCAGTGGAGCAACCTTAGACGAGGCGCGTTCGTGGGGCAAGATAGGTGAGGACGGAAAGGCGGTCACGGTTTACGGCGACGCCACAATCACGTTACCATTATTGGTCTCGGGTGCCCTATATAAAATCGGCCAATGAAGACGGTTTAACGACCGATCCGCAAAGCGTCTAATAAACGCATCCGTGGAGATGACGAACCCAATGAGTACCGAGGCCAACTTCCACGAATTAGTCGTAAAAAGACTGTTAGACAAAAAAAAAACAATTAGATTCTTAGATATATTACACTGAAATTCTCCAATATACTACAGCAACGATTTTATAACTGAGTCCTATGGGTCAAAACCGAGCAACTTTATTTTATTGGGCTACGTCATTTTATCGACCATCGTTAGTTACATCTCAAAAACCCGGTGAACTTCTGAAGGTAGTCGCTCCCGGTTCTCGACTGTAACCTCCTTCACCTTGGTATCCGGTCTTTTTTTAATTTCTCCAATTATTCCCGTCTCGGTTTTGAGGTGAACGACACCCAATACGGGTTTGTCAGAATCGAGCGATTCGAGCACGTAATCCACGAAGATATCACTGATGATCTCCATAGGTGCTATCTCGTCGATCGCAATAACGTCGGCTTCCTCAATAGCTATGGGAAACGCAGTTTCAGATATTTCAGCTACGTTCTTTCTGAAGACGCTGTAACTTCCGAACTCCGTTTCTCCTTCTCTGTCTTTATGTGCAAGTATTCTTGACTCACCAGATTCCAGATCCCTGATCTCGAAACCAACTCTACTTCCATCCTCCCTGATTTCGGGTGAAGTCACTCCACCTACGGTGATGCCTTCCTCTTCAAGTTTACCGACGGTTTTCTCGAAGACAGTTGTTTTTCCAACACCCGGCCGTCCGGTTAACAGGATATTTTCGGTCATGTAGTTACTGTTACGTGACTGGTGATTAAGAATACGTACAGTAAAGGCTACATCTTCTCCAACCTACACCTTTCCCAACCTACACCTTCCCCAACCTACACCTTCCCCAACCTACACCTTCCCCAACCTATAGCTTCTTTATGGATGTAGGTAATGCAGCAGTAGATATACAACAAATCCGAGTCCAAAACTTACGCTCCATAACGGGACCGCAACCCTCCCTACTTTCGGATGGCTGGATGACTCTATCTCACTCAGGTCGAACGTCGCCACCGTAAAGAGACAGAACAGCACCAGAGGTATGCTTACTATAGCCAGGATCATGTGGACCGACAGAAGCGGTACATACACGTACCAGTATCCCTGGCTTGTGCCGGCGTATGATGTCAGCCCCAGGTTCGCCAGCCTCAGTAGATAGAGGGTGAGAAAACCGAAGAAAACGACGGCTGCGGTAGCCATGAACTTAATATGGCTGCTGACCTTCCCTTGCTTTATTCTTCTGTAGCCCGTGATTGCACAGAACAGCCCTATTAAAACGAGGGCGGCGTTGACGTGTGGTACGTATCCGAGGAGTTCGGGTGAAACATCCGGTACGACGTAGTCAGGTAGCATCTTTCTCGACGATAAACCGATCAGTGATACTGCAACAACGGATATGAGTAGTGACAGGAGCCAGAGACGGCGTTCGATGCTACGTATCTCGCGTTTTTGAATCGACACCTTTAGAGAATAACAGTTTTTGAACTTATACCAACCTTCCTATTTCCTATAACGCGCCGTGTTATGGGCTTCAGCTTTTAAGGGTTTCCCGGTCCCTGAATCCATGTCTGTAGTCGTTTAGGTAGTATAGAATTCCCGGCTGGTGGGCGGCACCTGCTATGACGTGTACCGTTGCGTCGTTTTTCCATGGATCCCCTACCACGTCCAAGACGTAGTCAGTTATTCTCTCGTTTCGGGAATGGGTATATAATTCAAGCACCTCACTCTGGTTCCTGAGCCACTCCCTCTCTACGGGTTGGGGAAGAAACGTTCTCTCGTAATGGTTCTGTAGTTTCTCTAGCTTCTCCGGATTCCTGCTGGCTTTCCGGTTTAGAGTGAAGGAAATAAAGTCCTCACCCGTCCCCATGTTTGAAGGTCTAGTCAGGAAATCGGATGCTATCCCACCCATTGTTCTTTTTATTCTTCTTCCGTAGATCTTTTCACCTGTAGTAATTACCTTGAAGGCAGTCCGCATTAGCCCGGATCTTAGGTTTTCTATTCGGAGCTTACTTCCGGAGCTGTCACTATTTTCGGGCTCTGCGTTCCGTCGGCGTCGTAACTCCTTTGACGCCCAGCTGTAGTCGTCCATTTCCTGGACATCGTCTAAGTCCTGGAAATACATTCTACGTATACCCTGTTCGGTATACACGTCGTGGTCTTTATCTATCATTTCAGCGACGTGTTCCTTCAGGAACTTCCTTTCTTCTTCCGTCCCAGAATGGGTTATTCCGTGTATCTTGTAGGTGGTTTTGCCGACCTCTATCTTCTTACCGGGAATACCTCCGTCCTCGATCTCCTTCCCATAAGACTCCCTTCCGTTACCGTGTAACCTGTGCCATTCCTTTTTTGCCTTTACGTATGCTCTTTGTGGACCGTGAATACCTGTGATTTCCTGAAGGTCCTTTATCGACCGCGCGGCTTTGAGGTTCTTGATCAGGAGCCGGTCGCTGTATGGAACGTTCACCCCGTAGTATCCGGCTTGTTTAGTACTCATGCTGTGTGTATCTTCATAACATCTGTAAAGGTATAACATTGGAGCCAGATATTTGTGACTCCCAAAACTCAGTTGTGGCAATATTTTTGGACAAATTCTATAAAATCAGGGGATGGAATGACGATGAATTCAACTTATTCCATTTTTACCTGTTTGTGAGGTCTCGGCCGGTTGTCCTATAAAAATCAATCGTCCCCTCGAATATCGTCAAACTCCGACATGAGTTGATTTTTCTGTCTCTCCAGTTCGGGCCCGGTTGCTCCATATACTCTGTCGAATAACTCTTCAGGTTCGGGATCGTCGGTACTTTCAGCAATCTCGACCGCTTCCTTAATCTCCATTTCTGCGTCTTCACGTATCCCCTCCATTTCTCCCTCAGATAGTACCCCGTTTTCCTTGAGGTATTCTCCGTATCTCTCCAGGGGATCTACGGTCCTCCATTCGGGCATCTCGGGTTCTATATGTCTGTACTTGCTGGGGTCGTCGCTGGTTGTATGTGCTCCGTGTCTGTATGTCAACGATTCGAGCATTATAGGTTCCTGCTCAGCAAGTTCCAGACAGTCGGACACCGCGGTATGTACGGCTAGTGGATCGTTGCCGTCAACACGGACACCCTGGAATCCGTACGCCTCGGCTTTCTCTGCAATAGTTTCCGACGCAGTCTGTTTCCCGGTAGGTACGGAGATTGCCCAGCCGTTGTTTTCGCATAAAAACAGGACTGGTGCATCAAACACACCGGCGAAGTTCATTCCCTCGTGGAAATCGCCCTCGCTGGTGGCACCGTCTCCGAAGTAGCACATTACTCTACAGTCGTCATCTCTGTAGTTGGAAGCCATACCGAAACCAACTGCATGGGGTATCTGGGTCGCTATTGGGGTGGCCTGTGTGAAGTTATTAACGTCGTGATTGGAGTTGAACTCCGGGAAACCACGTCTGAAAAGTAGTATGTCGCTCATTGGAACACCTCTGGCTATCTGTGCCGCGTTCGAACGGTAGGTGGGGAAGAACCAGTCGCGTTCCTCGAGGGCATGTGCTGCTGCCACCTGGCTGGCTTCCTGGCCCCTGTAAGGCGGGTATCCACTCATCCAGCCTCGTCTCTGAAGAGAAAGGGCTTTTTCGTCAAAGATCCTCGCCCGAACCATATCCTCGTATATCTCAAGGAGTTTGTCTTCGGTATACGGAGTCTCCCCGGGTTCCCTATCGGATAGAACCCTGATTACGTTCATATTATCAAAAAAACAGATCAGGTTTTTATAGCTGTGGGTGGTTACCAGTCCATTTTAAATTTTTTAAACCTATTTCGGATGGATTGAAGTATGTGTTGTAGACAGCGGCAAAAGATTGTTTACCAACCTGATAAGCAATAAACTACTCCTTGTCAAAAATACCAACCCGGTACCAACTCAGAAATACCCGACCCAGACTTAAACATGATAAAAATGATTAAGGAATGATTAAAAATAATTATCGAAACCATTCACGGGTTTATCTCTACACTGTTGGGTAATTTTCGTATTATAGATTGCTAAACTTTACTGAAGGTTATGATGTAATCCATCGATACTTATTAAATATTGTAGGTTTACCTTATACCACGAGAATTAGTTACATGACAAGCCAAGACAAAGACGAGAACAGCAAGATTGTCAGAATCGTAATGGCGATATGGGTGTTGGGGCCCCTGGTTGTCACCATGATCAGGGACCGTCGTCGGTATATCCTGTTCGGAGGTCCTCGTCCAATTACGCTTGAACAGAAACGGCAGAGGGCAAGATCTCTGGCTGACTCCTTCGAGAGACTGGGTACGACGTATATAAAACTGGCTCAGTTTCTTACCACGAGACCGGATCTTATTCCACCTATCTACGTGGAGGAGCTAGAGAGGCTTCAGGATGAGGTTGCTCCTGCACCGTATGACGAGATTAAGCCAATAATCGAGGAAGACATAGGTGACCCGGATGAAGTCTTCGACTACTTCGAGGAGGACGCTCTGTCGGGTGCTTCTATAGCACAGGTCCATAAGGCGGGAATCAACGGTGAAGACGTCGCAGTGAAGGTAAGAAGACCCGGACTCGAAGGCAGGATAGAGACCGATCTACAGGTTCTCCAGCTCTTTGAGCCCATAGGTATCTGGGCTCTAAAAGTTATGGGGCAGAAATCCCACGCCGAAACGGCAGAGAACATAGTTGAGGAACTCTCCAAAACCCTCCGTGAGGAGATAGATCTTTACCGCGAGGCAAACATCATGGAGGAAGTCCAGACCAACTTCGAAAAGGACGGTCTGGACGACCGCGTCATCGTCCCCGGCGTCTTCAAGAGTTACTGCAGCCACCGTGTACTGACTATGAAGTTCGAGCAGGGTATAAAGGTCAAACACACGGAGGAACTTAGAGCCGCGGGCCACGATCCAAGAGAAATCGTGGACGCACTCGCCGAAGCCTACCTCCGGATGGCTTTCACCTACGACGTCTTCCATGCTGACCCTCACCAGGGTAACCTGGCGGTAAGGGAAGACGGAGTAGCAATTATGTACGACTTCGGCGTCGCCCAGAGACCGCCGGCCTATCTCCAGGAGAACTTCACAAAACTGTTCATCGGGATCGGTCTGCATGACCCAGACGTCGTTATAGATGCACTCGACGACATGGGTGCCCTCGAAACGACTGTTGACCGGGAAACAATGAGGAATGTCGCGAGAACCATGATAATGGACGTCGCCGGCCAGGAGATTGACTCCGACACCATAGACGACCTGGAGGATCAGGTCGACGAGGCGCTCCACGACTACCCCATGAAGTTCCCACAGGAGATCATTCTCGCGATGCGTACCACTTTCGGCATCGAGGGTCTATGCGCCGCGATGGCTCCAGAGTACGACTTCAGCGAGAAGATAAGGGACTTCTTCATCAGCGAAGGGATACTGGAGATCAAGCTCGACCTCTCCAGTATTATAGAGGCGGGTGGAGGTGACCTGGTTCCCGAAACGCTTCCGGGCAACATCGACAAGCTCGAGAGAACGCTCGGGAAGTACATCCTGTTCGGTGAAGAGGAGAAACCGATATCCGCGATACTCGATCAGAGCCTTCTGGGAGATGCGAGTCCGTTCTCGTCCATAATAGAGAACCAGATCATAAACAGCGAGGAACTGATGCAGAACGCCCATCCACAGGTGATCATCAACCACATCAACACCGGAGGCACCACCGTAATCGAGAGCGAATACACTGCCGACGACTTCAACTTCGGTTTCTTCGGCGCACCGGTGGAGTTCGACGAGGACGAGATGTTCGACGTATCGGAGCTGGAGGAAACAACCCAGCAGGAGTTAGAACAGACGAGTAAAAACAGCGCCAAGTCTATGTTCGGAAGTTCGATGATAATTAGTGGTGTTGCACTACTCAGCGACGGTGTAGTTAAAGGAGATAAAAAGAATATAATAATGTCAATACCGTTCCTGACTGCTGGACTCGTCTCCTTTATGTCCGTCAAACGTTCCTTCCAGGAACAGGAGATTATGGGGCCCAAGTACGTCGCAACCCGCCATCAGATGTCCGAGATGGAGGCAGAGGAGGAAGCACAGAGACAGAAGGAACTGGAAGAAGGATAAACAGAGTCTAACCGTTTACTTCTGGCTTAACACCAACTTCGTCCTGACGTAAAAACTAACTTCTTCAGATTAACTCGGTAATTAACTAGATACTAATCAATTAAAGTTGGAAAAATCCTCTCAGTTAAGAAGACCAGGCAGACCGGGAGGGTATCTTCAGATAGGTTGATTATTTGAAGGTATAAATACCCTACCCGGTTTTATGATTAAATGCTACCTTAGGAATAATAGCTACCGTATCCAGTTTTCTAGGTTTCCTCTATCCTTCTTTCCTTCATCATTTCGTCCCATCCGAAGTCCCATACGACTTCGTCGAGACATCCCCTTTCAGGAAGGTAGAAGGAGAAATGGTCTGGTACGTCGACGACATGGTCATTGAAGTTTTCCGGAGGTGTTTTAGGGGCTTTTGCTCCTATAGCGTCCCTGAACTCCGTGATCTTGTAGTAAGTGTTTATGGTGTGGTCGGAGTTGCTTCTGTAGTTATGGAGGACGTCAGTAGCCTGTTCCACGGCATCGTGATAAAGACCACCCTCGTTTAGTTTGCTGGATTTTACTGTTCCACCCATAACTGAGACGCTTTCAAGAACGTCGGACAGGTCGGCGTTAGCAAACTGTTTCATAGCCGAAAACGTCGGGTTGGCACCGAGGGAGTTCGATATGTAACGTATCTTCGTATTTGGATTATGTTTCTTGTAGTCGTAGGTAAACTGAGCAAGCTTGATGCCGTTTCTTTTACCGAGAGACTTCGCTGTCTTCCACTCAGTAAATGGCTGGTTGGTGGGCCACGTGAAACCCACTACGGGATGTTCGTAGCCGTTCTTTCTCATAACGTACCGCAACGTCGACATCCTACCCAGCGCAGATTTTTCCGAAGCCATCCATCCATGCACAAAAACCAGTAACTCCTTGGGCGATTCGCTGCTCGTCGCACCGGGTATATCCCCTTTAACTTCGTAGTCGTTCTTCGTATGTCCATCCGCCGTCTTAATTTTGGGTTTCCCGAATAACTTTGCGAGTGGATTGTCGGGTGAGTAAGGAAGGTTGGAGAACAGATTAAGGTCGTAGTGACCCCAGGTCGATATCCTGGGGAAGTCCTCGGGCTGGTATTCGTGTACGAACTCCTCGATTTTAGTCGACAGAACGACCAGTGCCAGCGGATCTTTGATAGGGCCCAGTATGTTCAGTAGCTCCAGAAGGCTACCGTCTATAACGTCCTGTTCCTCAAGCTCCCTCTCTAGGTTCTCTTCGATCTTTTGAACCTCATGTTCTATCTCCTTGACCTCATCCTCGATCTGGTGTTCCACGTTTTTGAGAAAGGATTCAGGCGTATCTATATCCCGGTCACCCCAGAGGGTGTCCCTTGTCCGTTCGTCGTCTTCTTCTTTCTTAACCACGGTTTAATTGAACCGAACAGTCCACACTTACTTGAAATTACCCCTTAACGGCATCCATAACTTCCCTATAACAATAATGAAGTAACCTCCTGGAAGTCACTGTTATCAGGACAAGAACCAAGTATGGCACAAAAACCAATAGGTCAGATAACGGAGGTTTCCAGACGGAACATATAGGATATATTTTGAGTTTCTACGTTTTACCGTCTTGATAAATCCAAAAATACGTATTCGGAAGATAGACTTTCCGGACGGTTTGGGTTAGTACCTGTTGTCGTTTTTGTTTAGCCGGGTAATCAGCGACATAGTTGCGTCCATCACCTTGCTACGGATAAGTTCAAGAACCTCCTTCTTGCTGTAGTTCTCTGCTGTCGCCGTCTGAAGTTCTACTATGACATCGTGATCCCCGGGTGGGTGTTTGAGCATCGAATCCGTTGTATATATGTTCGTATGTGCGATTGATCCCTTCGAATCTATAGTTATACCGAGGTAATGGTGTTCGTCCCTTGAGCCAGATTTTGCCTCCTTTCTGAACTCCCCGAAGTACTCCTCCAACACCTTCAGGTCGGCATTCTCAACCCTGTTCCGGAAAGTCTGGAACCTATGTGCCATATTTGTAGTTAAGAGACCCCGGTGTTTTAACTTCCGGGATTAGTCGCATCAACTAACTCGGCGTAGATCCCCCCCCACCACAAGTTCTAATCTCCGTTTACCTCAGTTTAATCCGTAACCCAAATAGATCCACGTAACGGAGTTCCAGACAGTATGGTAGTAGTGTTGGTTGGCGTAGGCGCGGACACCACTAACGCTCACCCCACGCCACCGGTTTACGAAGACGGCAGATTCGAGTACGTTCCAATACCAGAGTTTAGGGGTCCGGAGGGTACGGTAGAGGAAAGTACGTACGGAAACAGTTCACTGCGTCACAACGGAGGTAATCTGGCTGATCTTCTCGAGTACATAGAACCCGGCAACTACCGGCTGGATGGTAGTGAGATGGAAAGATGGCCTCTACATCAAGACCCCAACTTCGACCATCTGACTTACGGCGAAACTACCAGCAGAGCAGCCTACACCTCGACCCTCTCGGAGCTTTCTGAAGATGATGTACTCGCTTTCTATACGGGCCTGGACGACGGTTCCGGAAGAAAACACAGGTACGTAATCGGGTACTTTACCGTAAACCGAGTCGTCGACCTACGGGACGTGGACGGCCGGAGTTTCGAGGAACTGCCGAAGGAGGAGAAAAAAAGCCTGATCTCCGACCATAGGCACAACGCACACGCAAAAAGATACCTCGCCTCGGGCGAACTTCACGACGGCGACGGTGTCGTGATACTCGACGGGAAAGAGCCCGGTGGACTTCTAGATAGGGCGTTCCGGATCAGTAAATCTGTCAACGGACATTACTACCTAAGGGATGATTTACAGGAGTCGTGGAATCCGGTACCGTCAGGTAGAGAAACCAGAAATGCCTACCTGGGAGGTATTAAACAGATACACGAGTTAAAAGTCGAAAGTGATGTTTTCGTCAGCGACTGTGTAGAGAAATACAGTTTCCCCGGGACAGACGGTTAAAGTTGAACCGGTAGAAACCATATACCGGTAGATACTACCTGCGACTTAACTGCTGTTGTTGGTCGTGTTACCAGAGGTGGACTCGTTGCCACTCGAGGTGGCGTTACCCGACATATTTCCACCCGAAGAACCGTTACCCGACATACCTCCACCGGAAGACCCGTTACCCGACATATTTCCACCCGAAGAACCGTTACCGGTCTGGTTTCCACCTCCACTTCCACCTCCTCCGCTTGGGGTCCATGGATTGCTGGCTTTGGTGAATGAGGTACACCATCCGTCATGTTCTACGTAACCCTTAACTATACTACAGGCACCAATTTTCTCCTTTTTTTCTTTCTTCGTTGCAGGAGGAACGAAGAACTGGCACTCGCTACACTTATTGCCGTTTTTCGGGCTGTTCTGGTACTGCAGGCTGCTCTTTTTAGAGAGCTGGTTTGGATTCCTTTTGTTACCCGCGAGGTCTTTCGCGGTCTTTAGCTGTGAAGAGACAGGTCCACTTAGGTCGGGGCCACCCCCACCTCCACCGCCTCCTCCACCGCCGCCTCCACCGCCTCCCTTTTTATCGCCGCCTTTGTCGGTACCCATACATCCTGAAAGGAGGGCTGCAGTACTCGCCGCCGTGAAACCGGATTTCTGTAGGAACTCTCTTCTATCCATCAGAATTAAATTTAAATTTCGAAATGGATAAATATTGCCCAGAATTTTAAGTGCTGATAACTGTGGAGAACTCTGTTCATGGCTTCTTATCCCTTGAACGCCCTTAATCCCGTAACTTCGTGTCCTACTATCAAGGTATGTATATCGTGGGTTCCCTCGTAGGTGTATACGGTTTCCATGTTTGCGAGATGTCTCATTGGGCTGTAGTCCACTGTGATTCCGTTACCACCCAGCATCTCCCGAGCTTTTCCCGCGGTTTCGCGAGCCATGTTGACATTGTAACGTTTACCCATCGATACCTGCTGAGGCTTGAGTTCCCCCTTCTCCTTCAGCTCCCCGAGACGGTACGCCTGCAACTGGCCGTTGGTTATACCGGTAGCCATTTCCGCGAGTTTCTCCTGTTGTATCTGGAAACCCCCTATCTCTCTACCCCACTGCTCCCTCTCCAAACTGTAGTCCCTCGCCTCATGGAAACAGTCCCTCGCCGCACCAACCGCACCCCAAACTATCCCGTAACGTGCCTGGTTGAGACAGCTTAACGGACCTTTCATTCCGGCGACCTCCAGAACGTTCTCCACCGGGACCTCGACGTGGTTCAAACCTATATCACCCGTGTGGGAGGCTCGAAGTGAAAGCTTCTCGTCTATCGGGTTGGTTTCGACGCCTGGAAGATCGGTTTCGACCAAAAACCCCCTCACCGTTCCGTCTTCAAGATCCGGATCGTCCATGGTTTTCGCCCATACCACGGCGACGTCGGCTATCGGACTGTTGGTGATCCAGGTTTTACGGCCGTTCAGAACGTATCTGTCGTCGTCGTACTCCGCAGTTGTCTCCATCGCGCTGGGTTCGCTACCATGTTCGGGTTCAGTAAGTCCGAAACAACCCACGGTTTTCCCGCGACCTAGTTGTTCTAGATACCGCTCCTTCTGACTCTCAGTACCGTATCTGTGTATCGGATACATAACGAGGGCTCCCTGGACGCTCGCCATCGAACGCAAGCCACTGTCTCCCGCCTCCAGCTCCTGCATAAGGAGACCGTACGCCGTATCGCTGACGTTCGGTGAACCGTATCCCTCCAGGTTCGGTGCGTAAAAACCAAGGTCGCCCATCGGTTCTATCAGATCGTCGGGAAACTCCCCCTCCAGGAACCATTCTCCTATATGGGGTTTAACCTCGTTTTCCACAAACTCCCTGGCGGTATCCCGTATCTGTCTCTCCTCCTCAGTAAACTCCTTGGAGAGATCAAGGTAGTCGAGGACTTCCCCCTCCTTACTCATATGTACTCTTCCTCCAGCACCCATCCCAGCGCCCTCTTGTAGTAAGTGAACATCTCGCGGACCCCTTCGTGACGCATCTCGTCACTCTCCAGGTGTTCCTGGAGAAACTCGTACTGTTCTCTAATTTCTTCCTCTGTACGCATGGATTAAATATATTCATCCACCATTAAAACATCAACGTCAGCCTAAACGAGAGGTGTAGACTGTGGAGAGATATATACTCTACAACACCTGATACTCTACAACACCTGATACTCTACAACACCTGATACTCTACAACACCTGATACTCTACAACACCCGGAAGAAAATGTTCAACACCATAATGGGTTCGCCCTACCAGACTTGAACTTGATCTCCAAATTATCTGTTGTCATACGGTCAAATGTTCTCATCAACAGTAACTCTGATACCATCCAGAGGAACTCAGATTCCATGGCGTTTTCCTTATATTCCTGAGGATACAAAATCAGGTTAGTGTATCCCTTCCCAAAGACACCAACCGCTGACGATGTAGGAAACGAGGTTTCCGGACATGTATGGATACAGGAGGTAGTTACCGGAAAACCGATCAGGTTTCAGGTGCAGTCCTCGGGTCTCGTAAGGTTCGGAAACCAGAGAGAGGTTTTCGAGCACGGAAGCATACCTTTATGGCTTGAATCAGCGACGAGAAACGTCAGAGATAGACTTGAACTCGGTATCTTGCGTGACGTAGTGGACGACGTCGAAGATGTCACTTTCTACGGAACTGCGACACTCAACTTAGGTACCTCCTACGACTGGAGCAGGTTACCCGGTTTCCTGGGTGTCGATGTCCATAAGGGGGACGGTGCAGGCGGTGGCGGTTTCTCGTCCCCCGACGACGTGGAGAAGATTTTTGGCTCGCTGGGTCTGTGGACCTTGCCTCCGGTGGAAAAGGAAAAACGGTCCCGACACACGGATTTTACAGAGTGCTACAGCGACGGATTACCGGAATCCAGGTACAGGGATGGTGAGGTCGCCGGCGTGCTTGTCCGTGACAAGTCAGGAGGAAGGATAGAGACGCGACGAAATGAAGCATGGAAACGTGGATCCCAGGAGATTCTCGACGGCAAGGATGGAGTCGAGGAGTTCGTATCCGGTAACCAGGTTCTCGACGAAATCATGGAAAACCTCGTCGAGGATCCTTCCGACGGATCTTCCCTGGACGAGGTTCTGGAACCTGTGCTTGGTGAGTTCATTCGTCGGAACTACGTCTACCTCTATCGGGAGGAGGAACCTGTTGTTGATAGACGGAGTCTTAGGTCGGCGGTAGCCGAGACTTTAAGCCGGAGGCTCGGTTAAAAAATAATCCGAACTCAGCCGCCAGTTTTAAGGCGTTATCCCTCAGGTATCTGGCTGTACTTCTTCGACGTGAGGTAGATATACAGGTAGGTCGCGATCAACATAATAAGGATGTTCCTGTGCGAGTTCTCAATACCGAAGGCACCTATAATGTCGTCTATGATAATGAATCCCGCGAACAGTCCAAATGATACACCATACGCCTGTGTCACGTTTCTGTGGCAGTAGTTACGTATAGCGTTCCCGAAAAGCAGGAATATCACGAACTCCCATATAATCACTCCCACGAAAAGCGCTCCGAGCAGGAACTCCGGTGGGTTGAGGTGGCTCGCCTTATCCCTCATCATCTCGTAGTTACCCGATGAAAACGGTATGTCGCCGCCCGCCAACCCAAGTATATCGAGTCCGTTGATTATGTTAGTCACCGTAACGATACCTATCCAGACGAAAAGGAATGCCAGTAGACCGAGCTTGACCTTTTCGTCGGTTAGCCATTCGAATCCACGTGTCATCGCCAAAAACGACGTACTGATACGGGAAAACTCTATGGGGGGAGCCAGTGGGTCTTCTCTCTTACGTAATCTCCACCGGACTGATTGAGTTAGTCTTCCCTCTTACGTAACCTCCACCGGACTGACTGCAGTTTACCGTGGTTTTATGAAATGAGTTTAAAGATTTCTAAATCTCGGAAAGAAAACCCTGTATCTTGATCCCTATCTCTCTACCGTGGGTTTCCTGGAGATAATGTCCAGCACCCCTGAAGACCACAACTTCCTGTGCGTCGAGTACGTTGGTCCAGTGTTTCATGTCTTCGTAAGAAAAGGCGGGGTCGTTTGCACCCCAGATTACGAGACCAGGTTTGGTCTGTAGTCTATGGAGCTGAGAACGGAGTTCGGAGAACCAGTCCCTCGACTCGGTAAGCTCCCTTGGAAACCTTGTGATCGCTCTCTTCGTTACCCTGTTCCGGGTTGGTATCAGATAATGTCTATGTTCACGTCGGGACAACTCTTTGCCTGATGCCGGCAGTAGAAATCTTTCGCCGGTACCGTGTTTTATTATTCTATTCGAGAAAAAATCCAAGTTCCGGATCAGTTTTTTGCCTACCTCCCCACCTACTATTTTGCTGAACAGTTTACCTCTGAAGGAACTGATAGGCCAACAGAACGTATTCATTGGAACCATGCTGGCGACGTTCTCCGGATGTTTGACGGCATAACTAGTTCCTATCGGTCCACCGTAGTCGTGTAGAACGAGGTGGTACGGTCCTGCGTCGAGTTTCCCGAGGAACTCCTCTATGATTTCCGCGTGGTTCTCGGGAAGGTATCCGAAGTCCCCTGGTCTGTCCGACAGCCCGAACCCCAGTAGATCCGGTGCTATACACCGGTTTCTGTCCGTCAGTTCATGTATTACGTCTCTGTAGAGGAAAGACCACGTCGGGTTGCCGTGTAACAGAACCACGGTACTGTCACCGGACCCGTCGTCCACGTAATGCAGATCACCGGCACTTGTCTCCATGTAGTTGCTGGAGAACGGATAGAGGTCGCGGTCGATCCATCCGGATTCAGCCTTCCGGGAAGAGCCAGACATCGTATATCTATTACTTACCGTCGGGATATAACAGTTATTTTGGGGTTATACTGCAAAATTAACAGGAAAATCAGTAAATATATTTTCCGTCTGTCTCGGAGGTGTTGAGGTTTTATGTCTTTTGAGTTCGGCGATATAGATGTATGAGTTACGAGGTAGTCGATACTGAGGACGTACCCATCACGGATCTGAGCGAGATAGATTCCCTTCCTCCCGACCTCAAAATAAGGGATATTGACGCCGCAGTTGGACTCACTAACTTCAACGTCAAGCTTTGGTACTTCGAACCCGGCGACGAGATACAGTACCATGCCCACAGCGAGCAGGAAGAGCTTTACTACGTCATACAGGGGGAGTTCTCCCTAAAGTTAGGTGACCCAGACGAAGCGGAGATAGTCAAGGTTGGGGCGGGAAAGTTCTGGGCTGCGAAACCCGAGGTCGGACACGGACACCGATGCATCGGGGACGAAGAAGGAATAATTCTCGCCCTGGGAGCGCCTAACGTCCCTGATCCGGGAAAGGATCCTCACTCGATTGAAAAGGAGGAGTAACCCTCATAACTACTAATCTCCACGGTTAACTCACCTGGTTTTCTTCGTTTCGGTTATGTAGTTAGTTTCACTATAGGCTGTATGGACAGGCGTAGTTTTATAGCAAGTCTCGGATTCCTGGCGGCCGGATGTACCTCTGAGGGACCGGGCGGGCGCAAGTCTGATTCGACCGACGGTGGAGTGAGTGACTCCGGAGGAGGGGGTAGCTCTCCTGAGAGCTCCGGAGCTTCGGTTTCATTCGAGGGTTACAGCAGCGGATACAGGGCTCCGCTCGCGATGGCGTCAGGTGGTGGAGAGGTTTTTGTAGCGGACCAGGTCGGTGTCCTGTACCGAGTCACCGACGACGGAAAGGAGCAGGTCTTTGACCTGAGGGACCGGATCGGAGACAACCGTGGTGAAAAGGGTCTGCTGGGGGTTGCTCTACACCCCGAGTTCGGCGATAACGGAAAACTCTATCTCAGGTACAGTGCTCCGCTCAAGGACTACATGCCGACGAGTTACAGCCATACCTTCGCACTCTCGAAGTTCGTATACGCCAACGGTGAGGTTGACGGTGAAACTGAAACCCGTTTACTTGAGATACCGGAGCCTCAGGGAAACCACAACTCGGGAAGCCTGACCTTCGGTCCAGAAGGCTATCTCTACGTTGGCGTGGGTGACGGTGGTGCCGCTGGAGACAGGGGTAAGGGCCACGTCAGCGACTGGTACGGCGGAAACCCCGGAGGCAACGGACAGGACATTACGAAGAACCTGCTTGGCAGTATACTGAGGATCGATGTGGACGGCTCCACCGGGTCCAAGAACTACTCGGTACCGGACGACAACCCCCTGGTTGACGAAGCGGGTAGGGATGAGATATACGCCTGGGGGATTAGAAATCCATGGGGAATGTCTTTCAACGAGGTTGACGGTGAGGAAAAGCTGTTCGTCGCGGACGTTGGACAGAACAGGTACGAGGAGATAGATATAGTCGAAAACGGCGGTAATTACGGTTGGAACGTCCGTGAGGGAAGCCACTGTTACGGAAACACGCCGTGCCCCTCGAATACTCCCGACGGAGAACCTCTCATCGACCCCATCGTTGAGTACAGCCACGATATCGGTATATCCGTCATCGGTGGCTACGTATACAGGGGTTCGGGCGCCCTCGAGGGAAGCTATGTCTTCGGCGATCTTAATGGAAAGATGTTTGCAGCGAGTAAGGAAGACGGAGAATGGAATATGTCAGAGTTAGAGAAAGGCGAGGGTGGACCATCGAGGATACTGGGTTTCGGCCGTAGCGGCGACGATGTCTATGTACTCGGTATATTCTCGGACGGAGGCGCAGTGAAAAAGATCAAATCCAGTTAAATTCTACATACACTCAATCCAACCATACACCCAACCCAACCATACACCCAACCCAACCATACACCCAACCCAA
>JBDGRN010000029.1:6018-9987 GCA_042218125.1 Halobacteria archaeon | reverse complement strand
CCAACCATACACCCAACCCAACCATACACCCAACCCAACCATACACCCAACCCAATCAGATAGTGTTCAGTTCATCGGTCGTAAAACCTCTGTATGACCAGAATAAAACAGATGTCTGTCTATCGTAGTTAAAGTCTTTAATACTGAAGACTTCTCTAATTTAAAGTAATGCACGATACTTCGTTTCTCGATGATCTTTCGATCCCAGATGAAAGGGTTACGAGGAGTGACAGCGAGAAGGATAACCACTCAGCGGACTGGGGTACCGAAGCCAGAGAGGAGTTTGAGCCGTCGGAACCCGACGCAGTCGTGTATCCGGTTTCGACCAAGGAGGTTTCCGAGGTCGTGGCTGCATGTCATCGAGACGGCGTACCTGTAACGCCATACGCGGCTGGTACGAGTCTGGAGGGAAACCCGGTTCCAGTGGAGGGTGGTGTTTCACTCGATCTTATGCGGATGAACGACGTGGTCGAAGTACGTCCCGACGACCTTCAGGTGGTTGTCCAGCCTGGCGTCCTGGGTTCGGCACTGAACGCCGAGGTCGAGAAACACGGTCTGTTCCTTCCGCCGCTTCCGTCAAGCGCTGATATATCCACAATAGGGGGAATGCTCGCTAACGACGCGGGTGGCATGCAGACAGTTAAGTACGGGAAAGTGGGTGACTGGGTTCTCTCGTTAGAGGTAGTTCTTCCGGACGGCACTGTTACACGTCTTGGCGGTCCGGTCGTGAAAAGTTCGAGTGGATACAGCCTGAAGGATATTTTCGTCGGTAGCGAAGGAACCCTCGGGGTAATAACGGAGGCTGTGATGGAGCTGGAGGGGCTTCCCGAACAGGTTAGGGGTGGACGCGGAATCTTCCCGTCTCTCAGGGAGGCGTCTGAAGCGGTTTCGGACGCCGTGTCAAGCGGCGTCGACGTCGCCAAGATTGAGCTTGTAAGCGAGTCGGCGGCTTCGATGGCGAACAGCTATCTCGACTCCGACCTACCTGATAAACCGATGGTGTTCGTGGAGTTCCACGCCAACCATGGAGTGGACCGCGAGGTGGAGTTCTGCCGGAGTATATTCGAATCGCACGGGTTCGAGGAGTTCACTGTCAAAGAAGAGGAAGAGATGCGGGAGATATGGGACGTCCGCCGGGAGCTAGGGATAGCAATCAGGTCTCACGACCCCGAACTCGTTCCCGTACATGCTGGAGACGTCACAGTCCCTATCGGAAGGTACCCAGACCTTATCCGGTACATCGACGAACTCGCCGAAGATACGGGTTACCCCATACCGTGTTTCGGACACTCGGGAGACGGAAACGTACATTATATCGTTCTGGTGGAGAAAGGTGACGACGATCAACGTCGGAAAGGAAACGAAATATACGACAGAGTGGTCGAGAAAACCCTCGAACTCGACGGAACAGTTACGGGAGAACACGGCGTCGGTCTGGGGAAACGGAAGTACATGAAGGAGGAACACGGAGAGGCGTTAAAGGTTATGAAACAGATCAAAGAGGCGATAGACCCCGACGGGTTACTCAACCCCGGCAAGGTTTTTCCGGATTAAATTTCTTCACCTGGAAGATAAACTGTTCGTGACTGTCCTGTATTTGACTGTACCATAAACTAATCCCGGCGGTACTGTAAATGACTGTACCATAAACGATACTGACGGTACAGTAAATGACTCTATCTTAAACAAATTGACTCTACTATAAACGATACCGACAGTACAGTAACTGACTCTACCATAAACCAATCCCGGCCCAGTTTATATATCGACGCTGGTAATAACTCCGCCGTCCACTATGTAGTTAGCACCCGTGACGAAGGATGAACCGGGGGATGCGAGAAACCGGACGACGTTCGCTACCTCTTCCGGTTCTGCAACCCTGTCAAACTCCAGTTCGGGCATCTTCTCCTCAAGATAGCCGTCGTAGGCTTCCTCGAACTCCACTCCCTCTTCCCGTGCTTTATCCTCTATAACCTCCCTAACCATCTCCGTCATCGTCGGTCCAGGTGTAACAGAGTTGAAACGGATTCCTGGTGCATAAGTTTTCGAGAGGGTCTTCGTGAGGTTGATCACCGCAGCTTTTGAGCTGTTGTAGGGAGGGCTGGTTTTCGGGTTGACGGCGGACGACGATGCGACGTTCACTACCGAACCCCTACCCCCTTTCAGGTAGGGTAGAAACTCCATGGTGACCCTGACGACTCCAAAGACGTTCACGTCGAAAACCTCCAGCCAGTCGTTCATATCCAACTCGGAAAAACCCTTCATCGTGCCCGTAATCCCGGCGTTGTTTACCAGGACATCTATTCCCTCAAACTCCCCATCTACTTCTTTCACGAACTCCTTGACGGAGACTCCGTCCGTGACATCGAGACGGTGGCCGTAAACCTCGCCTTCGGGATCTTTGGCATTAATCTCGTCTCTGGTTTCCCTCACCAGTTCCACGTCACATGCACCGATAGCTACCGAGCATCCCTGCCGCGTAAGCTCCTCTGCTATAGCTCTACCTATACCTCGACTTCCACCTGTAACGACGGCAGATTCGTCAGTGAAGTCCCCTTCCGATGCCATGTTTATTAATCACGACAAACAGGGAAAACATCTTTTACGTCAGTAGTTACACCTGTAGATGTTTGAACACATGTAGATTTTGTACGTCTAAAGATTTTCAACACATGTAGATTTTGTACGTCTAAAGATTTTCAACACATGTAGATTTTGAAATATAGATGTCCTGGCTCTTTACTCAGTCGTGTTTTTATATGTATATGTCTGTACCGGATTGGTCTGATTCTGGTAAGTAGCCATGAGTTTAACCACATCTCCATCACTGCAGTTCACCACAGTTACGGAACCGCCGACGGACTCTATCTCCGGGGACCCTTCTACGGTGCAAGTACCTTCAGTTTTAACCGTGATCCGGTCAGCCTTATCCATCGAGCTGGCTGTCACATTCACCGTTCCGTTTTCCTGAATTATGGTGGCCCCTGCGGACGGTCGCTCCTCGACCGATACATCATTGAGTGGCGTCGCGTTCCTTGCTGCCTCGGGAAGCTCTATCTTGGTCGGGGCGTTCACCTCTGTAAAGTCCAGGATTTCGGATCCATTGATACTGGTCTTTGCTTGGGTGGTACCACCGTTCTGTCTCACCGGATGTGTAAAGCTGAAACTGACGCTGACCTTTAATCTAACGGGAAGATAGGCATCATCATCTACCCAGTATATATACCTGGCGTCCTTGAACTCGGGAGAGGCCGTAGCGAACTCCTGGAGAACACCTGTCTGGTTCTCAAATACCTGGGGGAACCTCTCCATGTCGGGATCTAATGCTATACGGTAGACGTCGGTGCCATTCAAGCTTTCTTCACCGATGTGGATATCTGATATCTCGTAGATATCCTTCAATCCCTCTAACTTCGACTTCCCTGCCTTGCTGGCATTGGTCTTCGATAGGTTCTTTTTAATCCATTTTGTCCCCTTGCCGGGTGGAGCCCCTATCTTTGTGTAGATAGTGTTCCCAACCATGTACGACATGGTGCTGAATGATCCCTGTGAACCCGCCGAAGTTTCGTTTCCGGATATATTGACGAACCAGTATCTGTTATCCGTGGATGCGTTGTAACTCGTTTTTATCCTTGCAAACTCACCCGAATTCATAAATCCTGACCCGTTCGAACTGTTCGTAGTCGTCTCGTTTATAAGAACTCTACCTTCGTAGCTGTAACTCTTGACGTCGTCGATTGTAGCCTTTGATTCGTTTATTATTTCGTTATCGCTGGGGGTTTCCGCAGTATCCATACAGCCGGTTAATCCAACTATACAAATCAGAACCAGGGCTATTTTTAAACCAGACTTCATTGTGAAGAAAAGTTTCTACCGTTTTGTATAAAAACGTTTGGGGGCCGATGACGACTGCCGTTTCGTCGACTGAACGATAAAAACGATCAAAAAACTCTGATCAATCATGAAAAT
>JBDGRN010000029.1:0-5918 GCA_042218125.1 Halobacteria archaeon | reverse complement strand
ACCAATTACCACTCAAAAATACCAATTACCACTCAAAAATACCAATTACCACTCAAAAATACCAATTACCACTCACCTTCATTCAACTTTACTCCGGCCCCAAACCTCTCTTTATTTACCCTCCAGTGGAGCTATTTTCTATAGAACCGGCGTTCCTCGCGTCCCGTGGAATTTTAATATTCGTAGGCTCGTTTACCCCACTAAAGTTCAGGATCTCGGTCGCAAATATTTTCGATTGACGTTTGTCGCCATTATCTGTACTGTATTTACTGATGGCGGATATCTCACTCCTCAGTTTAACCGGTTGGTAGTTATCTTGATCTACCCAGTAGCTGTATTTCGCAGATTTAAGTGGAGATCCAGCCGAAATTATTAACTGGAAAGGACCTATCACACTGTCGGAGACTCTCTCGAGTTCCCGGATTTTGGGCTCCATATCTATTCTGTAGACGTCTTTACCTGAAATACTATCTTCACCATTCAAACTCACGTTCGATATACTGTATACATCCTCCAGTATCTGTATCCTTGATTTTCTCATTTCTCTCGCCCGCATACCGGGTAGCTCTCTCTTGATCCATCTGTTTTCCTCAGAATTGATTAACCTGTAGTAGTAAGTATCGTTTACGAGATAGGTATCCTGCAGCATTTTTTTGTTATTTATTCCCGGCGTGGACAGGTTACCGGAGTCATTTATAAATCGGTGCAATCGACCCGATGTATGGTTAACATCCCCCTTCAACGACGAAAATAAATCGGCGTCTGCCGATTCACTAGGGCTGTAGGATTTATTATCCACCAGTACTCTTCCCTCGTAGCTAAAGCTTTTCACATCATCGAGGGCAGCCTTGGACTTGTTTATCACGTCTTCGGAAGTATCTGGTTTTTGCTGTTCAATACATCCGGTTAACCCGATCAAGGTCAGTATCAACAGCGCAGTAAGTATTTTTTTCCTCATTACGGGTAAATTTATAACCCTGGTTATGAATAGATGTGGGGTAAAAATTAAACTCGTACTTCCATCAGTATAAATTAGAGCTGGTTTTGGTGTTGATAGAGTTTATGTGAAATACCTCCAAACTTTTCGAAACTCCTGGGGATAAGGTGTATTTACAGCCCTAACGCCGTCGGAGTAGGTATCTCAGTCGTGAACAAGTACGTCGATTACGTCGACTCCCCCGGATTCGATAGCCGAATGTAGAGTATGAACCAGTTCTTCGCTCGACTCCACTTTTTCTGCCGTCGCGCCATAACTCCTTGCGGAGTCTACATGTTCGATCGGTGGTACGAGATCCATACCAAGGAACTCGTGGTCTTCCTCTCCGCCACCCAGTATGGAGATGGCGTTGTCCTTGAGTATACGGTAGTTGTCGTTGTCGGAAACCACGACGGTTAGGTCCAGGCCATGCCTCACTGCGGCGTAAACTGCCTGTGGATAGTAAAGATAGCTTCCGTCTCCCACGAATCCAACTACATCTCTGTCGTCCTCTGGGTCGCTCTCTACCGCGACTGCGACCCCGACGGCGGCGGGTAAGCCGTATCCAAGACCTCCACCCTTGCTCGACAGGTAGCTCTCCCGTTCTAGATCGAAGTTGGTCAGCAGGGCGTACCTGCTCGTAACCCCTTCGTCCACCAGGAAGACGTCGTCGGAAACCTGGTTCAATGCCTGTGCTAACTCAGTCTTGCTACAGACGTGTCCGGAGTCGTCGTTATCGGAATCGACATCCCCGGTTTCCTTTACTTGATCGGTCTCTCCAACATCAATTGAATCACTTTCCTCGACCTTACCCTCCACGAACTCCTGGTCATCCATTTTTTCGTCGAGGTAGTACTCCACCATCTCGTTCGCCGACTCGACCTTCACAAGCCTTCTCTCCAGTTCGTCGTCCCCAATCCTGTCTTCGAGCTTCTCCGTAATTCCGGCGGCTATCTTCCCGGTATCCCCTATGACGCTGACGTCTGCGGGACGGTTCTTTCCCAACTCCCATGGATCGGGGCCTGCATGTACAAAGGTTACGTCAGGATCCACTATCGGGTGGTTGGTCCGCCAGAGAGTCGTGTTTGTGGAACATCCGATGAAGGCGACGACGTCCGACTGGAGCAGGATGTTTACGTACTCCTCCTGCGGAGGAAGAAAGTTTATCCACTGCTCGTGGTCTACAGGGAAGTTGACTTCACAGGCGAATATCTCTCCGTAAACACGTGCACCCACTGTCTCCGCCAGCTCCACTACCTGGTCGACGGCGTCGTTCCGCGCCACCATGTCTCCGACCACGAAGACGACATCCTCGTTTTCACCGATAATATCGGCCGCAAGTTCGATATCGTCCTCGCTGCCTCCACCCAACCCTGGTATTGAGCCGAGACGTTCCGGCCTTTCATCTGTCTCCTCCATCATGACGTCGAACGGCAGACCAAGGAACACCGGCCCCGTCGGAGGGGTTAATGCCACCTTGAAGGCTCTCCTGACCATCGCCGCTAGCGAGTCGATATGCTCCACCTCCGCGCTCCATTTCGTGTAGTCCTCCGCGAGTTTAACCAGGTCACCCGAAAGTATAGGCTCCTGGTAACCGAAGTCGAGCCCGTGATCGCCGGCTGTAACCAGGAGGGGTGCACCCGCGTATATCGCTCCATGGAGATTACTCAGTCCATGCATCAAGCCAGGAACGACGTGGAGGTTGGCGACACCGACAGGGTTAACGTCGCTGTGGAAGCTCTTGTACCGCATGGCGCTCCCGTAACCCGCCGCCATACCCACCGCGACGTCCTCGTGTAAAGCCTGGATGTACCGAACGTCGCTACCTTCGAGCGAATCCAGGACAGGTATCTCGGTTGTACCCGGGTTGCCGAAGACGTACTCCACTCCGTACTCCTCGAGGGCGTCTACGAACAGGTCGGAACCACGGTACGTCATACAAAACCACCCATTTTGCCGACGGAAAAACCGGCTCGGATCAGCAGGTATTGAAACATAAAGGTGTTAACGAATCCGGACACCAAAAAACCTGGTCGCTGATCCGGAACCCCGGTTTTAGAACAGGCTCATCCGACGATGTATGATTACTTTGTTTCATATCAGAGTTCCCGGATCATCACCGATTCACGTATCCACACGGATCGAACCAACCCTAGATTCACGGATTAAACCAGAAACAGGCACCAACAAGGACCCAACCATCAATCCAAATTCACGGTACAACTTGGATTCAGGAATATACCAAGAATCAGCGCCGTCTGAAAGATCAACCCGGACTCAAAAATTAGACGAGGTTAGTGAACCACCAGGGAGTCTATATATTAATCTAGCTAATTACCGTGCTAATATAGCTAATCTAGCTACTGTTCACCGGGCCGTGCGGGAGTGGTGGGTTTACCTCTTGCTACGAGAGTTTCACCGTTTACAAACGACGCTCCATCCGATGCAAGAAACCTTACGATGTCCGAAACCTCGTCCGGGGTTCCGACGCGTCTGTCGGCGGACTCCCTCTCTATCTCATCGGCCTCTACACCCATCTGTTTTTCGAGTGCCTCAGTAGCCACGTATCCAGGTGCCACACAGTTGACCCTGACTCCCGTTTCCGCCCATTCTACCGCGAGGGACTCCGTGAGGTTAACCATCGCGGCTTTACTGGCACCGTAATGTGACATGTAGGGCGAGTTGTATACACCCGCCACGCTAGATATATTGACTACAGAACCCCTCCCTTCCTGGAGATACTTGCCTGCTGCCTGGGTGCAGTTGAAACATCCCTTGAGATTAATATCAACTACGGAGTCCCAGGCATTCTCCGAAAGATCTTGGAAGCCACAGACGAAACCTACGCCGGCGTTGTTCACCAGTACATCGACGGTTCCCCATTCATCCGCGACGTCCTCTATCATACCACGTACGTCTTCTCTGTTACGTACGTCACATCCGTATGACACCGCATTACCTCCGTCTTTCTCTATAGCCTCCTCGACTTCCTCAACATCCGAGTGAGTCCTTGAACACAGAGCGACTTTGGCGCCGTCGAATGCGAAGTCGCGGGCAGTTCTCTCACCTATACCGCTCGATGAACCCGTTACTAAAACCACGGAGTCATCGAAACAGAAACTGGCGTTCGTTCTATTCATTACAGCAAAAATACCTCTTCGACGTTTTAACCTTTCCAGATTTCAATCAATCCATTCAACCAGGATAGTTGAAAACGGGGATGAAAGTTGAAACCGGGGACGATAATAGAAAACTGTGGGTGAATTCATCTATCTAGATCTATACCCGCATCCTCTATGTCTTTCTCATGCCACTTATGTGGTGAATCCTCCTTGAAACCGCTGACCTTGTACACACCTCTAACTTTTGCGACCTCGATGTACTCATCGTCTAAAACCTCGATATCGACGACGGCGCTTGAATCCCCGAACCTCTCAACGTTCGCTTCTGCGTACAGATCGCTGGTTGCAGGCTTGATATAATCGATACGCATATCGACAGTGGGTGCAGGTGCCTGGTTAAGCGATACTACCGCAGCACCCCCAACCGTATCGGCAAGCGCGAACGGCACAGCACCATGGGCTATCATACGACGAGGATTCGAAGAGTGTTTATCGGAATCGAGTTTCAGGTTTCCCTCGGCGTAACCCTCATCAGCGTGAGTTACCGAGATGTCGAGGTGGTTTGTAAATGGCAGATGGTCGAATATCTCTTCTACAGACATTGGAAATCAACTCTATAAACATAACTTCGGGTTTTTAACACATAACAGTTACCTGAACTCCCACTTAATTCAACAGAAACAAACCGAACCCGTAACAAAAAACTCCATGGACAGGAAGAACCTCGGAAATCTCGGTGTATACCTGGCGGTTCTTTCACCAGCGGTACCCTGGATATACGCTTCATACGGTGGAAAGTACGTAACCGTGTTTTTCTCTTTAGGTTTCTTAGACATATTCCCCGGAAACAGAGCCGGTATGCCAAGTTCCGGCCACAGGTTCGTCGATATATACAGCTACACATTTGAGCTGACCCAGGGTTTCTCTGGTTTCTACTGGTTCTGGCATATCTCAGTAATACTGGTAGCGGCAGCCCTTATCTCGGTATATATCGGTAAAAAGAGGATGGCTGGACTCCTTTTCGTGATTGCTAGCCTTTCGGTACTCCGGCTCTGGATGGGTCTGGGAAGACATCCAAACAGCTTCGTATTCCCCGTAGGATCCCCCTGGCTATTCGTAACCGGACTGACCCTGTTCTACCAAGATAGATTGAGTTAAGAACACCAATAAATCCGCAGTTAATCTGTCTGTGCTGTATGGCGATCCGTAATTAATATAATGGCATTCCTTCATTTTTGAGTATGGAACCAATGGCCGCGTCGATTGTACCGGTATCAATCTTCACTCTGAAGGTTGCGGTGTTCATTCTCGCTGTACTATCTTTCATCACCGGTAACATCGCCTGGAGGAAGGTGAAGAAGCAGAAGGAGTCAGGAGAGGACGTAATGTACAGACAGTTCTACCACGTTTTCTTCAACGCACTAACGGTAATTGGAACGATCCTGTTGATCGTCGGAGGTGCACCCCACACTGGATTTATCGCATTCATGTTCGCGGTTGCGGCGTACATCAGCGGCACCTTTACCTACAGATCAATCCAGGTTCAGTGGAGGAGAGGTGACGACGAACTCGATAAACCTTCTATACACGCACTTTCTTCCATATTCCTAATCGCGTATATCGGCTACTCCTGGGTTTTCCAGCTAATATAACCGGTTGGTAAACCAGGAACTGATGTGCTATCTGCAAAAGATTTCGTCAGGAATTTCTCGGTTCTGACGAAGCAAATGAGGTGAAGCTGGATCAACAGGATGTGAAGAAAATATGCAAAAGAGTGGTTGACCACGAACTAGATACACAGTTTGTTGCCGATCAATTCG
>JBDGRN010000016.1:74052-78672 GCA_042218125.1 Halobacteria archaeon | reverse complement strand
CGATTCACCCACGGATGAGGTCACCCGTGGTACTCTCGCTCTCCCCTTATAGAGTGAATCTACGAAAAGGAGTATTTAACATTGCATCCAACGGAACCTCAGTGTTAAACCTATCCTGATATTACTCCCAACCAAACCTGGTATTACACCTAACCTATCCTGATATTACTCCCAACCAAACCTGTTATGTGGAAACCACGAGTGTTTTCCAACAATGCATACTTACGGAATTATCGGTGACCCCGTCAAACACTCTCTGTCCCCACCTATGCAGGTGGCAGCTTTCCAGGAGAGGGGTCTCGACGCCGATTACTCACGGTTTCATGTGGACGCCGATGACGTTGAATCCGCTGTAGACGGAGCCGAGGTTCTTGGGATCGAGGGACTCAACGTAACGATACCCCACAAACGTTCGGTAGCTGAACTCGACACCGTCGAGACCAGGGAGCTAGCGGAGATGACTGACGCAGTGAACACACTCGACTTCCGGGACGGTAAGATACTTGGTTTCAACACGGACGGCGCGGGAGCGAGACGTGCACTCGAAAGAGCGGGGGCTGAAATAGAGGATGGAAGAGTAGTGGTCGTAGGAGCCGGCGGCGCATCCCGGGGTATTTCCTTCGAACTGGCGAGAAACGGAGTCGACCTCAAGATCCTCAACCGCACGGCTTCAAAAGCCCGGGAGCTTGCCTCAGATATACGGGGATACGGCTTCGAGGCAGACGGAGCCGGACTAGATGTACTCTCAGATGCCGTCGATGAAGCCGATGTACTCGTTAACGCCACCAGCGTCGGAATGAAGGAGGACGAAACTCCGGTGCCGGGTAAACACCTCCATTCGGACCTGGTTGTCTTCGACGCGGTCTACACCCCTCTGGAGACAAGGCTTCTGAGGGAGGCACGCGAGGCCGGAGCCGAGACTGTCGAGGGAGCCTGGATGCTGGTACTCCAGGGAGCGGAGGCGTTCGAGATATGGACCGACCTCGAAGCCCCGATTGAAACTATGAACAGAGTTCTGAGAGAAAAACTATAATCAAGCTTTAGCACCGCAAACGAACTACTTTGGGATCAGCAGTCTACCCGTCAGTATCTACACCGGGTTTTCCCTTAGCTCAACCTGATCCGATATCTCGAGGTCCTTGGTCTCCACCCTGCTTTCCTTGGCCTTTAACTTAGCGACTGATAGAAACGGATTCCTGTCCTCGTCCTGATCGATAACCAAGACCGAGTCCGAGACGTAAAGCATTACCTCCTGTTTCGCGTCAAAATCACCCATCCCGGTGTTCAAGTGGAGGTATAGAACCGAATCGGTATCCTCGAACATCGACCTGCTGTTGAAGATGAAGTCGCTGAACTCGTTGAGTCTCTCAACTAATACATCGAACTGCTCCAGAACGACGTCGATAGGTTGGTTCTCCACGTCATCTTGCCAGGTATCCAGAGGAGTTCCGGAAACCTTGTCCGGCATGTCGGTAACCCATGAACGGGATTCCTCGTCGAACTTCGGATCGCCGTCGGCGTGGTTCTCCACCTCGTCCCTGAAACTGTCGGGTTCCTGGTAAGCTGTCAGGTAACGCGTCTCCCTGCCGTTGTAAGCCAGCTGTTTCAACAACATGTCGCTCGCTACGAGAGGATGGCTAACCACGGAGACAATGCTTCCTTTTTTCACGCCACCAGTCAGTTCGTCTATTCCGGGAACACCTGTCGACGCACAGCCTTCGTCGATGTTTTCGTCGTCTATTTTTATCTTACCATTATCCGCATTTGACATTTGCTTGAATTATATTTATACATCCAGAAATATATAGGGGTGGATTAGCTGTAACCACCGAAACTCTCGGATGGAATCGAACGGATATATCCCAAAGATCCATGAACCTTTACCGGCTAACTTTCACGATGCCTGACACGGAGCGCTACCGACAGCTTGAACCTCCGGGGGCGGAAACTCGATCTAAACACCAGATGGATCGCTATAGACAGATAATACCTGATTTCGAGAGGTTTCAGAAGACGATAGACAGACCGTTGGGTAGGACGGCGAGGGTGAACCGACTGAAATCCACCAGGGAAGAGGCCGTAGAGGCGGCGAAGTCGGCGGGAATAATGCTCGAACCGTTGGACTGGAACGACGACGCGTTCTACGTAGACGAGGGCAATAGAAAACTTGGTAACAGCCTCCCCTACTACCTCGGCCACCTTCATATACAGGAGGAGGTAAGCATGCTTCCCACCCTGGTTCTCGACCCGGAAATGGACGACGACGTTCTCGATCTATGTGCTGCTCCCGGAAACAAAACAACTCAGCTTTCGGAACTTGCGTCCGAAGGGACGGTGACCGCGAACGACGACGACATCGGCAGGATAGCCGCTCTACGTAACAACACCGACCGTTTAGGCACCACGAACGTCGCGGTAACCAACGTCGACGGGAGGAGGTTTCCCGGCAGGGAGAGGTTCGACTCGGTTCTCGTGGATGCTCCATGTAGCTCCGAGGGAACCTGCAGGAAGAACCCCGACATGCGTGACGGTGCTACACTCGAAACCGTGGAGGCGGTCCAGGGGGTACAGAAGGGATTGCTCAAACGTGGGCTCGGACTACTAAAGCCGGGGGGAGAGCTAGTGTATTCGACCTGTACATTCGCACCCGAGGAGAACGAGGAGGTGGTGGATCATGTTCTGGATGGAGTGGATGGAAACTACGAACTACTGGATCCAGAGTTACCGATCGGTTCAGTTAACGGCGTTACGGAGTGGAGGGACCGATGTTACTCCAAGGAGCTAGAAAAAACCAGTAGGATATATCCCCACCTGAACGATACAGGTGGTTTCTACGTTGCCAGAATTAAGAAGTGGTAGATGTACGGATCAAACGTTGAGGTGAACTACCTCTGGGTTAAGCCCCGAGGCACTCTCGCTAGATTTCTGTAGATCTCGTGACCAAGCAATAAACTACATCAGTGAGACGAGCGTAAAAATGGCTGTAGTCAAGCCGACAGCTTCTTCATGTCTTTCGCTATTTTTACCTGTCCGTCATAGTTCTCCTTGATTTTTCTTATCATACCGGACTCCCTGTTCCTCGTGTGTGGATACAGATGTGTCAGGTAAAGGTAGGGAATCTCGGAGTCCTGAAGTATCCGCCCCAGTTCCGATGGACGGGTGTGGTTACTGACCTCGACGTCGTCGGGGAAGGAACATTCGTGTATAAGAACGCTGCAGTCTTGGGCGAACTCCACCACCTCGGATAGAGGTTCGGTGTCACCGCTGTACACGAAATGGTTTCCATAACGTACTGCCATCGATTCGACGCTGTGACTGGTTTCCAGGGTATCTATCTCTGTTCCTTTGATATCTATGGACTCGCCGGGCGTAACCTCGTGGACCGTTATATCGATCTTTTCCTCAAGATATTCGTAAGCCTCGAGAAGAGAATCAATCGTATCCCTAGTTCCACCGGGTCCGTAGACATCCAGACTGTCGCGTCCTAGAAGCCAGTTAGCTTTAGCCAGAGCCATTACGTCGTTCACGTGGTCGAGATGGTTATGAGTAACCAGTACCTCACCTACCTCGTCAGGCTTCACGTCTGTCCTGTTTAGGTTATGTAGTACCCCGCTTCCACAGTCGATCAGTAAGGGATGGTCGTGTAGCAGCAGCCCGCTCTGCATCCTCTCCGACGGAATGGCGCTACCCGTACCTAAAAACGTAAGTTCCATAAACACATCATAGTTGCACCGTACAAAAACAGTTGGGGTGGTTTAGAAAACTACCTGTTCCTCGTGGACCACCATGCCTTCATTACTGATCTCCAGAGGTCTGAATGAGGTATCATGGTCTGTATACCTCATTTTGGGTATGCTTACGTATCTTTTTAGACCGTTGTCAACCTCCTCGATACTCAGGACGACCAGTGAGTCACCAATGTACTCCTCTACACCGTAACGCGTTTTGCTTTCACCGTGGCACTCACTCACCAGTACTGCGGTGACGTCGTGGCTCCTTATCTTACGTATAAAGTTTATTATACTTCCCCTTATCTGGGTTCTGGAGTCACCAACAAAACTCAGTCCCGCAACCGAGTCCACCACGAGCCGGGTAATCCCCAGCTCCTCTATCATATGGCTTACCACCCTTTTCAGGTCCCTAAACCCCGTAATCTCCTCGCCACGTTCCGCCAGCACCGTCTCGTAGTCCTCAAGATACAGGTCACCAGCCTCAACGGCTTCCTCGATACCCATATCGTACTGTCTTGCATTACGTAAAACCGCATCACGGAGGCCGTCGACGTTTATGTAGAGCGCAGTTTCGTCCTCACCGCCCGCGAGCGCGTAATGCGTGGAGAAAGTAGTCTTTCCCGCACCCGCCTTACCAGTCACTATGTTTACAGAGTTTCCGGGAAACCCACCGTTAGACATCTCGTCGAAACCCTCTATGCCTACCGGTACGCGCTCACCTTCTTCCATACAGTATTAATTAACATACAAGAACTTAAACATGAGTTTCCACACCGAATTAACGAACTGATAGTACGGTACAAAAAACTGGGATACTGTACCTACTTGGGAACCGCAACCAATCTAGTAGGTTACCGTCTACCTGGTAAATTAGGTAAGTAACAGTCTA
>JBDGRN010000016.1:733-73952 GCA_042218125.1 Halobacteria archaeon | reverse complement strand
CCCGACAAGTTACCACCTACCCGACAAGTTACCACCTACCCGACAAGTTACCACCTACCCGACAAGTTACCACCAATCTACCCCTATATCTTGGAGTACTCGACGTCGGAATCGAGGTTCTCCACGTAACCAGTGAACAGATCCCTGACGTCCTCGAGATCCGAGGTACTAACCAGTTCAGCGGGTGTATGCATATTTCTGTTCGGTACTCCGACGAAGACGGACGGGATCCCTCCCCGTGAAACGAAGAAGGCGTCGGCGTCGGTAGCCCCATGAGAGAGAATCGCTTCGTGCTGTAAGTCGACTTCGAGTTCGTCGGCAGTCTCCTCTAGCCCCTCGACGAGTGCAGGATGGTTTTCCTTACCGTGTTTCAATGAGGGCCCCTCACCTAGCTCGACGACCCCGTGTTTCTCAGGAGAGACCTTGGGTACGTCGGTCGAGAAGGTAACGTCCACGACTAATGCAGCATCCGGGTCGATGCTGTAGCTCGACATCTTTGCACCACGGAGGCCGAGTTCCTCCTGGACCGTCGCAACTCCGTGGACAGTGACGTCGAGTTCGTCGCCGTCGATCTGTCTCAAAGCCTCCGCCACTACCCAGACACCGATACGGTTGTCGAGACCTCTTCCGGCGACAACGTCGTTACCCAGCTGCTGTAAACCGACGTCGTACGTCGCGGTATCACCCACCTCTATACCCATATCACGGACGTCGTCTGCATCCTCCGCCCCGACATCCACGTAAATATCGTCAATTTCGGGCTGCTTCTCATCCTCGGTTTCCTGGAGATGTACCGGCGTGCGTCCTATAACTCCGGGAACGTCCCCGTCTCCGTGAACCATGACGCGTTGACCTTGCGCGACCCCCAGGTCAACGCCGCCGATCTTCTTGAGGTATATGTAACCGTCGTCGGTTATGTGGTTAACCATGAAGCCGATTTCGTCGACATGTCCCGTAAGAACGACGCTGGTTTCACATCCGGGGTTAAGGGTTGCTGTAGTGTTTCCGTAGGCGTCGGTCTCGAGTTCGTCGACTTGGCCCTCCACCCTCTCCCTCCAGTTCAGTAGGTTGGACTCCTCGAAACCCGACGGACTCGGTGTTTCAATAAGGGTTTCGAGAAACTGTTCACTTCCTTCCTCCATAATCAATCGCTTTCAGGTAACACGTCTTACTGCATAAAACCCTGAGAAATAGAGCTGAATTACATACGGATTCTGCGCTCAGAGCTTCAACCAAACGTGAACTACCTCGGAGTCAAGCTCCGAGGCACTCTCGCTGTATCTCTGTAGAGGATCTTGAAGCTATGATCGCGGAAACGGAAGTAATGTTTATACATTAAAGCTCTTTATTTTGGGCGATGGAGCCCTCTGGGAACGGTGTAGACATTAGTGAAGTACTGGACCGTCTCTCTTGCGGTATCGTCGGTCTGGACGGTTCGCGGAGATGCATCTACATGAACGAGGAAGCTGAAAAAATCCTGGACATCGGTATCGAAGAGGCATCGGGTAAGAGGATGTCATCGGTGGCGGACAGTTTAAACGAGAGGTACGAGACCGTTGTCGCCGAGGCCGCTTCCTCCGGACTGAATACCTCTTTTATACTCGACGACGACTCTATAGATGGAGTTTACAAGGTCCAGACCTTCCCAGGGAGTAACGGAGGAGAGGACGCCGGTGTAACTCTTTTTCTTAGAGAGGAAGGTGAGGATGTGGAAGAGGTCGATGACGTAGAGGAACTGGAGACGGAGAAAGAGAAGTACGAAACACTCGTACACACCAACCCGGATCCGGTACTCGTGGTAAAGACTGATACTGGAGAGATAGTGGAGGCTAACAGTCCAGTAACGGATCTCGGAAGAAGTAAACACGAACTGACAGGGAGGGAGTTCCCCGATATATTTGAGGACGGGAATGTAGGACGTGAACTGTTCAAGGCGCAGACTGGCGCCGAATCCTTCGGAGAACCGGGAATTACTGCCGAGTCATTCCGCGTGACCGAGATAGATGGAGAGCCTATCTACATCTCGGGTAAGAGCGGTAGGAAGGCGGTTGGTATACATTCGACGAAGTTCCAGATCGGCGACGACAACTACCTCTACATGGTTGTGCTCGACAGAACCAGCGAGTTGGAGAAAAGGAAAGAGATGGAGGAAAACCGGAACCACCTCGAAGTAATGGACAGTGTACTGAGACATCACGTACGTAACAAACTCTCAACAATCACGGGTTACGCCGAGTTAATCCAGGACGATGCGGAGGAAGGTAGTCAGGTTATGGCTTTTGCAGAGAGGATTGAAAATCTAACGTGGAGTCTCGATGAGACGACCGAGACCGATCGTCGTGTGGTGAAATCATTAACAGATAAAACCATAGCTGTACACGACCTTGACTGGGCAGCCGAAAACGCGGTCGAGGACTGGCGGGAGAAATCTGACGCAACCATCCAGTACCATCCACCGTCAGGAGACTCGAAGGCGAAGGCGGTGTCCAAGATAGGTGAAGCCCTGGACGAACTCCTCAAAAAAGCGGTTACTGACGGAGAAGAAGAAAACCTGGAGGTAGACGTATCCGTTGACGATGGTATCCAGTACGTTACAGTCACCGTAACAGATAACGGATCTCAGATCATGGGGGAGGAGGTATCTCTACTCCTTGGGGAGTCCACAAAACCGTTACACCACGGCAAGGGCGTCGGTCTCTGGCTGGTCTATAACATAATGAAACACTCCGGTGGCTCGGTAGCCTACTCCGAAAACTCCCCGTCGGGGAACGAGGTAACGCTCAGGTTTAAAAAAGCGTGATTTTCGGCTCTTTTTTCGTGTGATCTGTACGTAACCCGGAGGCCTCTGTAGTAGATACATTACCCGAAAAGCTCTCTAATAGATATAAAACCCGAAAAACCCCTTGGTAAGAAGATATTTACTTAAGGGAAAGCTATCTCCCTTGAACGGATACGGTTGCTACTATGGACTCCAAAAGTAGAGGCGAGAAAGCCGGGAGAGAAGCCTACGAACCCATGGTGGATGGTGTGGATGCAGGAAAGAAACCACAGCCTCCAGTGAGGAAGAAACCCAAAGTGATTTCCTTCATCATGGCGGTAGCGACGGCAATAACCGCCGCCTACGCGCTGTACGGAGTCGGAGATATACCTGCAGCAGTTGCTTTCATATTAACCCTGGTGGTGACCTACGCCTTTCTCGTATACAAGACCAAAGGAAGTGACGTCGTGGGTACGGCGTTGTACATGATCGCAACCGTCCTCCTTTTTACCCCGATTATTCACCTCATCAGTAGTTTATACAGCGGAGAGATATCGAGTATAACCTACCAAGACTCGATCTGGGGGATACTTTGGGGTGCGGCTGTACTAACCTCCAGCGCCGTAATCGCGGTTGTTGGAAAGATGGTGAAGAGTTCGAACCAGTAGTAACCAAACCAACAAACCACAAACCAACAGACATCAACACATCAGACATCGAACCAACAAACCACAAACCAACAGACATCAACACATCAGACATCGAACCAACAAACACCAAACAAACGGATATTCGGCTCTAGACGAGTTTATTTAATTAAAAAACATTAAACTTAAAATCAGTACGCGTCCTAAAGATCTGCCAGTACGTCTTTCACACCTTCAGCGGTGGCTTCAGTCTCTATTGGCGAGTTATCGACCTCGAGGGCTGCATCCGGATCCTTGAGGAGATGTCCGGTAGCAACACATACAACTTCCTCACTGGAGTCTATCTCGCCCTCCCTGTATAGCTTCCGTACCCCTGCGACGGAGGTTGCGCTAGCCGGTTCGACCCCTATTCCTTCGAGCTGAGCGAGTTTTGCCTGGACATCCATCAACGCGTCGTCGGAAACCTTCGTGGCTGTTCCACCCGTCTCGTCTATAGCAATCCTTGCTTTCGGCGCGTTCACCGGGTCACCTATCCGTATCGCCGTCGCCTTAGTCTCCGGATCGTTGAAAGGCGACAACGGACCCCCCTTCTTTACAGCGAGGGCGAGAGGTGACGCTCCCTCCGCCTGAACGCCCGTCATCATTGGTATCTCGTCTATAATCCCGGCCTCACGGAACTCCCTGAATCCCTTGTAGATAGCGCTGATGTTACCGGCGTTACCTACCGGAAGAACGACCCGGTCGGGTACGGTCCAGTCGAGCTGTTCCAGGACCTCAAACGCAATCGTTTTCTGCCCCTCGAGCCTGTAGGGATTTACGCTGTTGAGGACGTAGAAGAAGTCCTCGTCGGCGAGTTCGGTGACGATGGTGAGGCAGTCGTCGAAGTTTGTGTCCAGTTCAATCAGGTTGGCTCCATGCATCAAAGCCTGCGCCACCTTTCCTAGAGCCACCTTGTCCTTAGGCAGGAGCACTACGGCTGGAATGTCTGCCGCAGCGCCGTACGCGGCGAGGGCTGCACTCGTGTTACCCGTCGAAGCACACGCCACCCTTTCGATCCCAAGCTCAATCGCCTTCGATACCCCCACCGTCATCCCCCGGTCCTTGAAGCTTCCTGTGGGATTCATGCCCTCGTGTTTAACGTGGATGTCGACACCTATCTCGTCCGAGAGCTTCTCGGCGTCATAGAGCGGCGTACCGCCCTCCTGTAGGGAAACCTCCTTTTTCTCGACCGGAAGTATAGACTGGTACCTCCATACGCCTAAGGGACCCGTGAAGTCCGTTCTGCTCGGAATCTCGTCGTACATCACTTCCAAAAGACCTCCGCAGCTGCACGTGTAGTGGGGTTCGTCGTCCCTGTAACGTTTCCCGCACTCTATGCACTCTAATTCATCCATCCTGCAGCCCTCCCTTGACGACCTCACGAGCTTCATCGACGGCTTCGTCAGCGTTCCCTCCCTCAGGTCCGCCGCCCTGTGCGAAATCAGGTGATCCGCCACCACCTCCACCGAGAACCGGTGCTACTTCACCGACTATATCTCCGGCGTCGAGATCGACGTCGTCGGGTACACCCGCCACTACCTTTCCGTCGGAGTCTCCGCTCACGAGAACCGCGACCTTGCCCTCGTCGACGAACTTGTTTACCGCGGCACGTACCTCGTCTATATCGCCATCCATACGTTCAACCACGACAGGGACTCCTTCAACAGTTAGCTCTTCCGCCTCCATCGTACGTACCTCCGCTAGCTCGCTCTTGAGTTCCTGTAGCTCCTTGCCACGTTCCTTCCATTCCCTGAAAAACCGTTGTGCACTGTCGGGTACCTCGCTGTACGGTACGCCGAAGACCTCGCTGGCTTCATCGAGGTAGCTCTCCATCTTCTGCACCGCCTCTACCGCTTTTTCGGCCGCCGAGAACTCGAGTCTCTCGACGCCGTCCTGTATACGTTCGGTGTTACGTATCTTTATGTATCCGACGTCACCGCTCCTGTTCACGTGGGTTCCGCCACATGCCTGTACGTCTTCGTCAACCTCTATTATACGTATCTCCTCGCCCGCCGGTATACCGCCCTGGTAGAGACCGAATCCGTACGTGTCCTCGGCTTCATGTCTGTCGAGCCATTTATCCTGTACCTGTATGTTCTCCATGACCGTACGGTTAGCCTCCATCTCGATCTCCTGTAGCTCCTTCTCCGAGATCCGTTTGTGGTGGGTGATATCGATCCTGGAGCTATCCACCCCTTTCTGTGCACCAGCCTGTCTGACGTGGCTTCCTAAAACCTTCCGTGCTGCGTCTATAACGATATGGGTCGCGGTATGGTGTTTCATCAGCGACGACCGCCTCCCGAAGTCGACGTGGCCAGTCACAACGTCCCCGCTTCCCGGATCCTTGTCGGTATGGTGGAGAATCACTCCATCCACCTCCTGAACGTCGTCTACGTGTACCACCTCGCTGTTCTCTATCACACCCGTGTCTGGGGGCTGACCACCGCCCTCCGGGTAGAACAAAGTCTGGTCGAGTACGACGTTGTATCCGTCGTCGGCGGCGTCTAAGACGTCGAGCACCACAGCCTCGAACTTCGACCTCTCGGGGTCCTCGTAGTACAGGCTATCTGTTTCCGGGAGGTTTTCAACGTCTTCCTCGTTGACGGAGAACTCCTGTACCCGGTCCGCCTTCTCCCGGTCCTCGTGTCTCTCCGCTATCTTTGAGTAGAAGTCGTCGGGTTTCTCGACATCTACACCCTCGTCCTCCGCGACCTCCTCCACTATCTCGGGATGGAGTCCATGGCTGTCGTAGAACTCGACGAGTGCCTCCACAGGTATCTCACCGTCTCCACCCTCGGCGTACTTCTCGGCTTCCCTCCTGACTAACCTCTCACCTCTTTCGAGTGTGTCGCGGTACTTTTCGACCTCGGCATCCACCATCTCCGTGATCGTATCGAGGTCTTTGTAGCCGAGGTTCTCCGCCTCTATAGTCACCAGGTCGCTTAGAGATGTTTCGATATCTATCTCGTCCATCAGCCTGATGGTCCGACGTAACACGAGACGTGCAAGATACCCGGTGCCGACGTTGCTGGGAACGATTCCGTCGCCCAGCATGTAGGCGAGGACCCTGGAATGGTCGGCAATAGCGAACGTGTTTTCGAGAGGCTTGAGAACCTCGTCTAACTCCTCCAGGGACATGCCGACGTCGTCGGCTACCTGCCGACGCATCTCCTCCAGATCCTCGACCTCGTCGGTGTCGAGTTTTCCCGCCACCCTGGCTACGTCCTTGAGTATCTCGTCCTCCCGGGCGCTATGCTGTATCCCGGCTTTCTCGAGAACAAGCTCCACCATGTCGGGATAGATGGCTTCGTACACCGTCGGGGTTCCCTGGGAGACCCAGGTAAGTCGTTCGAGACCGTATCCGGTGTCCACGATATAGTTGTCCATCTTGCTGTAAAGGTTGCCGTCCTTCATCTCTACGTCGCCGTCGGGATCCTGCTCCATATCCATGAATACTAGGGTGGCGAGTTCGGCACCTCTCAGAATTACCTCGAAGGCAGGTCCGGCGTTTCCTCCGCCGACCCATGGAGACTCGACGTATGTTATTTCGTCCATCGGGGCGCCCAGGTGTTCCAGGAACTCGTCACAGAACCTAACAGTATCCTCCTTCCAGTACTCCTCACCCTCGTAAGGTCCGCCTTCGCTTCTGCTGTTGAAACAGTGGTGCGCCATCATCTCGAACGCCAGGGTATGGCGACCTGTCTTCCCCACGTTATCGATATCCTGCATCCTGATACAGGGTTGGCTGATACAGAGCGGGTTGGCGGGAGGTGGTGCGTATCCACCCGTCACCAGGGGTTGGAAGTCGTAGATACTTGCCTGAGTCAGAAGTACGTCGTCCCTCCACCGGGAGGCGTCGACGGGATATGGATCGATACGGGTGTGTTCGCGGGATTCGAAGAAAGAAAGAAACTCCTCCCGCATCTCGTCTATCTCGTAGGACTCTTCGAAAGGAGGGTTGTGTATAAAGCTGTAGTCGCTACACGGGGGTTCGCCGCAGTTTTCACTGTCGGGATCCCTGGTCCAGTAATGCCTACCGCACCCCGGACAGGAGTTCCTGACGAACCCTTTTTCCTCGAAGTAGTCCAGTCGGTACTCGTCTTCCATTGTTTGGTACTGTCTTTCGTACCGCGGTTGAAAATCCTTTCTAACTGGTTCTTCGTTACTGGACCCAAAACCACCGAACTTCAACGATTTAACAGAGGTGTTTTGTAAGAGAGATAGCATCCACCAAATCCTTTTAAATTTACATAACGTATACGTAAATAATTCCAACGGTTAAAGTTTTCGGAGTAAACCCAGCTACCGGTAGCCGAACGGTTGTAAATCCGGTGTAAGAAAGACATACAAAGGAGTGAGTAAGAAAACCGAGAGGAGTGAGTGAAAAACCAAAAAATGAGTGAAAAAACAAAGTCGAGAACCATCGAGGAGATCAGCGAAAGTTACAGAGAGTCGATACCTCCCGACCTCCGCGAGACCAGGAGCTTTAGCTGGTATCTCGACGCCGTATACGAAGACCCCAAGATTGCGCGGAACGCCAACCAGAGGGTCGCCGACATGTTCGACCATTACGGCAAGACGTACGACGAGGACACCGGCGTGGTCAAGTACAAGATCGCCAGCGAGGACCCTCTCAATGAAGGGGAGAACGAGTTCTACGGAGACGAGATACATCTGGCGATACACGAGTTCGTCAACAAGATAAAGAGCGGCTCCCGACGTCTTGGACCCGAGAAACGTATAAAACTACTTCTCGGCCCGGTTGGTAGCGGTAAAAGCGACTTCGACCGTCAGGTCCGGCGGTACTTCGAGGACTATACCATGAGGGACGAAGGCAGGATGTATACATTCAGATGGACCGACCTCACCGACGTGATAGAGGACCAGGACCCCGTAGACGACACCGTAGAGTCCCCCATGCATCAGGAACCCCTGGTACTTCTACCCGAAAAACAGAGGCAGGAAGTTCTGGAGGAGATAAACGAGAACCTGGATGCGCCGTACACCATACGGAACGAGCAGTCGCTCGACCCGGAGAGCGAGTTCTACATGGACCGTCTGCTCGCCTACTACGACGAGGACCTGGAGAAGGTTCTAGAGAACCACGTCGAGGTAGTACGTCTGCTCGCCGACGAAAACCAGAGAAGATGTATAGAGACGTTCGAACCCAAGGACAAGAAGAACCAGGACGAGACCGAGTTAACTGGTGACGTAGACTACTCAAAGATAGCAATCTACGGCGAAAGCGACCCGAGGGCTTTCGACTACAAGGGGGCGTTCTGTAACGCCAACCGAGGCATCTTCAGCGGCGAGGAGCTCCTGAAGCTGCAGAGGGAGTTCCTGTACGACTTCCTCCACGCGACACAGGAACAGACCATCAAACCCAAGAACAACCCACGTATCGACATCGATCAGGTGATCGTCGGACGTACCAACATGCCGGAGTATCTCGACAAGAAGAGCGACGAGAAGATGGAGGCTTTCAACGACAGGACCAAGAGAATCGACTTCCCCTACGTCCTCGAGTACGAGGAGGAAGCCAGGATCTACAGGAAGTTACTCGGGAACGCCGACCTGCCCAACATGAGTATCGAACCCCACACCCTCGAGATGGCGGGTCTTTTCGGCGTGTTGACACGGATACATGAGCCCGACGACGAATCGATCGATATCCTGCAGAAGGCAAAGGCGTACAACGGCGAGGAAAGGGACACCAGTGACATCGACGTCCAGAAGCTGAGGGACGAGGCGGAGGAGACGAGCGAGGAGGGCGAGGCGATGTACGGCGTCTCCCCACGGTTTATAGGAGACGAGATAGCGGAGGCTGTGATGGATTCGACCCACAGGGAGAAAAACTACCTGTCGCCCCTGATGCTTTTCAACTACTTCGAGGAGAACATCGAGACCCACGCCTCGATCGAGGCGGAGAAGTTCGAGACCTACCACCGGTACCTCGAGAAGGTGCGTGAGGAGTACAAGGAAAGAGCCATCGAGGACGTACGCCACGCCCTCGCCTACGACGTCGAGGAGATACAGAAGCAGGGTGAGAAGTACATGGATCACGTCATGGCGTACATCGACGACGCTACTGTTCAGGACGAACTCACGGGCAGACAGCAGGAGCCCGACGAGTCGTTCATGCGTGCCGTCGAGGAGCAGCTAAATATTCCGAAAGACAGGAAGGACGACTTCAGACAGGAGGTTTCAAACTGGGTGTCCCGGCGCGCGCGTGAGGGTTCGACGTTCAAACCCCAGGACAACGAACGTCTCCGCCGTGCCCTCGAACGTAAGATGTGGGAGGACAAGAAACACAACATCAACTTCAGTGCATTAGTTTCGAGCGGAGATACGGACGACGAGGAGAAGTCGGCGTGGATCGAGGCGCTCGAAAAACGCGGTTACAGCCAGGGAGGTGCAAGGGAGGTACTGGAGTTCGCGGGTGCAGAAGTCGCCCGAAGTGAGATGGAGGAGGAAGAGTGACGTGGAGATCGGAATCCGGCTCTATCCACGAAAACTGAGAGGTGATCTGTCGAGATGAGAAGAGGTTCAGACAGAGCCAGGAAGAGTTCGGACATTGACGGTAACGGTGAGAAATGGATAGATAGAGGTGACGACTCCCTCGACACCGCGTACCGTGAACCAATAGACCTCGCCACCTTCGTCGACGAGGTGCTGGAGGACCCCTCACTGGCGAGCCAGTCCGCCAAGTACCTCCTGGACGCCGTGGAGTCGATGGGCGTCAGGACCGTTATAGAGGAGGGCGAGAGAAAGAAACGGTACAGGTTCTTCGACGACCCGAAGAACGACGGCGAACACGCGATACTCGGAAACACCGATGTACTGAACAGGTTCGTCGATACCCTCAGGAGTATAGCGAGCGGGAGGGGGAAGGACGAGAAGATAATATGGGTCGATGGCCCGACGGCGACTGGTAAGAGCGAGTTCAAGAGATGTCTCATAAACGGTCTCCGGGAGTTCAGCAAGACCCCCGAGGGTCGTCGGTTCACGGTGGAGTGGAACGTTTCGAGCATGCACGAATGGGGTAGCGACAAGGAAGACAACTGGTACACCTCACCGGTACAGGTCAACCCACTAGCCGTCTTTCCCGACGACGTGAGGCGAGAACTGGTCGAGACCCTGAACGAGAACAGTGACGGCCACGTCGATGTCGAGATCCCCGGAGACCTCGATCCGTTCAGCAGGGAGGCTTACAACTACCTGGAGGAGAAGTACAGGCGCCAGGGAACCAGCCGTATCTTCTCCGCCGTAACGGATCCGAAACATCTCAGGGTCAAGAACCACGTCGTCGATGTCGGTGACGGCATCGGGGTTCTCCACAGCGAGGACGCGGGTGCTCCGAAGGAGCGTCTCGTGGGTGTATGGATGCAGGGAATGTTGCAGAAGCTTGACAGCCGGGGACGTAAAAATCCGCAGGCGTTTAGCTACGACGGCGTCGTCTCCCAGGGTAACGGGGTTCTTTCGATAGTGGAGGACGCTATACAGCATGCCGATCTTTTACAGCGACTGCTCAACGTCTCGGACGAGGAGACCGTCAAGCTCGACAAGGGCATCAGGATGGATATAGACACTCTGTTGCTCGTGATATCGAACCCCGACCTCGAGAGCCAGTTGGAGAGTAAAAGCGAGATGGTTGAGAAAGATCCATTGAAGGCTTTGAAAAGGCGTCTCGAGAAACACAACTTCCGATACCTCACTAACCTGAGTCTAGAGGTGGATCTCCTGAGACGGGAGATCACTAACAGAACCGGGGTGTGGGAGACCGAAAACTACGAGGAGATCGCACGGAGGATGCGGAGCCCGATCTTTCTCAAGGTCACACGTGTCACGGAGGTCCGGGAGCGGGAGATAGCACCCCACGCTGTAGAGGCAGCGGCGATGTACAGCGTCGTTACACGTCTCGTAGACACCGAAGCCGACATCGATCTGGTTGAGAAAGCCGTACTTTTCGACCAGGGATACATCAAACGGGGCGACGACCGTCTCGAAAAAAGTGACTTCCAGTTCGACGACGGAACACGGGACGGTGTTACAGGAATCCCAGTCACGTATACGAGGGACATAGTCGCAGACCTGCTTTACGAGAAGAGCGGGAGAAGCCACACAGAGTACGACGTATCCGATGTCGTCATGCCTGAGGATATCCTGATGGAGATGAGTGAAGCTCTCGACGACGAACCGATGTTTTCCAAGAGCGAGAGGGAGGAGTTCCGCCAGAGGCTGGACCAGATATTCAGCTACCTCCAGGACAAACAGGAGAGAGACGTCCTAGACGCACTTATGCGTGACAAGAGGGTGGAGGATGAGACGGTGGCAGAGTACGTCGAACACGTGTTCGCCTGGGTTCAGGACGGAATGGTCGTGAACGAGAGGGGGCAGGAGGTGCCGCCAGACGACCTCAAGATGAAGGTGTTCGAGATAGAGGATCTCGGGAGGTTCGACGAATCCGACTACGACGGCGAAGAGCCCAGCAGCGAGGTGGAGGAGTTCAGGAGGGAGAACATCGTTACCGCGATGAACGTCCACGCCTGGCAGCAAAGGACCGAGGATTTCGACCTGGACGACGTGGATCCCAGGGAGATCCCGGTAATAGAGCAGGTTCTGTCGAGTTACAGCTGGGAGGACGTGCATCGTCTGTACGAGGACTTCGATCCTTCGCAGTGGGAGGATCCCCCCGCCAACACGGAGACAGAGCGCGTGAAGGAGATGACTATCGAGAACATGATGGATATGTACGACTACACGCGGGCGTCGGCTGCGTTGACATCGAAACGCGTGATGGAGGATCGTGCTATGGAGGGATATACATGGGACTGAGAAACGACCTCGACCGGTATAGAAAGGTGGGGGAAGAGCGTCGGGAGGATCTATCCGACTTCATCCAGTACGGCGACATGGGTGAAAGCCTCCCGAACAAGATACGTATACCCATCAAGATTGTCCGTCTCCCCGAGTTCGAGTACCTGAAACCCGACATGGGGGGTGTGGGGCAGGGGGATCCGCAGCCCGAGGATGGTGAACCCGTTGGCGAGCCCGAGGAGGCCGAGGGTGAGGAGGAAGGCGAACCGGGAGAGGAGGAGGGTGAACATGGCTACTACGAGATGGATCCCGAGGAGTTCGCCCGTGAGCTCGACGAGGAGTTCGAACTCGACCTCGAGCCGAAGGGCAAGAAGGTGGTGGAGGAGAAAGAGGGTGACCTCACGGATATCGTCCGCTCCGGGCCATCGAGTACCCTCGACTTCGACAGGATGTTCAAACGTGGACTCAAGAGAAAAATAGCCAGCCAGTTCGACCCCGACTACGTACGTGAGGCTCTACGTGTGGATGGCTGGGGACCCGAGAGAGTGTATGAGTGGGCTCGTGAAGAGAGGATAAACGTCTCGAAGAAATGGATAGAGGAGGCTTACCGGAATATCGAGGAGAAAAGCAGGTGGGGAGACATCGAGGAGATGACGCAGAACTGCGACAGGAAACCGATGTCGGAGTTCCTGAGGGAGATGAAACACGTTCCGTTCAGGCAGGAGGACGAACGTTACCGTTATCCCGAGACGGTGGAGGAACGGGAGAGCAAGGTCGTAGTCGTCAACATACGGGACGTGTCGGGATCGATGGGTCAGGACAAGAGGGAACTCGTGGAAAGGACGTTTACGCCTCTCGACTGGTACCTCCAGGGCAAGTACGAGGAAGCCGAGTTCGTCTACATCGCACACGACATCGACGCCTGGGAGGTCGAAAGGAGGGACTTCTTCGGACTGAAGTCCGGCGGAGGAACGAAGATTTCGTCGGCGTACGAGTTAGTAAAGGAGATTCTGGAGAACCGGTATCCGTGGAGCGACTGGAACAGGTACGTCTTCGCTGCGGGGGACGGAGAAAACTCCAGCAACGATACCGAGAACAAGGTAGTGCCCGCGATGCGGGAGATGGACGCCAACCTCCATGGATACGTCGAAACCCAACCCTCTGGAGGTTCGAGCCACGCCGTACATGGTGAAAAACTGAGGGAGGAGTTCGGGGAGGACGGCAACGTCGTTGTCGCCGACGTAAACTCGAACGACGAGGTTATGGAAGCCGTCAAGAAGGTGCTAAGGAGGGCGAGCGAAACACAGGAAGAGAGGGTGGTCGCGTGAAATACACAAAGTACGGCGGAACCCTGAGACGGAGGGACTCAGGGACCGGTTCCAGCGAACCGGAGGCCGGTTCTACCAACGTTTTCCTGAAAGATAGGGTGATACGATGACCAACTCCAAAGTTGCCCTGAATCTGGAGAAAGAGAACGCCGCCACCGGACTGCAGAAGGTGGCGGACGATGCCGAATCTCTTGCCAGGAAGCTCGGACTCAATCCGTATCCCGTCAAGTACTGGATCGTGGACTACGACGAGGTTAACCAGCTAGCGGCATACGGTGGATTCCAGGAGAGGTATCCACACTGGCGTTGGGGTATGCAGTACGACCAGCAGAAAAAGAAGGCGCGGTACACCCCCAGCCGTATATACGAACTGGTGATCAACGACGATCCGGCACACGCCTACCTCCAGGTGTCGAACGAGATGGCCGACCAGAAAGCAGTCATTACCCACGTCGAGGGTCACGCCGACTTCTTCAAGAACAACCGGTGGTTCCGGATGTTCACCGAGGACGTCTCGGCGGCGGCGATCATGGCGAGGAACGCCCGTCAGATAGAGAGCTACATGGAGGACCCCGATATAGATGTCGACGAGGTGGAGAGATGGATCGACAACGTCCTCTGTATCGAGGACAACATCGACCAGTACCACGACATCGGTAGGGAGACGTCGGTAGAGACCGAACCCGAAACCGAGGTCGCCGAGATCGAGGAGAAGTTAGAGGAAATGGATATCTCGGATGACGTAAAGGGCGAGATATTCAGCGACGAATGGATAGAGAGTCAGCGCCCCGAATCGGATTTCGCGATGGAGCCCGAAAAGGACCTATTGCTGTTCCTGGCGAACTACGGAAAAGCGTACGACCGTTCCGAAGGGAAAGCCGTCGAGATGGAGGACTGGCAACGGGACGTTATACGGATCCTTAGGAAGGAGTCCTACTACTTCGCCCCACAGAAGATGACGAAAGTGATGAACGAAGGATGGTCGGCGTTCTGGGAGTCGGTGATGATGGGGGACGAGGCGTTCGCGGACGACGACGAGATCCTGACGTACGCCGAACACCAGGCGAAGGTACTGGGAAGCCAGGGAATGAATCCGTACAAGCTGGGGAAGGAGCTCTGGGAGTACATCGAGAACGACGCAAACCGACGCGAAATCATAGACAAGCTGCTGCGGATCGAGGGCGTTAACCCGTCCAACTTCTATGACGAGATAGAGTTCGACGAGGTACTCGACCATCTCGAACCTCCATATCCACTCGGATCTCTATCGGGCGAAAACTACGAAGATCTAGCTGAGATGGAGAAATCAGAAGAGTTTGTGGACTCCGAGAGTCTCGACAGGGCGCTTTCAGGTGAACTCGACGAAACCGAGATAGACAGGTATCCCTGGAAACTGCTTTCTAGAGAGGGTCTGGCGAGACGGAACTACAGTCTGCTGAAACGCCAGAACCGGGGGTTCCTGGAACGTACCAACTTCTCCGATATCGAGGAGATAGGAAGGTACGTCTTCGACGACGCAGTCTACGGGTCAGTAGAGGAGGCTCTAAGGGACGTGGACTTCCTGGAAGGATGGAACCGTATGCTGGCGGTGAGGGCGACACACAACGACGTCACCTTCATCGACGAGTTCCTGTCCCAGGAGTTCGTGGATGAGTACAGCTACTTCGCGTACGAGTACAGCGAGGCGACGGGCCAGTACCACGCGTCGGGTACTGACGCCGAAAGCGTCAAGAAGAAGCTACTGCTGCAGTTCACCAACTTCGGTAAACCCACCATAAAGGTATACGACCACAACTACCAGAACGCTGGCGAACTCCTTCTCGGTCACGAGTACAACGGTGTTATGCTGAACCTGAAGAAAGCAAAACGTACGATGGAACGTATACACGAGATGTGGGGGAAACCGGTCAATCTCAAGACGATTGTTAAGAAGGTCGACGACAACGTGATGAAGATGGCTAAAAGACAGGGAGAGGAACCCGTGCCCAAGGAGGAGGGCATCCTGATAAGGTACGATGGCGAAGAGTTCGACCGGAGGGAACTAGACTGGGACGAGGTCGAGGAGCTTGCGGCGAGTGAGGTCGATTACGACACGAAACCGGAAGGCTGGCTATCTTAAAGAAGTTATATATTTTCCTGCTATGTTTTGCTGTACTGCACAAAGGTAGTTGGATTTTCCCAGTTTGAATAACTTTATTAAACACTCGTAGAGTTTAATAAGTTGAATACGAAACCAACATTATGATACGAAAAGCTGCGTTTTTGCTTGTAGTTCTCACCATCTCGGTTTCCATCCTACCTTCCACTGTCACTGTTACTTCGGCTGCTTCCGATGGGTCAGGAGAGTTCGGCGATAACGTCAGGGGTATTGGTAAGGGTGTGGAGAAAGCCGCAGAGGTATGGAGATCTACCGCTGAAGCTATTGGTGGTATAACTGACGGTTTCGGAGACATCGCCAACTCGGTAGGGGACGTACTGGGAAATGACAACCCGGTAGGGAAGATGGCTAACAAAACCGGTAGCAGAGCCGACAAGTTAAGCGAGTCGGCAGAGCAGTCCGCGGAAACCATGGACCAGCTCGCTGAAGCTACGAAGAAATCGGGGTCCGCGCTCGACAACGCCACGGAACGAGCGAAGCAAGGGAAAGATTTAGCGAAATCCAGACGTAAGGCGCAGGAAACGGCTAAAAGCACCCAGGAAACCTTAAAAAATACCACCGAAAACACCGAAGATACACAAAATATGCTCGAAAACGCCGGTTCGGAGACATCACCCAAAAACTATTCCAAGGATCCGCCCAGCATCGTGGACTGGATCACTAACAAGTTCGGATAACTTGGACTTCATCGAAACGTTTGTCGTTTTAACGGTATCCCATGTGTTTCCCAATGTATAATCGTGTTAACAGTATGACCTGTTTCCCAATGTATAATCGTGTTAACAGTATGACCTGTTTCCCTGTCTACGATACTGAAGTTATGTAAACTGGTAGAGAACCAGAAGTATCAGAAGGACAGTCGGAACGGTTATGTCCCCGAACCAAAGTTGTGGCCCTATATTCTTGGGACTGGTATTGCCCTCCTCCCGGTACTCCTTGATATGTCCCCAGGCAGCACCGTAGAGAAATACCGATCTTCCTATCACTACTGCTGCCCAGAAGTTCCCCCTAAAGAAGAAGGCAAGTAAACCGGTTACACCCCACCCAAGGTTTGCGAACGCAACCTCCCGCTGGAACGGATTTCCCTTCGGAAAACCTATTTTATCGGCTATTTTGTCGGGCATAAAATAGAGTCCGTAGAAGGAAATAACACCTCGAACACCGATACCAAACAGTATTATCCAAAGTAAGAGCGATTTAACGACAGGTGTATGGAAGAGGTATATCTGGAGAATACCTGCAACTACCCCGATTACGACAGTTATCCAGAGCATGCAGACCGGGATTTTATTTCTACAGATTTAAACCTGATGGGTAGCCCGGCTACTGAAAACGGTTTAAAGTTATCATCGGTAGTACCAAGATCCCCCCGGATTCGGTTTACTTAATCCATTTTTTGATATGATGGCCAGGAGTTTATTTTGCTCCACACGTAATTTTTTACGATGAGCGACATGGATCACCTTAAGATGGAGGAAGATGAGGTCGACGAATTCCTTGGAGTTGGAGGTGTGGGAGTGATCTCTTTCTCCACGTCACGGGGAGAACCACCACATACGATACCGGTTTCATATGGATACGACTCGTTGGAACGGAAGTTCTACTTCCGGTTAGAAGTCGATCCGGAGAGCCGGAAGAAAGAGGTTTTCGACCAGCAAGTGGATGAGTTCGTCGACGAAAAAGTCCACGCATCCTTCGTGACGGTCAACGAGACGGAAAACGGATGGAGAAGCGTGGTGGCGCATGGAAAACTTGTCGAAGTCGGAAAGTCCGGCGACACTGAATCTCTACAGGCTTTTGAGAGGGTAGACCTGCCCCTGATGGATATGTTCGGTAAGCCATCACGTGAGGTGGATTTCCGGTTCTACAGACTGGAACCAGACGAACTCACGGGATACAGGGAGAAAAGGATGGAGTCCTAATAAAAAAACAGCAGTATCGACCAACCTTCATTTAGCTCTCATTCCGTACGGTATTTCATCATTACGTCCGGTATTTCATAGAGTTAAATCAGTCAATACCATACACGTAAAGATCCCTCAGTTAGTACCGTAGACGTATGTTATCTCCTTTTTGCCCTGTTCCAACGTCTCGACCAGCCATTCACCCTCGTTCTCTTCTAGACGTCTGGGTTCGTTTACCAGGTCGAATTCGGGTTTCCGACTGTGGCGGTAAAGATCACCTACCCTCGCGGAGTAGACGTGGTCTTCCCAGTCGAAACTCACCTGCCATCTCATATTCCCGTCGAATGCACCTTTTACCATATCTAACCGGGGATAGGTTTCGGCAACAAAGGGTCCGTAGATGAGTTCCATGAATCCACCGGTGTTGTGGAGGAACAGGACGTCTCCCTCATTGACACCGAACTCGTTCTTGTACTCTTTCTCTACACCAAGAAGGTTTCTCGCAAAACACTCCTTTTCCTCGCCGTAGTCACAGGTGAACTTGTAGTAGCTCAAACTTATCCCAATATCCACCTGTAGACAGTTAAACCATACCCGGGACGGGAGCAGTTAGGATGTATTTCGGACCTTCAGTTTACGGTGTCAGTCGGTTAACCGTCGAACTTCACGTAACCAACTGCCTCCGTCGTGTGACCCGTCTCCGAATCACTGCTCTGTTCTTCCTGCATCCTGAGTTCGGACCCCGACTTCCTCAGTCCGACGGCATCGTTACCGTTGTACGTCTGTATCGAGGCGAACAGTCCGTCACCGTTTCCGAGGTTCGTATCTACCCAGTCACCATCGACTGTCTTGAACAAAACCACTGTTTTTTAAAGCATATCTCAGGATGTTTATGAAAACGTGTATATTTCCCTATATCCTCTCCCTCTCCGCTTTCTCCATTAGGTCGATATGGCCATCGGCGGACTCCTCATCCTCCCCAGGCTCTATTCTGGTGTAACCACCGTCGGAGTTCATCCTCCATGCGTTTCGGTTGTCCTCCATCATTACTTCAAGTATCGTTCTTAGCTCCTCCTGCGCTTCCGGATCCTCCACCGGAGTCACGGCCTCCACCCGTTTGTCAAGGTTCCTAACCATCCAGTCCGCGCTTCCTAGGTAGAATCCCGGGTCGTCTCCCCCGAAGTAGTATATCCTGTCGTGTTCAAGAAACCTTCCGACGATACTCCTGACCTCGACGTTCTCGCTCACGCCCTCGAGTCCAGGACGTAGACGACAGATATCCCTGACGATCAGGTCTATGTCACAACCCGCTGCCGATGCTTCGTAAAGCTCTCTGACGAGTTCAGGGTCCTCTAACCGGTTGATCTTGACCTGTATTACTCCATCGGGATGTGCCTCGTTCCGGATCAGTTCCTTGAACTTTTCCCGCATGTTTCCAGGTGCGACGAGGAGTTTATCGTACTCCGTGTGGTATGAATGTCCCGTGAAGTAGTCGAAAACCTTGGTAAGATCATGGCCGATCTCCCTGTCGACGGTGAGAAGTCCGAGGTCGCTGTACTGTTTAGCTGTTTCACTGTGGTAGTTTCCGGTCGCGACGTGGCTGTATATACGTGTGGCGTCCTCCTCCTCCTCCTCCCTCACCACCATCGCAGTCTTGGTATGGGTCTTGTATCCCGGCGTCCCGTAAGCGACATGTATACCCTCGCTCTCAAGACGCTCGACCCACTGAAGGTTTTTCTCCTCGTCGAAACGTGCTTTTATCTCCACCATAACTGCGACCTGTTTACCGTTCCTCGCCGCCTCGATTATCGACTCTATTATCTCGCTGTCGGGAGCAGTCCTGTAGATAGCTAACTTTATAGCAAGCACGTCGGGGTCGTTCGCCGCCTCCTCGAAGAATCTTTTTACCGTATCGTCGAAACTGTGGTATGGATGGTGAAGTAGAACGTCTTTCTTACGAATCTCATCGAATATATCTCCCTCCCCCATGCCCTGGAACCGTGGATGGGGCTGTGGACACCATTTCCTCCTCTTCAGTTCCGGTCTATCGATTCCGTGAAGATCCATTAGATCCCTCATGTCGAGCGGTCCCTGTAGCCTGTAGATCTCCTTTTCCTCAAGCTCAAGCTGTTCCTTCAGTACCTCCACAGCCTTTTCGGGGACATCTTCAGTAACCTCAAGCCTCACGACCGCGGCGAACCTTCTCTGTCTCAGTACGTCCTCGATCATATCTATGAGGTCCTCAGCAACGTCCTCGTTGCTTCCTACCTCGGCGTTCCTGGTTACGCGGAACATTCCGTGTCCCAGGACGTCGACGTTCGGGAAGACGAGATCCAGGTTGTTTCTTATAATCTCCTCTAAGAGAACGTATCGTTGTGCGGAGTCGCCCTCTCCCGGCACCTCTCCGGGGTCGTCTACCTGTATTATACGTGGGCGGTTCTCGGGTATCTTGATACGTGAAAACTTGGATTCGTCTTCATCCTCCCGTTTCGTGAGTGCCCCTATAGACAGACTAAGGTTGGAGATGAACGGAAATGGATGTGCGGAGTCGAACGTAAGGGGAGTAAGTGTCGGTAGTATCGACTCCCTCATATATTCACGTAGATCCTCTTCCTCGCTCCTGTCGAGGTCACCGTAGTCGAGTATATGTATTCCGGCGTCTGCGAGTAACGGCTTAACTTGCTGCCGGTAACATTCCTCGTGTTCCTGGAACATACTTCGGGACTCCTCGAGTGTTACATCCCACTGTTCCCCTGGAGTCATTCCGTCCGGCGTAGTCTCCGTCACGTCTGCGTGTATCTGTTGTTTTAGCCCCCCTACTCTTTTCCTGAAGAACTCGTCCATGTTGGTGGTGAAGATCGCGAGAAACTTCACCCTCTCCAACAACGGGTTCTCATCATCGAGAGCCTCGTCCAGTACGCGTTTCTGGAACTCAAGTTCACTCAGTTCCCGGTTGAGGTAGTACTTCGTGTCGTCTAGGGCAATGTCAGTATCAGAATCAGACATTTTTGTTTATCCCCTGGATTTGTACTGTAGGTTCGCTTTTTGTCGTATCATTCGAGGTTTCCCTCACCAACCACCGAATCGGCACTCCTGTGGAGGTACTTCTCCTCCGGTTCGACGGTAACGAAGGTCGAGGTGTCGAGGTGGTATGCTGTCAGCTGACCGCCGTAGACGCATCCGGTGTCAAGACCGACGGCGTTACCGTCCCTTATCGGTTTTGTGAGTACGGTATGGCCGAAAAATACCTCTCTATCACCCTCGTACTCCTCCCACCAGAACGTGCCATCGTACCCACCTCCATACATGTCACGCATCTCGGTCAGGTCCTTAAGGGTATGTTCTTCCGGATCAAGTCGTGGATCGATGCCGCCGTGAACGACGAGTCCGTCACTCCAGGAAACCGCGACCGGCATACCCTGAATAAAATCGACGTCGGAGTCCTGTAGCCATCCGGGTTCGGCGTCGTCCCTCAACACCTTTGCCTCGTTGTTTCCGAGGACGGAAACCATATTGTCGTTCTCCCGGACGGTGTCGATCACAGAACTGCTGTCCGGACCCTTCCTTATCAAGTCGCCGACGAAGATGAGAAGGGTGTTCCTGGCGGGATCTATCTTTCTGAGAAGTTTTTGGAGTTCCGAGTAACATCCGTGAACATCTCCAATGATATAGGTATCGGCCCAGTTTCCTGGGTCTACTGTAAAATGTCGTTTCCGGAGTTCGTCGCCGAAATCAAGCAGACCTTCCTCCCCTATCCGGGATGCCTTACGGTGGTTCATCTGCATTTATATCAACCATTTTTCCCTAAAAACATAAAGCTATGGATTGAAATATATAGACTGCACAATAATATATATTGAACTCCATATTTCTATAAATTTTGTTGAAGTGTGATGTAGTACGGCTTAATATAAACCGTATTTTAACAGGCATGCCGAATAACCATTATATACTCCGACACCCAGATAACCTATTAACCATCACACTATCCACATAACCCTTTAACCATCAGAATATCCCGTCGTACGCCAGTTTCAGACCCACGAACACCAGAAGAGCCAGAACAATCCTGTTTACCATGGATACGGAGACCCATTTTCGTGTCTTGGATCCTATATAGGTTCCTACGACACCCGCCAGACCTACACCAACAGACAGTAAAACAAAGTCAACATGTGGGATAATTCCAAAAACAAACCCGGAAATAATACGGGAAAGGTCGACACCTATCGAGAATACGACGACCATGGCCACAAACATCTCCTTATCTATCGGCACCCCGTCGTAGTACAGAATAGCCAGAATATCTATGTTTGCACTTCCGAACACCAGACCTCCAGCTGAACCCATACCGACCTGGGTCGGCGTCCCCTCTGAGAAAAACACCTTGATACCTTTCTTCAGTTTGTAGAATATCTCCAGCTCCGCAACTACGTACAGCAACACCATCACACCCAAAATGACGTGCATCAGGTCTTCTGACACCACGTCATGGATCAACATTCCGACGACAGCTCCGACGAGGCCAGTAAGTAGATGTGGCCAGAAAGTGACCACGCCCTCCTTGACACGAGAGGTATCTATAGTGGTAACTAGCGTGAAGTTCGCAAACATATCCGGAACGATCATTAGAACAACTGCAGTTGTAGGGTTTATGAACAGCGCGAGAATTGAGGTGCTGATGGTGGCGTAACCAAAACCCGTTATCCCCTTTACGACAGCACTAAAGAACACGACAGTTGTGATCAACAGGATGATTTCAGGTTGGAATATCAGGCCAGTCATGTATTGCAGTAACTCGGTTTACAAAGTTGTATTGCATGGGGGTCCACTAATACCTGTGGGAAATAGTTTATAGATATCTATTTAACTATATATATCGTCCATAATAATATAGAATTCCGGACGGGCCATGGAGTCAAGATTCCAAGATTAATGTTTTTCTTTTAATTTACCTAAAGTAGAAGAATATCGAAAGTTGAGTTGAAATCTATTTACAATACTCAGCTCATTCCGACACTAAACTCAATCCAACACTAAACTCAATCCAACACTAAACTCAATCCAACATTAAAAATCGGGTTCAGTCCCCCGAAACCTCGCCCTCAACGCCTTCTCCGGAGCCATCGAACCTCTGCACCACGTCGTACATCTCGTTCCTTTCGACCGGAACCTTTCCGGCGTCCCGCACTAGATGAACCATTTCCTCCCTGCCCACGTCAACCCGAGAGCCGGAGCCGGCGTCCTTCTGTATCTTCTCCTCCATCAGGCTCCCACCGATGTCGTTTGCGCCGTAGTCGAGACCGACCTGACAGAGCTTGCTTCCCAGAACCATCCTGTACGCACGGATGCCGGGAAAGTTGTCCAGAAGAAGTCTTGCCGCCGCTATAGTCTTGGTATCGAGACGCCCCGTTGCACCGTACTCGACCTTCTCCTGAAGCTGGTTGTTATCTGTCTGGTAGGAGAGTGGTATGAAACATTTGAATCCCTCCGTCTCGTCCTGTAGCTCCCGGAGTCTTAGGAGATGATCGACCCTGTGTTCCGGCTCCTCTATATGTCCGTAAAGCATCGTGGCATTGGTGTTTATGCCGAGACGGTGAGCGGTGCGGTGAACATCAATCCAACCGTCGGCGTCCATCTTTTCGGGACAGATCTCCTCTCGAACCTCGGGTACAAATATCTCGGCACCTCCGCCCGGAAGGCTGTCGAGTCCGGCGTCATGGAGCCTTCTCAACGTCTCCTCGACCGACACGTCGCTGACCTTCGCTATCCAGTGTATCTCGCTCGCAGTCAACGCCTTCACGTGTATATCGGGAGCCCGGTTTTTTATCTCACGGAACATATCCTCGAAGTAACCGATCCTCCACCCGGGATGTTGACCCCCCACTATATGAACAGAGCTTATAAGGTCCCTGTACCTGGCTGCCTCCCTCCCCACCTCCTCTGGCTCTTTCTCTATCGCGTCCTCGCTCCCGGGTTTTTCGTAGAAAGCGCAGAAGTCACAGTCGAGGGCGCAGACGTTAGTGTGATACATCTTCTTGTTTATCGAGAAGTAGACCTCGTCTCCGACTTTTTCCCGCCGGAATCTGTCGGCGACTGCACCCAGGCCAAGGAGATCGTCGGTTTCGTAGATAGCTAATCCATCCTCTCTTGAAAGACGTTCTCCGTCATCAATTTTTTCAGCGATTTTCTCAAGCCTGGGGTCTCGTAAAAACCGCATCTATAGAAGAGTTCTTTCTCTTGTAACAAATACCTTCTCAATGACGAAAACAGTTGGAAACCCTGGAAAAGTCCAAACATTAGAACATTCCGAGCACCTTCTGGAGTTGATTATACCCACCGTTCGGAGTTCAATATAACGTCCGAAGTTCAATATAACGTCCGAAGTTCAATATAACGTCCGAAGTTCAATATACCGTTTGGAACCCGTTTCACCTTCCGGAGTCCGTTTTATCGGTTAATTCTATGAACTAGCCAGTATAGCTACGTCTTTCCCCAAAACCCTCTAACCTACCGTATCTCCACCGGAGTACAGGCCACGGAACCGGGAACTTCACCAAAGACACCAGGATGTATTATCTGGGCGAAAAACTCCAATGTATCGACCAAACGGACACCGGGGCGGTTGACGTAACTGTCGCCATCCATCACGTAATACCGGTCGTTTTTGACGGCAGCCATTTCGAAGAAGCCAACCCTTCCAGCGATTTCTTCGAAGTTACGGACGGCTTTATTTAATCCATATCCACAAGGAGCCACAATCAAGACCTCCGGATTTAGGTCCAGTATTTCACTCCATTCAACGGTTTCCGATGGTGCACCAGGGTTCATGAGACACGGATCTCCCCCCGCTGTTTTGACCATCTCCGGGTTCCAGTGTCCCCCCCGTCATTACAGGATCCATCCACTCTATAACTACTGTTTTCGGCCGGTCGAGGGAATCCGTTCTGTCCTCCACGGCATCCATTCTACCGACCAGATCGTCGACGACCTCTTCGGCTCTCTCCTCCCGACCCGTTGCGGCACCAACCATCGTTACGTCCTCCAGTACGTCGTTGACTGTATGCGGATGTAGCGACAGAACCTCGGGTTCCAAGTCAAGTTTTTCGATCGCACGTGAAACCTCCGACGAGTCGATGGCGCAGTCGCTACAGACGTCCTGGGTCAACACGAGATCCGGCTCCAGTTCCCGGAGTTTATCGACATCCACGCGGTAAATGTCTCCGTCCTCCGCCTCTGCTATGGACCGGTTTATCTCGTCGCTGGAACCCTCCTCCGAGAGGGTCGTTGACGTAACCTCCGGTTTCGTAGTAGCATACGCGGGATAGTTGCATTCATGTGAAACCCCCACGGGTTCGACACCGAGGGCGTAGAGTATCTCGGTGGCGGAGGGAAGCATGGATACGACATTCATTTCGTCTTAGTAAAGGTTCGTACCGGTTAAATCTTCAAATACGGGATAGTTCCGGCAAAATAAATGAATCCGACGGAATCAATGACTCCAGTGGTGTAAATAATAGTTTAGTGGGACCGTTGAGACTTGAACTCAAGTCCGACCGCCCCCAGCGGCCGAGGATACCAGGCTACCCCACGGTCCCAAACTACAGATAAACTCTACGGTCAAAGATGCAATAAACTCTGTGGTATGCCGGTACTGTATCGGTGTCGTCCGATAGATTGGAGTAAAAAGAAGGAGTTTAAACCCAGGGTCGTCAACCAACCCACTGTAACGAAAGATGAAGGAACAGAGACATCCAATAGGTGACGAAGAGAAGCCGGCACTTATCACCGTAGTTGCGGGAATAGGAATGGCAATCTCAGCAGTCTCAGCTTATGTACTCGGCGTAAGCATTGCTGCAGCGCTAGTGATGGGTCTGGCTTCATGGTTCCTGATTCCGTTCGGCCTCTACAGAGAGGCAGAGGCACTGACACGGCAGAACGTCCTGTGGGGTCCATCGTTCTGGAACATAGGACTCGCTACTATACCGATCTTTGGAATAATACCGGGAGGTTACTTCCTCGTCAAAAGGTTCTCGATCTCCTGAGTTTCCAGCTACATACCGGGTTATCCATCTACTTGATCTCTTCGGCGGCGTTAACAACACACTGTGTAAAAGTAGCTTTCTAATCAGCACCCCACGTCATAATCAAATCAGCACCCCACGTCATAATCAAATCAGCACCCCACGTCATAATCTAAACAGCACCTCACCTTACAAGCTAAAAAGCACCCCACGTTATAATCAAATCAGCACCTTACGTATCTCGAGAACCAGAACACAACTGCTTATAGTTATGGGAAAGAGTTTAGAAATTCCTGCACTTATCTCTAGACACCACTATGTCCGGGGAAGACAGTCGTTACAAAGTCGAGAGACACCTCCTCTTCGACATTATGAATGAGGATGCCGAGTTCCACGATAAGGCGCAACGCGCCCTCGAGCTCGGCCAGTCGTACCTCGGTGCCGAGAAGGCGCACGTTGCCCAGATAGACGAGGAGGCATCCCGCTGGGAAGCCATCGTCAGTACTGAGGGCGAGAACGGTATGTTTCCCGAGGGAATGGTTCTCGACCTGGACATGACCTACTGCAAGAGAGTGGTCGACGAGGAGCGTTCTATCGCTCTCCACGACGCACCCAACCAGGGTTGGAGTGACGAACCGGCTTACCTCGAAAACCAGCTGAACTGCTACCACGGCGTTCCGATAATTCTCGACGACGGTGTCTTCGGAACCGTCTGTTTCGTTTCCCCAGATAGAAGGAAGAAGGAGTTCGACGACTACGAGACGATGTTCGCCGAGTTAATAGCGAGAGAACTCGAGTCCGAACTCACCGAGATGAGAAAAGACCATCAGAGGAAACGTCTCGAAAGACAGATAGATGACCTGGAGAGACGGATTGAACAGCCGGTTAACGAGATCCGGGAGCTAATGGACAGTGAAACGGTGGATTTCTTGGAAACCGATACCAGTGAAGTAACCGAGAAGGAACCACCGGAAGTTAGGGGGGATGAAGCCGGAAGAGCCGGAAAAACGGATAGGTCGAAGTCTGACATCGGTAAAGAAGTTAAAGCTGACCCAGTCAACCATATCATCGAGAACCTGGATCTGTTTTTCCGTAATACGACTACGGTTACCATTGAGACGCCTTCCTTAGTAGAGAAAGAACCAGTTATGGTGGGGGAAGTTGCTCGAGAACGGTGGCTAAGATGTCCACGGAATGGTGTCTCGCTCGAGATCGAGGTGAACGAAAAGTACTTCTGCAACCCTGCGATTACAGCACAGCTATTTGATAATCTTTTCCAAAGATTCGTCGACGTGGCACCATCACACTCCATAGTTTACATGGAGGAGTCAGGTGAGGAAGGTTTCAGGTTCGAAATCGAGCACAAAGAAAGCGAGTCCGAAAACCTGGAAAACCGCCTGAACGTTACCGGTGACTGGTTGAGCGATACAGAGTTCCGGATGGAGGACCCCCACGACTACGTTATCAAGGAGTTGACAGAAATCAACGGCTGGAGTCTCGGAAGAAGTAACGTCGATGGTTCGGTTAGATACGAATTTCATGTAGAGTAGATATTTAAGTGAAACAGATATCCCAGGTAGAATATCCCGAGGTATAGACACCGCCAAGAGATGTTCTCCACCTACACAAGATATACATACTTGGAAAAATACCCATAGCTTTTATATATCGAAACAGGATTACAGTACAGGAATAGTAAGGTGACATTTAAAAAGCGACTACTCATTGTAACTGCGGTGGCTCTGTTAGGACTGACGGCGGGTTCCGGAATGGTGACAGCACAGGACGATAATCAAAAAGAGGAGGTTAAACTTTTCAGTGCCTCCAAAGCTAACACCGAAAACCTGGAAAAACAGGGGATCGGAAAATGGAGCTTACCGGTAAAGGAGAATGTACTCTGGAACGGAAGCTCCAAGATAAAGATCAGGGCTCAGAGCCAGGACGGCGATTATCTATACGGTTTCAGCGACGGTAAGATCCATAAGATCGACACAGAAACAGGTGAGGTTGCATGGGCAAAGGAGTTTGACAACGCTAACGACGTAACCGTCGGACCCAAGAACAGATACCTCTACCTTAACAACCCGAACCATGGTCCTTATGGAAATATAGTAAAAATAACACCAGACGGAAACCAGGTCTGGGACGCCGACTCCTCAGTGATAAAAACGGGTTCCAGCGGCGACCTGCAGATAAGCAAGGACGGGAAAACAGTCTACTCCCCCGTCGCAAATACGAGACAGCCACCCAAGCTATACGCACTTTCGGCAAAAACAGGAGAAAAGAAATGGGGGATAAAGTATACCTCTCAGGACATCACCCAGGCGAGCGGTAAACTATCTACGTCGCTCTCATCTGACGGTAACTACATATACGTGGGTAAACCCAACAAAGGGATATCCAAAATAGATCTATCCGAGAGAAAAGTAGTGAAGAACTACTCCCAACCATCGAACTTCGTACTGAGTAGTAACGACCGGTATCTATACAGTCAGGGCAGTCAGCATCTACGTAAAGTCGACGTCGAAAACGGAGAAGTAGAGTACAAAGTTACAATATATACTACCTACGGCGACTACTCGGTTACGCAAACAGATGACTACCTTTTCCTCACCAAAAACTCACGAAACGGCGACAACCAGTTCATGAAGGTTAACAAGAAAACGGGAGAAGTCGCCAGGAAGTTAGACTACGGAAACGGGATCACTTCCAGCGCAGTAGACCCCAAATCCAACGATATCTACTTCGGTCTAAACAAAGACATAGGGAAAGGAAGCGAAATCGTGAAAGACAAGATCCCAATACAGGTATATCAGGGCAACGGTACATACACCTCAAAAATCTACCAGGGTAAGCCGGATGAATACACTAACCTGAGTATATCATACAAACTCCAGAACACAACGACAGGACAAAACCACGTCAAGGTTACTATAGCAGTTTCAGATCAGTACTTTGATGCTGACGATATAGATGGCAACTCGGCAGTCAAAACCAAAACCTACAGCCTTGATCCGGGTAACTACCTTCAGAACGGAACCATTGTCGAACTCAAGAACTTCGACACCACCAAGCAGTACACCAGGGTCAGGTTCGAACTCAGTTCTAACGACACCTTGAGTTCACCCAGGGCAGGTAACCTGGCCCTGAAGGGTATCCAGGGCGAACCCCGTAACTACGAGGTCTCTCATGCCACCAGTATTATAAGCCCCGGAAGTTACAAGATTAAGTCTGGATCCTGGAGTAGTGGAATCTCAGCGTCAAAATACGGTATAGCGATATTCAGCAACAACGTGACACTGGACGGCCAGGGAAACACCCTCTCATCTTCAGGAGTTGCCCCCATGTATTTTGCCTTGACGATCTACAGTCCCCGTGACGAACAGATAAAGAACGTCGAAGTCAAGAACGTCGTATTCGGTAGATCTGTCGTCGGTACTCTCGCCCACGGTAAAAACATCAATATACATGACAATTCCTACAGAGGCTTGGGTCTGACGGGCGGAGGAAATCTGGTAAGCCTTCTGGTTGAAAACGACGTTGACGTCTCGTCCAACGATATAAACTACGTGGCGGCAGGCGTGGTAACCCTTCCACCGTACTCGGGCAAAATAAACAACAACACGATTAGCTCGACCTTGACACCCGATAAAGTTTCGAGTATAGATGCCAGCGGCGATCTCAGACTTACTTCGAAACAGAGTCCGGTAGACGAGAAAGCAAGAAACAGGGTTAAGGAGGCATTCAACTCGACTCCACCCGGAGCACTAAACGAGTCAGCACTCGAACTGAAACGGTGGAACAGGTCGTTATCCGATCTGATTCCACAGTGGTTACACGGAATCGGTGTCGCATCTATAGGTGTTTTTGGTCCACATATAGAGATCACAAATAATACGGTAAACAACAACTACGTAGGCGTTCTCACCGGTTCAGCAATGAAGAAAATGGTCATCGAACACAACAACTTCAAAAACAACTCCGTAGCAATGGGTGTACTCAAGATCACGAATCTAGTGGGCTCAGTAAAAGTTCATCACAACAACTTCAAAAATTCCTACAGTTACGGGCTTTACAACTACGGCTGCCTGAACATAAGTCTAGTACCGGCCTGTCCGGGAACTGTAAACGCAAAGAACAACTGGTGGCAGGGAAAGCCTTCAGGTGGAATCAAGCAAACTGAAGGAGGGCTGTTCAACACCCACACGTATATCGCGAACGGTTCCGGTGAGAAACTCAAAGGGTCGATCAAGTTCCATCCTTGGCTAAAGAAAGCCGAAACGAACCAGGTAAATGTTTCAGCGACAGGGCAGCAGTGGCAGAGGATCGAGTTCAGTTTCAGCCCTAAAAAACCGGTGGTTTTCACGAAAAACAGGTCGGAACTCCGGTTAAGGAGCGTGAACAAAGACGGCTTCCAGATAAAGAAAACGTCCGGAGGTTCAGATAAAGTCAATGCGAGCGACGTGAGATACGGCGCAATAAACGAAGGAGTACACAGAATAGCCGGAGTCGGCAGGTTCGAAGCGGGTACAGTCAGTCTGGGGAACCAGGATGTCAAGGTTAACCTGTCCAACCTGACGAACCCCGACGCGGTGGCCGTCCAGACCCAGAGCGAGTCCCCGGGAGATTACCTGCCGAGGGTAAAGGATAGAGATCAAGATGGATTCACGGTATCCCCACCTTCCGATTCGGGAGTCAGTAGAAACCTCTCGGTTGGTTACGTGGCATACAAACGCCCGTAACCTGTATACCTTGACCCACCACTCATAATTCAGGAAGGATTTACAGGATCGCCGCTTATCAATCGTATCTGGTTCGGTTTCTACATTAGACGATATGTTTCCCTGTATCCTACCTTCCTGGAAGCTGTTTTAGAAGGTTAGTCAACTCAGCGCGAGTTCCTCCAGAAAAATCAGTCCAATCAAAATCTCCATCCTCACTAGAAACATCAGTACACACAAACACACCAGTACACACAAATTCACCACTAACTCCAACCAAAAACACCACAACAACCAAAACACCAGTCAAACCAAAAACACCACAACAACCAAAACCATAGCTTAACTGAGACACAAGCTAAATTATCAAACTTGATAATATTACTTATATATAGTTTTGGTTTAATAAGAAGATTTAGGTTTATATGCCGAAGAGGCATATGTAGCATTAAGTGGACCGGGAACAGGTTCACTACAGTAAAATCGCCCGTAGAAAGGTGGTTTGTTGCTTCCCAAACAAATTTTTCTGCCGGAAGATGAAAATCAATCAACCCGAGGTAACCTCCAGGTTTGTCGAGTGGCAAACCGAGACGATGGGTAGATTATCAAAGTTGAAAATAGAGTTTGGATCTACGTTGCCGCTATGAACAGGAGTCTATGAACAGGAGACCATGTACAGGAGAAAAAGGAGTTTACTGTAACGACATATAGTTTTGTCGACACATAACCGGCGTCTGGTTACTCTCCGTTTTCTCCATGAAGCTGTCTCTGTTTCTCTTGCTTCATGCTCTCCTTGAACTCATCGTGGCTGGTCGACTCCGTCATGATCTCGATAAATCTTTTCCGGACTGAGTTTACGTAAAGACTGCAGTCCGAGTTACCACACGCGAGATAGTCGGCGAAACCAGGCTCCTCCACTTTACGTAAAGTCTCGGTCTTCTCCCTGGTTTCCTCCGTTACACCGCTTTTGTTCTCCTTGCTCCAGGTCCTGTCCTCGGTTTCTGTACTCCATCCTGCCACGACTTCGCCGCCGCACTGTGGACAGACATCCTTCCGCCTTTCCTCGGACTTATCCGTCTCCTCTAACTGGTTCTTCCGTAGCCCAGCTAGCTTTTCGTTGAACTCCCTCCGTGTCTTCCTGACATCGTCGGCTTCCTTTATCTTCTTGAAAACCTTTTCGTAGTATAGCGAACATTTCCTGTTGACACATCCGACGAAGTCCGGCGATACCACGTCCTCACCCTTCGCCCTGACAACTGTTCTCTGCACCTCACCGTCCTGTTTCTTGAACGCCAGGTCCGGCTGTTCGTCCTCGTCGTCACCACCCATCAGCCTCGACGCCTTTCCTGCCACTCCCTTAACGTTCTCCTCCCTATCTATCTCGAGGTCACTATCCCTCTCGACCTTCAACGCCTCCCGCTCGATACACCACCTGTACTTGATTTCTCTTTCACATAACGGACATCCGTCCTCCACCTCCATTCAGACCACCCCCATCTGTTTTTCGCTGAACTCCATTAGGTCGGAGTGGAACTCCTCGACGTCGTCCGACCTCTCCCTCAGTTCCCTGATCTCTCCGATAACGTCCTCGAGGTAGAAGTCACAGTCCGGATTGCTACATCCCGCCAGATCGGGTTGGGGGAAACCGTCCTCCACCTCCTCCACCACGAGTTCGGACATGAACTTGTCGGACTTCACGTACGTCCTGTCCTCCTCGTCCCCCTCGACCGAACTCCTTCTCGGGTGTTTCTCCGGATCGCCGTCGACGTTCTCCGTAACCGCCAAGACGCCGTACGAAATCCGCCACGCCTGGGACAACGGATATCCGCACCTGGAACAGTCCTGGGCGTTACCGTCGGCACTCATTTCCCTTCACCCCTGAAACCGGAGCCGTTACCTGAAAAACCATCACCTGTTTCAGATTCATCCCCGACACCTTCATTCGAACCGGAACCGCCTCCGTCATCGTTCAACCCGTTACCTTCCTTAACCTTGGTACATTTCTCATGAAACTGGTTTAACCTTCTCTTGAAATCCATCCGTGTCTCTGTCGAGTTGTCTATACGGTTGAGTCTGTTCGCCATCTTCTCGAAGTAAAAGAAACAGTTTTCAGTGACACAGCCGATAAAGGACGGGCTGACGTGGTCTTCGCCCACCCGCTTTACCTTCGTCGAGGTGTAGAACTTCTCACTTTCGATCGTCTCCGTCACCTCCACGTCCTTCGACACTACCCTACCTTTCTTCGTATCCATAAAGCTACGTTCGCTCTCACCATGTCTCCTTCCGGAAGACCCGTCGATAACCCAGCGGTACGTGATCCGTCCACCACAGAGCGGGCATAAATCAGTCAAGATAAACTCACCTTAACCCCAGATACGGAACTCGTATAGTTTATTCTATGGATATAGACCATACAACCCAACAAAAAATCAAAACCTCCAGAGAATACTGACCGCACAACCCAACAAAAAACATCAAAACCACCACGGTCTGCAGAGCATAAGTTAACCGGTATCTGAAACCCGCAGTTCAGGGAAAAACGACGACACGTGCGTCCCCATCCTCCACCTCGAATACCTCGACTTCCTTACCACCGCTCCTGAGCTCTGTCACCACCTCCGCAGACTCCGGATCCAGCTGTTTATCCTCACCGTCAACTTCGACTACGACCTCGCCTTTCTGGATCTCTGACTCCAGTTCCCCCGGATCCCTTTCCTCGAGCGCAGCAGCGACCTTACCGGCATCTCCACGGAACTCGGGACCCAGAACACTCATATCCGGATCGACTCCGGACGGAACCTCCTCCAGTTCCGGCTCGCCGTTCAGTACCTCGGTTTCAGCGTTCAAGGTGTTTCCGACGTCAACCGGATCGAGTTCCTCCTCTGTGTAAATCTCTACCTTGTCGAGTTCCTGGTTCAACGCCATCCCTTCCTCGCTCTTCCATCTCCTGACTTCGGCAACCGCTTCCGCCTGTAGATTTCCGCGGTACACCACGTCGGGGTCCTGGAGACGGGGTTCGGGCCAATCAGCCTCGTTTACGGATCCGTCGTTGAATCCCCTGTAGAGTTCCTCCGCGAAAAACGGAGCGATAGGCGAGATCATTACAGTTACCGCCTCAAGAACAGTACGTAGAGTCCACCGTACCGCCTGGTGTTCAGCTGATCCCTCGGGGCTCTCGTACAGACGACCCTTCACGAGTTCGACGTAGTCGTCGGCGACTTCGTTCCACGTGAACTCCCTGACCTCCTGTAACGCAAGGTCGAAACGGTAGTCGTCCATCAGTTCCTCCGCCTCCTCAGAGACCTCCGACAGCCTTCCGAGTATCCATTCGTCGGCAACACGTAGCTCCGGAGGTTCGTCGGGGTCGTAGCCGTAGCTCTCTTTAGAGACGTGGTCTATAGCGAACCGGTATATGTTCCATAACTTGGTCTGGAACTTGTCGGCACGTTCGACCTCCTTCCACTGGAACTGGATGTCGCTTCCGGGTCGGCCGGCGCTCGCCATCGACTGTCTGAAGGCGTCGGCACCGTACTCCTCGATAACCTCCTCGGGCTGAACGAAGTTGCCGCGGGACTTCGACATCTTGTGTCCGTCGTCCCCGAACACCATTCCGTTTACGAGTGCATCCTCCCACGGTATCTCGTCCTCGAGAGCAGCGGTACGGAGGATGGTGTAGAACGCCCAGGTCCGGATGATGTCGTGTCCCTGCTCCCTCAGCTGAGTAGGCTCGAACTCGTCGGGCCAGCCCGCCACGTACATCGCGGAGATAGAGCTGTCCATCCAGGTATCCATGACGTCGGTTTCGGCCTCAAACTCCGTCGAACCGCAGACACAGTTTTCCGCTGGCTCGTCCTCGTGAGGATCGACCGGAAGCTCATCTACGGATGCGACGTAAGGCTCTCCACAGTCATTGCAGTACCAAACCGGGAACGGGGTGGCGAATATCCTCTGTCGGGAGATAACCCAGTCCCACTCCATACTCTCGGTCCAGTCCTCGAGACGGTCGTAGGCGTGCTCCGGAATCCAGTCAACCTCGCGCGCCTTACCGAGTATCTCGTCCTGATCGACCTCGATGAACCACTGCTCCTCAGCGAGGATCTCTATAGGTGTGTCACATCTCCAGCAAACACCGACACTCTGCTCCAGAGGCTCCGATTCGTACAGGTATCCCTCTTCTTCGAGATCCTCGGCGATCTTCTGCTTGGCTTCCTCTATCGAAAGTCCCTCGTACTCTCCTGCGACGTCGGTTAACGTCCCCTGTTTCGAGAAGGCGGTCCGAAGTTCGAGGTCGTACTCCGCCCACCACTCGACGTCCTGTTTATCACCGAAAGTACATATCATGACGGCACCTGTTCCGAACTCAGGGTCGACCTCCTCGTCTGCGATAACCTCTACCTCCTGACCGAACAACGGCACCTCGACCGTATCGCCTACGTATCCTGAAAACCTTTCGTCCTCGGGATCTACCGCGACGGCACCACATGCGGCAAGAAGCTCTGGCCTCGTAGTCGCTATCTCGACGGCGTCCCCCTCGCCCGAAGAACCATCCCGACTTTCACCAGTTCCCGGCGAGACAACCGGAAACTCGAGATAGACCAGGCTTCCATCGCGGTCCTCACGTTCGACTTCGGCGTCTGCGATAGCGGTCCCGCACCGTGGACACCAGTTGACGGGGTACTTGCCCCGATACGCGAAGTCGCTCTCCACCATCTCCACGAACGACCTCTGAGTCTTCCCCCAGTACTCCGGCTCCATAGTAATGTACTCGTTGCTCCAGTCCTGGCTGAAACCGAGGGTATCCATCGTCTGCCTCATCTCGTCAATCATCTCGTAGGTGTGTTCGACGCAGAGGTCCCTGAACTCGGTACGTGAAACATCTGCCTTGGTGATGTCGTTGTTCTCCTCGACCTTCACCTCGGTGGGGAGGCCGTGGCAGTCCCATCCCTGGGGAAACAGAACGTCGTATCCCTGAAGCCGTTTGAACCGCGCGACGTAATCCATGTAGCACCATCCAAGTGCGTTTCCAATATGCAGGTTACCGGTTGGATACGGCGGCGGTGTATCTATGACATAGTCAGGCGATCCGGAATCCTGGTACTCGTAGATATCGTCGCTCCACCGTTCCCGCCATCGGTCCTCGACCTCTCCCGGGTCGTAGTTCTTGGGTACATCCATGTTATCTACCAGTTAAGGTTAAACTGAAATAACTCGTGTGGTTCTGTACAAACCGAACTCAAAATATCAACCCCATTAAAACGTCAACTTCGTTAAAAATACCACCTCCTCTAAAACGTCAACTCCCTCTAAAACGTCAACTCCCTCTAAAACGTCAACCTCCTCTAAAACGTCAACCTCCTCTAAAACGTCAACCTCCTCTAAAACTTCAACCCCTTTTGGTGTAGAACAGGGACTAAACCAGTATCTAAGTTTTATTTATAGCTATCCTCCCGCACCAAACGAGTTCCCAGGCACCAATAGTTCGGAACATTTTCAACGAGACGTCTTGAAGAAAATAAAACCCGCAAACACGATCCAGTACATGAAAAAGAAAACTGTCTACTATCTGGTTTTCACGGCGCTCGGTATAGTTATCACGGTGTCGCTAGCAGTCGTTTACTTCGCCCAGTTCAAGCTTACGAACATCGCGACCACGTTGGGAATAGAGAAACATCTGACGGTGACACAGCAAGGAGAGATAGATAAACTCGAGAGTTACAGGATCTACGGCGGTACCGTGCTGTTGGCGGCCGTCTTAGCGACGGGATATATATCTGCAAAGTTCAAGAAACTTGGCTACGACAGGAAAGAGGAAACAAAGAAGGCGTTCTCCGTCGGGTTCGGTTGTCTCTTGGGTGGAGTCACTACCTATTTTACGGCCGCTGACCATCTCTCTACCTACGCTATCACGCTGTCGTTGACCACGGTGGGAGCGGTGATAGTCGGGTGGTTCGGACTTTCTCTACTGCTAAAACAATACTACTAGAGGTCAGTAAGACCCCTCTAGCCTAACGAGTTCCTCGACTTCTGGAATATCCTCGCTGCTCGAGGTTATCTGTCTCATCCTTTCAGTATGTTTGCTCGAGGCGTACTCCAGCAGTTCCGCTTCCGGCATCCCTGGAACCTCCGGTTCGATATTCTCGCTGACAATTCCATTCACCAGGGGAATCATCTCGTTGACCTGATCGTTAAGCGCTTCAATACCCACGCCGTCCTCGATCATGTACTCCTTTATCTTCGTCATCCCGAAACCGATATGGCGACCCTCGTCGCTACGGATATTCGAAAAACCCTCCACCAATCCAGGTAGGTTCGGGAGTTTGGGACAGTAATCGCTTAGATCTTTCTGGGTGCCGTAGTATCCGGTCTGACCGAGTATACCCTCGACCACCAGGTGGTAGCTTCCGTGTGCCTTTACGCGGTTCGCCGGTGTGTCTTCCTCCAAAAGACGTTCCATCGCCTCCTGGTTTTTCTCGAATAACTCGTTGTAGACGTCGACGAAGTAACGTTCGTCGGTGGGATACGTTTTCTCGTATCCACGTTCCTCCTCGACTGGATGAATGACCTCCGACCAGTACCTGTCGAAAAACTCCGCGTGTTTGGCTTCCTCGTACATCTGTGTGGTCACGAACATCTCGTCCTCTATATCGTCATAGGCGACAGCAAGTGGTGCCAGATCCTCGGTAACTGACTGTTCTCCGGCACCGAATAAAGCGACTCCACGACACAGATACTCGAAGTCCTGGCGACCGTTTACGAAGTCGTAACCGAGGAGTTCTTCTCTGTCCTGCTCAAGATCGATCTCGTATGGATTCCAGTGTCGGTCAACGGCGTTCCGGAAATACCGGTACATCTTCGAACCGTGGTCGATCTGGAGTTGCCCCTCCGTCTGTTTGTTAATATTTACCACATTAATAACTACAAAAACAGGGTGTAAAAACCCATCTGTTAGTTTAACAAATCAACCTATATCTATATCGATGAGTAAAAAATTGGGTCGTCCGGGATGTTTCTCGGTATCCCTTATACCTTAACAGTTAGATAACTGTTCCGTGTTTCTTGTCCGGCAGCTCCTTCTCGATATCCTCGTAAAAGGCGTAACGGTTGACAAGTTCCTCGCGCAGGCTGCTCGGCGGCACGATTTCGTCGATCACGACCTCGCTCGCCATACGGTGTACGTCGATATCCTCCCTGTACTCCTCACGTAGTTCCTGCTCCCTCTCCTTCCGTTTCTCCTCGTCCTCTATCTCGTCCAGCTTCCTCTTGTAGACCGCGTTTATGGCGGCTTCGGGACCCATTATCGCGATCTCGCCGCTCGGCAACGCGATCGTGGATTCGGGCTGGTAGGCGGGACCCGACATAGCGTATATACCGGCGCCGTACGCCTTACGGACGACGACACACTGCTTCGGCACCGTGGCGGACGAGGTGGCGTAGATCATCTTCTTGCCTTTCTCGAGTATGGCGTCCTTCTCTACCGAACTACCCGCCATGAATCCCGGCGTGTCGCATAGATAGAGTAGGGGTATCTCGTATGCATCGCATTTCCATATGAAGTCGGCGGCCTTCTCCGCCGCGTCGGGGAAAATCGCTCCCGAACGAACCGCGGGCTGGTTAGCGACGACGCCTACGGGTCGTCCGTCGATACGTGCGAACGCCGTCAGTATCTCCCCACCGTAGTCGGGACGTACCTCGAAGTAGCTTCCTGCGTCCACGACCCGGAGGATGAGGTCCTTGACGTCGTATGCCTCATTGGGGGACTCCGGAATGGCGGAGTCGATTCCGTTCGGGGAACGTGCAGGATTCTTCGGCTCGCTCTTGGGAGGTTTCTCACCCGCCACGTCCGGTAGATACGTGATCAGTTGTTCCACTAGCTCGCAGGCGTGTTTCTCGTCCTTCGCGACCAGGTCGGCACTCCCCGAGTGTTCGGCGTGTATCTCGGGTCCTCCGAGGTCATCCATCTCGATGTCCTCCCCGGTCACCATCTTCACCATCCTGGGAGAAGCGATAGCCATTGCACTCATCTTCTCCACCATGACGGTGAAGTCAGCGAACACCGGAGTGTACGCCGCACCCGCGATACAGGGTCCGTACAGGACACATATCTGGGGGACGCGTCCCGACAGCATCGAGTGGTTGTAGTAGTACTTACCTATTCCTTCCCGGTTGGCGAAGAAACCCGACTGTTGATCGATCCGTCCTCCCGAAGAGTCCATGAGGTAGACCACGGGTTTACCGTTCTGGAGGGCGCGTTCCTGCATACGGAGAAACTTCTCGACGCCACGTTTCGCCATGCTTCCCGCCTTGACGGTGAAGTCGTTAGCCATGAAATGGACGTCACGGCCATCGAACTCCGCGGCACCCGTCAGTAATCCGTCGGCCGGTAGTCGGTCGTCGTTGTCCGTGACGGTTTCGTGCCATTCGTCGAACGCCGCGAACTTGCCGTCCTCGAACAGCATTCCGTCGTCGAACCATAGATCGAGACGGTCACGTACGAAAAGCTTACCCTGCTCCTCTAACCTATCGCGGTACTTACGTGGTCCTCCGTTCTCTATATCCTCTATCTCGTCTAAAAGCTCCTCCTCCCGCTCCGTTGGTTCGCCGTCCTCGTACATTTCATTCGAAACCATTGGTGGGTTCTCTGTTACCGAAGGTGTGGATTCGTCGCCAACGTAGACCGCGATCTTCTCGTCGAAATGTTCGGACAGTGCGGCGGCTATAGCCCGCGCCTCACTTTCGTCGGCCGAATCCTTGAGACGTACCTCCATCTCTACTCTATAGCGACCAGAAGGTCACCCATGTCTACGCTGTCGCCGCCCGCAACTTCGACGTGTGATACCGTGCCACCGAACGGGGCGACGACGTCATTCTCCATCTTCATCGCCTCTATAACACATAGAACGTCGCCCTCGGCTACCTCGTCGCCTTCCGATACCTCGACCGAAAGGACGTTACCCTGCATCTCAGCCGTGACCGACTGGCCTTCGACATCTAGTGCCTGTGCACCGCCTCCGCCGCCTCCGCCTCCGGATGGTGCGGCACCTTCCGCGGCCCCTAGTATTTCGGGGGTGTAGTCCTCTAAGTTGACTTCGAACCTCTTTCCGTTAACCTCGACTAAGAACTCCTTCTGTACCGTATCCTTCCCGCCTGGCGGAGAGGGACGGTCCTCGGGACCCCATTTCTCGACCGCCTCCTCTATATCCTCGTTCGTGACCTCCTGGTCCAGGTACTTGGTGTCGTGGTCTCCCTCGACGAATACCTCGTCGTTGAGCATCAGGAGATGGAACGGTATAATCGTCTGGATACCCTCGATGTCGTACTCCTTGAGTGCACGTTTACTGCGTTCGATACAGCTCTCTCGGTCGTCGTCGTCGACGATGAGTTTCGCTATCATCGAGTCGTAGTCACCCGAGATTTCGTCGCCCTGACGTACGGCGTCGTCGATACGTACTCCGATTCCACCGGCGGGGTCGTAGAGGTCGAGTTCACCCATTACGGGTGCGAAGTCGTTGGCTGCGTCCTCGGCATTTATACGGAACTCGATGGCGTGTCCCTCTATCTCGATGTCATCCTGGCTGAACGTGATTTCCTTGTCGTCAGCCACCCTGATCTGCCATTTCACGATGTCGATTCCGGTGACTTCCTCTGTTGCGGTATGCTCCACCTGTATCCTGGTGTTGACCTCCATGAAGAAGAACTCGCCGTCCTCTACCAGGAACTCGACGGTACCGGCGTTGGTGTATCCCGCTTCCTTCACGCCGCGACGTGCCGCGTTTCCTATCTCCTCACGCATCTCGTCTGTCAGTACGGGAGAGGGTGCCTCCTCGATCACCTTCTGGTGTCTTCTCTGGAGCGAACAGTCCCTCTCGCCCAGGTGGCGTACGTTTCCGTGGTGGTCGGCGAGTATCTGAACCTCGATATGTTTCGGGTTTTCGAGGTACTTCTCGACGTAGACGGAGGGGTTGTCGAAGTACTCCTCACCCTCACGGATCGCGGTTTCGAGTGCGTCCTCGACTTCCTCGGGCGTACGGACGACCTTGAGGCCGCGGCCTCCACCTCCGCCCTCTGCCTTGATTGCTACGGGGTATCCGTACTCCTCGGCTATCTCCTTGACTTCCTCGGGATCCTCGACGGGCTCCGTCGTACCGGGTACGACGGGTACCTCGGCGCCCTTCATTATGCTGCGTGCCTTCGTCTTCTCTCCCAGGTTCTCCATGGCGTCGGAGGGGGGACCGATCCAGGTCTGTGGACTGTCCTCGACCTTGGATGCGAACTCCGCATTTTCAGCTAAGAATCCGTATCCCGGGTGTATCGCGTCGGCGTCGGCCTTCTCCGCTGCTTCGAGTACTGCCTCGTGGTCGAGGTAGCTCTCGCTTGCTTTTGCGGGACCGATGTTGTATGCCTCGTCGGCGTATCTTACGTGACCGCAGTCCTTGTCTGCGTCACTGTAAACGGCGACGGTACCTATACCCAGCTCCTCACAAGCCCTCATTACCCTGACGGCTATCTCTCCCCTGTTTGCGACCAGAATTTTGTCGAACATTGTATTACGTTACCTAAACCTGGTCAAGAACTTTTAATTAGATTACGAAACATGATCGTCAATTACCCCTCCATAATCAGGCAGTTCACTCGTTGTACCGGATGACGGCCGTAAGCCCACCGTCATACTACCCCTTGTTTTCGGCGTAACTTGTATTAGCCGTTGAAAGAAACTGCAAGACAGGAACAGAAACTTACGGGTCCTCCGAATATAAATCGATTTCAGGAGGCTGTAGACGCCAGGTTCCCAGAGGGAGCTTGAAGGTCACCGAGTTCAATGTAGGGGACCGAGTTCGTCCGAAAACGGAGTTGTAAACATGACTAATCAACAAACCGAGAAGAACAAATCACGTAGAAAGGTTTTACAGATAATGGGTGCTGGAGTTGCAGCAACGTCTTTGTCGGGATGTATTTTCGGCGGAGGAGGCTCCAAGTTCAGGTGTAGAATACGTCCTAATATACAGTGGACCACTAACGACAGCTACAGTTTACCCGATGTCAACGGTTCGTTAAACTATAAGACTGGAGCAAGTTGGGGATGTAACGACGAAAACAAACCGAAGTCCTGGAAGTTCGAACAGGACTACCACACGGGAATTAAGATCGGTAAGGAGAAGACTTTGACGGATCCCAATACCTCGAGCAAATATCCGAAGAAAGTTGACCCGAACAAGTACGAGTTCAAGTACGAGAAAAAATGGCAGTACGTCGGATACATGGAAGGGGAAGGGAAGAGAGGTATAAAGGTTGAAGCGGTAACGGTTGCCGACGTAAGGAGAAAAACAGTAAGATGGAAGGACGGATATCCGAAATGGGAGGCGGTTAGCTGGCCTATGGATAACCCACCGGAAGAACCAATTGATAATACTTCAGGAACTGACACGGTTCCGTCGGACAACATTACCGGCAACACGACGGATGGAGCCGCGGACGAAGGTGAAACCGGAAACATCAGCGAGGAAGAGTCGGGTAGCGATAACGCCAGCCAAAAATAATTTTGTAATTTGGGTTTGACGTACTCGAGATCCTGAACTCACGGTATTTAGATAGTTCAGTAGCTTTTAGGGAACCCGAGTTCCTGGGATATGTGGTTGTAGGCCATCTGCTGTGTGACGGGAGCGAGACGCGTCAGGTTGATCTCCCTCCACCATCTCTCTACGTCGTACTCCTTGGCGTAACCCCATCCGCCGAAAGCCTGCATAGAGTGGTAGACTGCGTCGATTCCCGCCTCGACGGCGACTGACTTCGCTACGTTGGTTTCGTATCCGCAGGAACGGTCGTTGTCGTACAGCCAGGCCGCCTTCTCCCGCATCAGTGTAGCGGTCTCCATCTGGCTGTACGCCTCTGCTATCGGGAACTGTATCGACTGGTACTGACCTATCGGTCCCTGGAATACCTCCCGGTCGATGCTGTACTGTATCGCGCTGTTCGCGGCGAGTTTACCGATACCGGTTGCTGCTGCCGAGAAAGCTATCCTCTCGGGGTTCAGGGTGTCGACCAACGCCCACCATCCGTCACCTTCCTCTCCTAACACGGCGTCCTCGCTGACCGCGACGTCCTCAAAGAAAACCTCGCAGGAGTTGGAGTAGTTCATGCCGTGTTTAGGTATGGGGCTGACATCGATCCCGTCCTGGTCCATGGGAACTACGAATAAAGTAAGTCCCTCCGTTGGCCGGTCGACGTCCGACTTCGGAGTTGTCCGGGTGACGAGAACGATGTAGTCAGCAATGTCGCTGAACGTGATCCAGCATTTCTTGCCGTTTATTACGAACTCGTCGCCGTCCCTTTCGGCGTACGTGTCGACGTTCAAGGTGTTCGTACCCGCCTCGGGTTCCGTGATACCTATACAGAACTTGGACTCGCCGTCCGCGATTTCGGGGAGATACTTCTCCTTCTGTCTCTCCGACCCGTTCTTCTTTATTCCCGTCGTCGCCATCGTGGCGGAGAGCACGAGATACCACGTGCCCGCCATACCGCATCCCTCCCGACATAGAGTCTCCATCGCGACACCCATCTCCTGCATACCCATCCCGGCGCCGCCGTACTCTCCGGGTACGAGCAGTCCGTTGAAGTCCGCCTCCGTCAGGGCGTCCCAGAACCCGTCGGCGAACTCGCCGGCCTCCTCTTTCTCGCGCCAGTACTCCTGGTCGTACTCCTCCGCGATCTCGGTCGCGGTACGTTCTATCATCCTGTACCAGTCGGGTTCCGTGAAGTCCATGGCTAAAACAGGTTTCTTCCGTCCTAAACTCCTGCGTTTCCCGGTTAATTCAACAAAGACTGTGGAGGACGGCGGAAACGGAGTTCCTTAACTAACACAAACCCACCATCCTAACAAATACAACTCCCCCCATTTCAACAAACACAAATCCACCGTTCCAACAAACGCAATAATCACTTTCCCAACTTACACGAACTCATTTGCTGAAACGATGGTGGAAACCGGAAAAACTTAACAAACAGCGGGCGACAAAACCCCAAAATATCCACCAAAATAGCTGTTAACTGGAGTTTAACAACTAAAGAAAGAGACAAACTCAAAAGAACTTTAAAAATGTTTCCAGTCGGTGAAATCAGGTTTTTTATGTAAGGCCCCGTGCAGGTTGGAAACAACGTATGGATTATTCTCTAACAGACGAACAGAAAGCCCTGAAGGAAGAGGTACAGAGGTTCGGCGAGAACGAGATAGAGCCAGTAGCTACCGAGTACGACGAGGAGGAGAAGTATCCCTGGGAAGTAATGGAGGAAGCGCAGAAGATGGGTCTCTTCGGCGCAAACATCCCGCTCGAGTACGGTGGCGCGGACTACGACCCCGTCTCGCTTGCAGTGATGGTCGAGGAGCTTTTCGCCATCGATCCCGGTATCGCTCTATGTATCGTTAGCACGTCGTTCGGCAGCGACGCAATCATGGAGTTCGGTACTGAGGACCAGAAGGAGGAGTACCTCGAACCCATCGCTGCGGGCGACGCCATTATGGGTACCGCGATAAGCGAACCAGACGTCGGCAGCGACGTATCCGCCATATCAACGACGGCGGAGAAGGATGGTGACGAATGGGTAATCAACGGCAACAAGATGTGGATCACTAACGGCAGCATCGGCGACTTCTTCGTCGTGGTCTGCAACACCGATCCCGACGCCTCCGACCGTTACAGCGGGTTCAGCCAGATCATCGTCGAAGCCGACCGCGACGGATTCGAGGCAGACAAGATCACCGGCAAGATGGGTGTACGTGCCAGTGACACAGCCGAACTTATATTCGACGACGTCCGTGTCCCAGAGGAGAACCTGGTCGGCACACGTGGGGCGGGTTTCCTACAGCTAATGCAGTTCTTCGACGAAACCAGGACGATGGTCGCTGCCCAAGCCGTCGGTGTCGCCAAGGGAGCCTACGAACGTGCGCTCGAGTACGCCAAACAGAGGGAGCAGTTCGGCCAGTCGATCAGCGAGTTCCAGGCGATACAGCACAAACTAGCCGACATGGCGACCCAGACTGAGGCGGCGCGACAGCTTACGTACAAGAGCGCCTGGAGCATAGAGAACGAGGACGACCAGCTTACTGCCCTCGCGTCGATGGCGAAGGAGTACGCCTCACGCGTCGCGGTCGAAGTTGCGGACGAAGCCGTACAGATACACGGCGGTTCGGGATACGTCAATGACTTCGATGTCGAGAGGTTCTACCGTGACGCAAAGATCATGCAGATATACGAGGGAACCACCGAAATACAGAAGAACATCATCGCGAGAGAGATTCTCGGCAAGGGCTTCTAGATAAACCACATCCCCAAACTGCGGTTCGAATCTAGGGGTATACTACTGTTGTAAACATCCACGGGTCGGGTGACCCGTGGAACTCTCGCTGACGTTATTTAGAAACTCAATCGGTCGGCGGCCTCCCATCTCCCGTCGAACTCCTGGCTGACGGCTTCTGAGAACTCTGGATCTTTGAGATCGATCATGGCGAGGACCTGGTTCGGATCGAGGGGGTTCGTCACCTCGATACATATCTCCAGGTTGTCTATCAGGTTGAACGTACCCAAGATTCCCTCGTCCATCCGTATCTCGAAGTTTTGGTTTTCGGACAGGACGTCCTCGTACCTCTCCCTTACGTCGGCACCGAACCTCCACAGCAACTCAGTATCTACGATCAGTTTGACATCAACGCCGGATTCTACGGCGTCGACTATCTTACCGAGAACAAGGTCACCGACACGGTCGGGATCGAACTGCGGCGACAGCGAACCTGTTACCATCTCTATCGTGTCCTGGGCGCTGTCAAGCCTCTCTACCAGCAGTTCGATGCTCTCCTCCGGACCTACAGCGGCGGTCCAGAACCTCTCCTCTATAGACTTGTTAGCGTCTAGCTGGTCTTCGAGATCGTCGGCAATCTCCTCGTACCGCGTCTTCTCCTTCTCGATCTTCCTCTGTTTGTCCTCCACCAGCTTCTCTATGGCAGTTTCGGGTTCCACCGCTACGTACTTCTTTGGCCTACTCGCCGTCTGGCTCCGTATAAGACTATGTTTCTCCAGACTCCCCAGGACGTCGTAAACCCTCCCCATCGGAACCTCGGCTCCCCTGGACATGTCCTTCGCCGTCGCAGTACCGGACCGCAGGAGTGCCTTGTAGACCTTCGCTTCGTACTCGGATAACCCCAGGTCATTCAGACTCGGCATACGTCTACAGAATGGATCCGGAGCACAATAAACTATACATGTGTTTAACATAGTAAAGATGGACATTTTGAGGGGGCTGGAACAACGGCAAAAATGCATAGGATGCAACTATTCGTCTCTTCAAGACTGGAACTCCGCTATCGAAGTTAAGGTCTCATCCGAATCTGCCGTTTCCACGTGAGGAGGTCAGTTCCAAACCGTAGGAACAAATAACTTGATCCCCGTCTTGTTTAGTTTATAGCCTTGAGGAAGAAGCTTTACATCGTAATCGGTCTCCTGGTTCTCCTTTTCTTCCCATTGACAGCAGTTTTCGATGGTATGTACATTATAGGAGGGTTAGCGGTTCTCGGTCTACTGGCGTCTGCCTGGTTCATGCTACGGTCGCCAAGCCCCGAAGAAAAGGAGGATTACGGTATAGACGATATACCCGACGAGGCCTACGGTGAAGATGCAATGGAGTCCAGTGATTTAATGGGAAAAGATCCTGACAAGACTGCTCATGAGAAAACGAAGGAGTTCAGGAACGACGACCGTTAACCGAACCACCTGTAAGGTTACCAGCAGATCGGTCAAAGAAGTAGACGGTTACCGAAAGAAATTGTAACGCGGTTCCCATAACATGACGTATCCATATGACTGCTGCAGAACTTCTTGGAAAGGAGGTTTTCCGTGAACCCGAGGATGCCGCCGAGTACTTCCGGTACGGCGCCGACTACGTTCTGGATGTCTCCCGCGACATGGGATGGAGGGTAGGCGACCTTCAAGGAACCATCGAGTGCGGATACCACGCCATGAAGAACGGGGACACGGAAGTAGATCCCGAAACGGCCAGACTGATCGGTGCAGTCCTGATCGGCGACGCCGAGTACTGGAGACCGCTCGGGAGATGGTTTCCACGGGGCTACAGACTCCTTATGCGGGGGCTCGAACACGGACTCAGACGTAAGCTCCTGAGGCTGGCGGGTATCTACACCGACACCGTCGAGTTCGGGGGGAAGAAACAGAAATCCCGTAACTTCTTTTACGCCTACCCCGAGGTAAGACAGTGTTTCGGTACTCCGGAGTTCACTCTACCGGGAGAGGTGCTGGTCGAAGGCAGCGATCCGAGAAGCTACGTCGACGGCTTCACCGACCACGTAATTCTGGGTGACAGCGTCCTCCATACCGAGTGGTACAGCTGGGTCGCACAGAAGATGGGGATAGATGTCAATACCGATCTCGTGGAGAAGACCCGGAACCAGAGCCTCTACTACTTCACCGGAAACGCCGAGGTCCTCAGCGAGGACGTCAGGAGGTTCCAGGAAACGATGTTCAGCGACTACAGCTGGATACGTGGTATACAGGACGAGTACGACCTAAACTCAATCCTGTTCGATTGGGCTGCCGACGGCATCGAGGAGACGGTGGATGAGCTTCGTTACATGGAAAAGACAGCATAACGAGTATAGGAGAGACAGCTCAACATAACACACGAGAGACAGCTAACGAGGATGGAAGAGACGGTTTAAACTTGAAATAGCCACAACACCGGTTCTCTATTCTCCAAAGACTTCGGTATCCATTTATTCTATATGTACGAAGTCGAAGTATGCTCGAAGAAGAAGTTAAGGACGCGGTAGATGAAGGTGAGGCGGCGGTTTCGTTGCTCGACGATTTTTTAGAAGCGCTCAACTCAGGCGAGATACGTGCCGCCGAAAAAACAGATGGCGAATGGAGGGCTAACAAATGGGTAAAGGAGGGTATACTTCTCAACTTCAAGGTACGGAACAACCGTGTTTTGCCCTACGGAGACGTGGACTACCATGATAAGTTCGAGCTGAGGGACACGACCGACTTTCTTGAAAAAGGTACGAGAAACACGCCTGACGGAACCGTGGTTAGGGATGGGTGTTACATCGGTGACTCGGTGATCCTGATGTCTCCTTGTTTCGTCAACGTCGGTGCCTACGTCGACGACGGCACCATGGTGGACTCCTGCGACACCGTCGGAAGCTGCGCACAGATAGGCAGCGACGTCAAGCTCGGCGGCAACACTCTCGTGGGTGGAGTTCTCGAACCCGTGGAAGATGCACCCGTCGTTCTGGAGGACAGAGTCAGCGTGGGCGGCGGATGTAGAATTACCAGCGGATTTGTCGTGAAGGAGGGCTCCGTTATAGCTGAGAACACCCTCCTCAACCCATCGATTCCGGTATACGACTTCGTGAAGGAGGAGGTCGTTTACGGAAAGGTCCCCGCCGAAAGAAGGGTGATGCAACGGTACGTCGAGTCTTCCGTAACTGGTTTCGGCGAAACGTTCTACAAACCCGCGGCGGTCGCCACCCGCCTGGAGGACGAGACGTTGGAGAAAGCTGAAAAGGAGGATACGCTCAGGCAGAACTGATCCGGAAATACTGTTTAAAAACAAGAAATCTTTAAATACGCATCACGTAAAGTTCTGGTGACGCAAAAGTGGACGACGAACTGAAGAAGGATCTGATAAGCGGCATCATTGCACTAGCACCGGTAGTCGCTACCGTATACGTTCTTTACTGGCTCTACAGCCTGATTGTAAATCTTCCCGGGTTAAGCCTGTTAAACATCACGGGTAACCCGGTATTCGACAACATAATCAAGTTCTTTTTCACCGTGGGTTTAACCCTCGGAGTCCTGGCGGTGTTCGGTAGACTCGTCAAGGGTGCAGGGGGCATCGTCGTCCAGGACAGGATGGACTCGCTCGCGAACTCCATACCGGGAATCCGCCTGATCTACAACGCAACCAGTATGGCTTTCGAAACCCTCCTGGGGGATACTGGCGAGTTCCAGAAACCGATCAAGATAGAGGTGATGGATGGGGTGAGAGTTACGGGTTTTCTAACCGGAAATAAAACAGAGGATGGTCGAGAGATCGTCTTCGTCCCCACATCGCCGAACGTCACGTCGGGATACGTTCTCGAGATCGAATCCAAGCATATAATGGATACAAACGAGGGTGTCGAGAGTGCCCTTACGAGGGTTCTTACGGCGGGTTTCGGAACCGAAGAAACCGAAGCAGATCTCGAGGCCGGGAAGCTCGGAGACCCCGAAAACATCAAAGACTTGAGGTCCGAGATGGGTTCCAACTAGGTAACCGGATGCGGACAGAAAACAGAGGACAGGACCGAGGAGTTCGAACCCTCATGGAAAGAATGATCAGACCAAGGAAAGATGAATTATGTTGGAAAGAGTGCGTTCGTAGGACGTTTACCTTATTACCTGTTTAACCTCCCTGCCGGTGGCCCTTCGGGTAATGCCGGCAACTGTTTCCTCCATCGGTAGATCCAGTAGTTCGCCGGTACCCGAAAGAACTGTTATTTTGGCTTCCTTACCCTCCTCGATGGTGCCCATCCTGTCCGAAATACCGGCGAGTTCGGCAGCGTTCGCAGTCGCCATACGTAGAACCTTTTCCGGTGGTAGATCGTAGAGCTTGCTGGTGAACTCCATCTCCCTCCACATCGAGGGACTGTTAAGCATAACGTTGTCGGTGCCGAGTGCCACCGTCGTAACCCCGTCGAGACGTTCCATCGGAGGTTTCTCCCCAAGTATAACCAGGTTGGATCGGGGGGCGACCGAGACGGGGATACCGGTTTTATCGAGTTTTTCGAAGTCCTTCCCCCGTGCCTGTACCATATGAACCAGGTAGGTTGGATCGAGTTCAAAGGCGGCGTCAATATCCTGGGTGGAAGATTCTCCGGCATGGAGAGGGAACAGCAACCCTTCCTCCCGACAAATCTCTGCACCCCTGACTGTAACTTCATCGTACGGGTAGTAGTCAGTGAATCCCGAGGCTTTCTGTATCTCTGATGCCAGATCTTTGTAGCCCTGGAGATCCGGTTTTGTGAGTAGTGGAAAAGGTTCAAGTTCAGTCCCGTTAGACGCATGTTTTAAGTCTGAGACGCCGGCGACCCCCATCTCGGTAAAGTCTACGAAGGCGGCAGTCCCACCCTCATTCATGTACTCCATCGTACCCTTCATAGCTGATCTCCTCTCGTGGCGAGTGTGTTCCCTGATAAACTCGTGCTTTTTATCCGGAGAAACAAAAAGTTCGGTCCAGTTGTAGTTTCTCGCACGTTCCTTGGCGACTGAATCCGTGATATGCGTATGGGTGTTCACGAACGATGGGAGTATAATGTCGTCGGACTCCACACCCTCCTCCACAACTTCGTCTATCTTGCCGTCCCGGACCTCGACCCTTCCTTTTATAACCTCCATATCGGGTCCCTTCACCACCCTCCCCTTCAAAGTACTGTTGCTGGTTCTCCTGACTGCCTGACATCCCGCCAACCCCGAAACTCCCGCCACCGCAGCCATCCCTTTCAGGAAATCTCTTCTACCCTTCCGTATACGGGACTTTTTTAACCCGTCCATGGCTTTTCTTTCTCTCATCTGAATATACCCATTATCCGAATACGTTCACGTTCTGTTTAGACCGGAGTTCTACCCGACAAGTAGGGTTTCTCTGTATCCCTAACTTGTAAACCGGCATCTACGGCCCCTCATCCAACCAACATTTCTAACAGATCAAAGCAGAATAAATTAAAAAGTATTTCCCGGGATCGAATACTGAAATCTTAAAAAACTGCCTCGGAAACCCAGTACCTAAATTATCCCTGTATTCTATCCGCCGCTTACAGCCGGAAGTATAGATATCTCGTCGTCACCGTTAACCGTCGTTTCGAGGCCCTCGCCGTGCCTGACGTCCTCACCGTTGACATAGAGGTTGACGAATCTCCTGAGTTCGCCGTCCTCGATCAACCGTTCCTCGAAATCGCTACCGTACTGTTCACGTAGTTCATCTATCGCATCCGACACCGTCTCTGCATCCACCTCGGTCGTCCGTTCGTCTGTTACGCGTTCAAGTGCGCTCGAAAACCGTATTTCTACCATATCCGTTCACCTCAGTCTGCCACCAGTGTTTTTGTCTCTCTACCCTTTTCGTCCCTGTTCCTGAACTCCTTGAGGGAGGCGTCTATGCTTTCGGGTGCATCGACGTACTCACCGAGGGTTTCCTCTGCCTTGAGTCCGTTGCCCGTGATGTTCACGACTACCGATTCGTCCTCCTCGACGTGTCCCTCCTCCACCAACTGTTTCAGACCCGCTATCGTGGTGCCGCCCGCGGGTTCGGTGAAGATGCCCTCGGTTCGGGCGAGAAGCTTGACACCCTCGATGATCGCGTCGTCATCTGGGTCGGCCGCGTATCCTCCGGAGTCGAGTATCGCGTCCTTGGCGTAGAACCCGTCCGCCGGATTCCCTATCGCGAGGCTGTGCGCGAGGGTGTCGTAGTCGTCTATAGGCGTGACGTTCTCATCGTCACGTACCGCCCGCGTTATCGGGAACTCCTCGGGCTGGCTTCCGCTCATCCTTACGTCGGCATCGTCGACCAGCCCGGCTTTTTCGAGCATCCTGAATCCCTTCTGCACCGACAGGAGGCTTGCGCCAGCAGCCATCGGATGTACGACGTGGTCGGGCGTCCTCCATCCTAGCTGTTCGGCGACTTCGTAAGCCATGGTGCAAGAACCTTCCGTGTAGTAGGGACGGAGGTTGATGTTTACGAAGCCGTAGTCGTTCTCGTCCGCAACCTCGCTGGCGAGCCTGTTTGCGTCGTCGTAGTTCCCGGTAACTGGCACGATTTCCGGGTCGTAGGCGAGCGTCTGCGTTATCTTGCTTTCCTCGATAGAGTCGGGCAGAAAGATGTAGGCGGGTAGATCTGCCTTGGCTGCGTGTGATGCGACGCTCGCTGCCAGGTTCCCGGTGGAAGCACATCCTACGGCGTCGACATCGAAGTCCTGTGCCCGGGCAATCGCGACGCCAGTGACGCGGTCCTTGAAGCTGAACGAAGGGTTAACGCTGTCGTTGAGTATATGTAGCTCCGAAATTCCGAGCTCGTCCGCGAGGTTTTCAGCCTCGTAGAGATGGTTGTATCCCGTACCCATCTCGACAACGCTCGATCGGTCCTCGACGGGTAGAAGGTCGACGTACCTCCACATCGTCGGCCTTCGGGACTCGATGTCCCTCCGTGTGACGTCTATCGCGTCCCAGTTGTACTTGACCTCCAGGGGACCGAAACATATCTCGCACGTATTCCGGATTTCGGGAGGGTATTCCTTCCCGCACTCCCTGCATTCGAGCGCCTTTACTTTTCTCTCACTCATTACTGTATAACATACAAATGCATTCTTATAATATTTGCTAATTTAATTATTACCTGCAGTAATTTCACTCCCCTTGAAACGTGTCTCGAGAGAGTACAGGAACTCCCAAGAAAGCAACTCTTATGGATGGTGGCGTGATATCCAATAAAAATGAGCGAGACAGACACCACCAAGAGGAAACGGTGTATCTCCTGCGGCATCAACATAGCAGGCGCGGGATTTACCCAGTTTCCATGCCCCGAATGTGGCTACAATATAAAGAGATGCAGTAAGTGCAGAAACCAGAGCAATCTATATAAATGCCCCGACTGTGGGTTTACGGGACCCTGAGGTGAACGAGTATGGGGAAAGTAGTAGCTGAACTCAAGGTAATGCCGACTGACAAGGACCTGGATCTCGACGTGCTAGAGGAGGAGATAACGTCAAACGTCACCGAAAAAGCCGAACTTAGCGCGATCAAACGTGAAGAGGTGGCGTTCGGGCTAACGGCACTACTCGTCAACGTCATGATAGCCGACGAGGAGGGGGGAACCGAGGAAGTAGAGGACTCCCTAAGCCAGTTAGAAAAAGTCGAGAGCGTTACGGTCGAAAACGTCGGTAGAGTATAGAGAACAGAAGACGGACTTTTGACTTAGTTTTTTACAAAGATTACCGGTTTCCTTTCGATCGAAAGTAGCCGGTTTTTACCGTGGATCTATACGACTTCGTTCAAAAGCGTGCCGGCACCCTCAACCTCGACGCCGACGACGTCACCTCTTTCGAGGGCCCCCACTCCCTCCGGCGTTCCGGTTGCGAGGATATCACCCTCACGTAGAGTCATGTACTCAGAAACCTCCGACACGAGTTCACGTGGCGAGAACACCATCTTCTGGGTGTTCGACCGCTGAACCTCCTCGCCGTTCACCCGGGTTATCACGTCCCTGTCACCTATCTCCGACAGATCCGTCTGTAGGTAAGGACCGATAGGGCAGAACGTATCCATTCCTTTCGCCCTCGTCCACTGGTTCTCCCTGTCCTGCCAGTCACGTGCCGTCACGTCGTTTAGACAGGTGTACCCCGCGACGTAATCAAGAGCATCGGACTCCTCGACGCCTCTGCAGTCCTCCCCGATAACCAGGGCAAGTTCACCCTCGTAATGGAGGTTTACGGTGCTATCAGGATAGATGATTTCGTCGAAAGCACCTATGACGCTTGAAGGAGGTTTAAGAAAAAGCAGAGGGAAATCCGGAACAGTGGTGTCAAGTTCCCGGGCATGGTCACGGTAGTTCTTTCCGACGCAGACTACCTTAGACGGGTCGCTCGGCGGCTGCACGTCCACTGAGTCGACGTGCAACGACTCGCCGTCGAACTCTATCTCCTCACCGACAACTTCGCCGGTTTCCAGCCCTTCTCCGTTCCTGAAACGTGCTTTCAGCATATAATAAAATAGATCGGCTTCAATGTTTAAACGCTTATAAAAAGTTTAACCCGAAATGGGATCTCGGAATTTAAAAACGGTCTATTCTCGACGCCGCATCCCTGTGGTAGACACCGAACTCACCGCCCTCCACCTCGGTTCCCCTGTAGACGGGTCCGTCGGTACAGACCGGCGAACCTGTATCGTCTATACAGCAGGAACCACAGATACCGATACCGCATTTCATGTATCTTTCGAGACTGACCTGTACTCTGGAAGAGTCGTACCTGTCGAGAACCTTCGCCATCATGGGTTCCGGGCCACATGAAGCCACGTAGTCGGCGTCGCGGTGATCGTCCAGGAGTTCGGTGACGTATCCCTCGTGTCCCTTGGAACCGTCCTCGGTCGCGACACGGACGTCGGCGTGTTCGGAGAGACGGCCCTCGAATATCAGTTCCTCCTCTGTCGCGGCACCGATCAACGTCGTAACATCGGCACCCGCCATACTCGCCTCCTCGGTAAGGAGTGCAACGGGAGCCATTCCGGTTCCTCCGCCGACGATAACCACGTCGTCCCCCTTGTCGGGAGGTTCGAACGTCGTTCCGAAAGGACCTCTTACGCCTAACCTGTCCCCCGGTTCAAGCGAGTTAATCGCACGGGTGGCTTCACCTATGCCTCTAACGGTGATGCCGTCGGGATATGCGAAACTCATCGGTACCTCGTCTACTCCGGGGATCCAGAACATACCGAACTCCCCCGCCTCGACGTCGTATTCACGTTTCCAGAAAACCGTTCTGATACCTGGTCCCTCGTCCACCACTTCCCTTACTCGGAGTACGTCGGGCCTCATACTTCACCACCTCCGGGGTTTTCATCTTCGTCGGGGAACTCGGTTTCTCGGGCTTCGTCCTCCAGGACTCGGTGTGTTCTACCCACGAGTTCGTCGTACTCCATGTAGTGTTCCCGTAGGTAGCCCTCGATACCGTCGGCTATCTCCCCCAAGACTTCGACGCCGTCCTGGACCGCGGTACCCACCTGTACCGCCGAAGCCCCAGCGTGCATCAGTTCGACTGCGTCCTCCGCTGAAGATACGCCGCCGACGCCGACGATGGGTACGTCAACCTCCCTGTAAAGCTGGTAGACGCAACGCACCGCAACCGGCTTGACGGCACTCCCACTGAGTCCACCTACACCGTTACCCAGTACGGGATAACCCGTTTCGACGTCTATCGCCATCGCCTCCACAGTGTTTATAGCCGTCAGTCCGTCGCACCCTGCTTCCTCCGCCGCCCTACCTATCTCGGCTACGTCGGTGACGTTCGGAGTCATCTTGACCCATACAGGTACGTCGACCTCCGAAACCACTGCTTCGGTAACCTCCCGCGTCAACCCGGGATCGGCACCTATGTCGGTGCCGTATCCCTCGGCGTGGGGACAGGAGACGTTGAGTTCGAGGACGTCGGCGTACTCCTCGAAATGGTCCGCGAGGTCCGCGAACGCCTCCCCGGTACCCGCGAAAAGACTGACCACCATCGGACCATCCACCTTCTCGGCTTCAACGTCGTACTCCTTGGACGGGTTTGGAAGTCCGACGGCGTTGAAGGCGTAAGCCTCCTCGGTGAAAACGTTGGGACCCGGATGTCCCTCACGGGGTTCCGGACCGATGCTCTTGGTAACGACGCCACCCGCACCGTTCCTGAGGGCGCGGTTCAGCGACTCCCCCGTCGAACCCAGTATCCCTGACGCCAGAAGAACGGGGTTCCCGAACTCGACACCCGATATCTCTGTCTTCATTTACTGGATGTATAACGTGGATGTGGTAGAAAGCTTGCGTTCCGAAGTTTGACGGTTTTACCCAACCACCACCGTAGGTTTTCCTCCATCAAGCTATATAATTAAAGGTGTAAATGGGAATGTATTTCTGAAGAAGCTAAAACCATGAAAACTCATTACAGGACCTATAGTTACTTTTTACTCTACCGTAGCTCCTGAACGTCCTCAAGAGAAAGAGGGATGTTGAGTCTTACGCCGCATTCACGGCAGACCGCTGCTCCACGCGGTTCCTTCTGGACATCCCCCACACCCCAGACCTCGGGCTCTAAATCCGTCGCTCCACAACCCGGACATTCGACGTTTCCGCCCGAGACGTCCTCCTCGATCTGTTCCCTGAGTCTCTCCTCTACTTCTGACATCGACAGGAGATACGTGTTTCAAGATATAAAAACGCTAAAAACTCGAACCGGATAGCCGTAGTCCGTATCCCAACAGTTTACCGACGATAGACCACGTTGTTTACCGTAGCTCCTCTATCCCGAACTCGAAGCCCGCGGCCGGCAACCTTACCTCGTTCTCCGCGAGGACCTCGGGATGAATCTCGCCTATCACGCCACAAGTCTCGCCATCGATTACGACGTCGGCGACCCTACCGGGTATATACGAGGGATGTTCCGTCGCAGGGGTTTCGAGAGTCGAGTCGAAGTCCCCCACCAGCGAACTCAGAGTCGACTTGACGTTCTCGTATCCCGCATCCGCGCCACAGACGACGGCGGCGGCGTGTACGTCCTCCGATACCCCAGTGTTTTCATCCTCCGACTTGGTGGCACAGACGCCGACCTCCGAGAGTTTCTGCGGATACTCCCGGTGGGTGTTGTTCGACAGAACCTCCACCAGCGAGGGTGTCAGCCAGGAACGCATCATGCTGAACTCCTCGCTGTAGGGATTCTCTATATGGACGCCACCCGCCTGGTTTACCGAGGACCCATATCCTTCGTCTTCTCCACTCATTACGTCTTCTGCGTCCTCCCCTCCACCCACAGCTTCCACGACGTCGCCTCTTCCTTCCTCAAGCCTCATATCCCTGTAGTTCGTCGACGGGTCTGTGAGCACGAAGTTGAGGAGGTCCTGGAAACCCAGGCCTACGAGCTGTCCCCTCACGGCGTCCTCCAGCCTGGTTTCGGTCGAGAGTCCCCCCACCGTAGATACGTCGGGATACCGGGGTTCGAGGCTGTTAAATCCGTACGCCCTCCCGACGTCGTCCACTACGTCGAGGGGGTGCATAACGTCGGTTCTGTACGGCGGAACCCGGACATCGTACTCAAGGTCTCCTTCCCCGTCATCCGGACAGCCCCTGACGTTTTCGACGTCCAAACCCGCCCGGCCAACGAGTTCACGTACCTCCTTCTCGTCGAGTTCGACGCCCAAAACATCCTCGATCCTTCCGTGTTTAACCGCCTTGACCTTTGTGAATAGATCGGGTTTCGGCTCCGTCCTACCGGGATACTTGACGTCCACCCGTTTTATATCACATCCCCTGGAGTCGAGGGTGTATATCAGGACGTTCAGCATCTTGTCGACCGTCCACTGATCGGTACCCGTCATCTCGATGAAGAGATCCCTGGTGTTCTCCGTGACCTCGGTTCTCTTGCTGTTAATGACGGGTGGGAAGGAGAACAGCCCGATCGCGTCGTAGATCGCTGGTACCCGTTCCATGCCCTCCAGTATATCTGCGTAGTCGCTCCCGACGGGATGCCTCTCCATGACCTCCTCCGGCGTCATCTCCTCGAGCGCGGAACCCTCCGCCTCGCTTCCGATGGCGAGCGGAACAAATGTGTCCTCTCCGGGCTCTATCGCGCGGTACCTGATCTTCTTGCCTTTCAGCATCGTGAGGTCGTGGACACCTATCGCTCCCTTGTTCCTCCTGCGACCCAGCGTAGCGTGGAGCTTCTCCTGTAGCTGGATAATGCTGTCGAGCGTGTCTCCCGAAAGGTTGACGTTCTCCACGACCGCACCCGTGATGTAGGGTCGGACGTCCTCTACAGACGGATCGACCTCTATCGTGTAGTCGCTGGGCTGGACGTCGGGTACGTAGACGCCGGACTCCAGTCCGAGCTGTAGCCGTAGACTCCTTGCCAGACCCTCGACCGAGAGTCTGTCGGGCCTGTCCGGGACGACCTCGAACTTCATCTCTCCGTCCGCAGACTCACCTTCGTACTCGACGCCGAGACCGAACAGCTCCTCCTTGATCTCGTCCCTCGACATCTCTCTTCCAACCAGACGTCTCAGTTCGTCGGGATCGACGTTCACTACTGCCATAGCACAGGCACCTCCCTCAGAAGTTCAAGATCACACATAGTTCCATGTACGTCACGTATATCCTCGAAGCCATACATCAACATCAACAGTCTCTCGAGCGCCAAGCCCCACGCGATAACGTCGACGTCGTCATCAATCCCGTGCGGTTCAAGCACCTCCCTCCGGAACATCCCGGAGTTACCTATCTCTATCAACTCCCCCGTCTCGGGGTGTTCGCCGAAGATCTCGAAACTCGGCTCCGTGTAGGGGTTGTAGTGTGGTTTGAACTCGAGATCCGTTATTCCGAACTCGCGGTAGAACTCGACGAAGGTCCCCATCAGGTCCCTGACGGAGAGGTCCCGTGCCATAACCCATCCCTCTATCTGGAAGAACTCCAGGAGATGGGTGGGATCGATCGTGTCGTTCCTGTATACCTTGTTTACCGCGAAGTATCTCTGCGGCGGCTCCGGACCGTCGGAGAGGTAACGCGTCGTGAGGCTGGTGGTGTGTCCCCTGAGGTTCAACTGACGGGCCACGTCACGGTTCCATTCGCTGTGGTATCCCTCGCCGTCCTCCGCACCCTCCAGGTGGACATTCCTTACGTTCTCGACCTCCTCGTCGGGGAGGTCGTCGATATGGGTCGGGTCCTCGATCAGGAACTTGTCCCAGTGAGTTCGGGCGGGATGGTCCTGGGGCATGAAGAGACAGTCGTTTATGTAGAACTCGGAGTCGACGTGTGGTCCACGCATCTCCCGGAAACCCATGCTGGTGAGAACCTCCTTCACCCTGTCGGCGACCTGACGGAGTATATGTTTCCTGCCGCCGAAAACCGGTTCGGCGTCGGCCTCGACGTTGTAGCTCTCGAACTCGACCTCCCGCCAGTCTCCTGTTTCCAGCATCTCCTTGGTGAGTCTTCCGGCGGTTTCGGCGGTATAGTCAACATCAATTTCTCCGGCTATCCCGACCCCCTCACCGGTAACTTCGGCTTCTACATGTCTCCGTGTCTCACGTTCGACCAGGTTTCTCTCCGCTAACTCTTCGCCCAGGTCGGACTCTATACCGTCGCCCTCAACGACCGCCTCCAGGCTCTCCTGCTGGACGTCGTCGGAAGTTTCGTCGTCTCTGGCGTGAAGCACCCCTCCCTCGACATCGACCCAGCCTTTCTTCTTGACGTGGCCCATACCGACGCCGAAGTCGTCGACTTCCTTCTGGAGATCGGATATCTCGGCTTCGCCGCCGCTGTCGACGACGTAGTTGTATATACGGGTCTCAGGTAAACCCTCGCGGGCGTATCTCACGCCCTCCTCAGTGGCTACGTATCTCTCCTCCACCGTCTCCTCTACGTCGGCAAGATCTTTCTCCTGCAAAAGATAGCAGGCCTGTTCCGCCGGGCCCTCACCCACACCTGTCTCCCTCGCAACCTCGTCCACCTCCATCCGTTCCTCGTCGGCGAGGGCGGACAGGACTCTCTTTTCGTTATCGGTCAGATCCATAGATATCAGCTTGATGTAAAATTGAACCATACAACAATAAAAAAACCCATATAACTACCCGAGTGCTTAGTTGAGGGAACTAAAAAGCCACGAGTCATCCAATCCGTGGATGTTTAAATCCCGTCGCTTACTTTCTTTAGAGAAATAACAGATTACCCGAAATAAAACTATAGATCGACTGTTTCAACTGTCGAGTACACGGGACCGTCGCTCTCGAGACTGCTTTCGACGAGTTCGATAGACTCCACGGTGAACCTGCCGAACCGTTCTCCTGCGTAGTCGTCCAGGAACTTGTGTATCTCACTCTTCCCTCTTCCACTCTTCATTCTCGCCAGGGTTGCGTGGGGCGTAAAGTCGTGGTCCTCGGGTTCGGCGAGGCCACGGGCCACCAGTCCCTCCTCGAGTCCCTCGTTTATACTCTCTAGCTCCGACGTTCCCTTTTCTGCACCCACCCAGATCACGCTTATGTAGTCCCTGGCCGGAAAAACCCCTACGTCGGCAACCTCCAACTCGAAGACTTGGGAATCTGCCGTCGAACTCTCCATAACCTCCACGACTTCGTCAACGTGTTCGGTATCTGTATCTCCGAGGAACTTTAGCGTGAAATGTACTTTTTCGAGGTCGACCATATTGAGGTCCGCCTTTGTTTTCTTGAGACGATGTCTCAACGGTCTTATCTCGGGATACAGTTCGTCCTGTAGGTCGACGGAGACAAAGAGACGTGCCATATATCATAAAAGTCGACTGAGCCGTTAGTTTTTATGCAGGAAATGGTTGGCGGACAGACGGAGATACAGGCTGTAGTCAGTCGTTGTTTGAACCTCTGCCCCAAGCGCCGTCCAGGTAGTTCGAGACTCCGCCCGCGACGTCGGTGAGGTAGATGGTCCCCCATAGAGCTACTAAGATGCCACCCATAAGGTCGAAGAGGAGGTCCTCCATAGTGTCGCCGAGACCGTAGACTGTCACGACTTTCTGCCCCAGCAGATCTTGGGAGAGGGTCGACGCGTAGAACTCGAATATCTCCCAGATCACACCCGCAGCCATCGCGAAAAGCAGTATGAAGACGAACATGAACCTGTTCGGAATCCTGACTTTCGGGCTATGCAGCTCGAGCCCCCTGGCGACGATATACCCGATGCCGGCCGTCAGTGAGGCGGAGAGCATGTGTGTAACGTGATCCCACCACCATACCGTTTTGTATGGACCGAGGGCACCGACGGCGTGCAGGAATACCGCGGCGGTAACCCATAACATCAGCCCGGGATGGATCGTTATTTTGTAGTCACGTTTCAGAACTCCGGGCAGGAAGGATACAGCGAGCGTCGATACCCCGTTTACGAAGACCCCCATCTTACCTGTGTAAATACCGGCGGCGGCTACGCCCGCGAGAAGTAGCTGCATACCCCGGACGACGTAGAGCTGGGTACGGGGAGACATCCCGAGCATACTTTCGCCCTCAAGCCGATCGCTGTCCATACCTCCATCCCCCATCAGTATCCACCTCCCTCATCGAGTCTTGCCTGGTATCCCGACACCCTGTCGAGGTAGATGTAGAACACCGCCCCAGCTATCAGTCCCGCGAACATCGCGGAGACGGCGTTGTAGGCGAACGCCTGCTCGCTGGGGAGGTAGTTTGTTCCAAAGCTGTTATCCCAGAACCAGAGAGTTAGGGACCAAACGCCTGAGCCCGCAATAGTGGTTACACCGACGAAGAACACCGCGAAAACCTCGGACATACTGACGTCAGTGAAGTAATGAAGGTCAACGGATACTATCAACGCAGCTGCAGCGAGGGAGAAGTAACTGTAGAACCTGTCGGACAGGAACCAGAGGTTGAAGCTTCCTCCGAGAATAGGTAGAATAGAAGCCACAGCGAGTTCCCACGGCAGCATCTGTTTCCAGGATCTCTTCTTGGCGGGAGGTATCAGCATGAGAACGCCTACCCCCGCCACAAATACGTTGAAGATCAGATCCTCCCAGATGTTTACGATAAAAACAATTCCCAGGAAAACAATTACCAGCCAGGAAATAATGGCGTTGAATTTCTCGTCCTTGATCACCATCCCGAGCTTTCCGACCTGGCCGTTCATCGTTTACTTAACTAATTATGAGGTATAATAGTTTTCCCGTTTCTCTACCGACTACCCGGTATTTCATAATCACCCCCTGTATTTCTCAAAAATTTTCAAAAGAAAGTTAATTCAGAAAAAAGGGCCATTTTTAAACGCACAGTTTTTCGATATCTTTGATAATCTGGATATAACACGATCCTTGGTTTTCGGGATCCAAATCAACTCAAATAACCTGCGTTTAAAAATGCCCGAAAAAAGTAAGTTAAATCCAGAAAAAAGGTAAGTTAAATCCAGAAAACAAGGCAGACTCAGAAACCGGCATAACCGGTTATTTTGATCTATCCCGGTTAATTTTATGGGCCGTCAGATCTACGGTCCGCGTTCCTTTTCCGTATTTATCAGTCGACCCTGTCTGCGAAAGCCAGGTTACCCGAAATATTGTTTATCCGCGCACGAACGATCTCACCCTCCTTCGAGTTGGGAACGAATATAGTGTAGCTTCCTTTCTTCGCTATACCGTCACCCTTGTTCCCTATCGCCGTGATCTTGAGTTCGTAGGTCTCTCCTTCCTCAACCTCTTTCTTCTTCTTAGTCGTCGAACTTCCGGTGCTCTTCGATATCGGCCGGAACGCACCACAAGCGTCGCATCTGAGCATCTTCGTCCTACCCTCCTTCTCCAGATGGGTGTCGGGACGGCCACATTCGCTACATAGGACGAACTCGCCCACGTAGGCGTCGAGGATCTGTTCGAACTCGTCGGGAGAGAACTCGCCTTTGAACTGTGCACGTCCGCCCTCACCGATCTGGCCTGCGGTACCTATCTCGCGCTGGAGGTACTTCATCAGGTGTTCCTGGTCCCTGTTGAGGGTATCGACGATGTCCTGGAAGTTGGACAGGAGCGTCGACTTGCCCTGTATATGGACCTCGGGTTCGGGAACCTGGAAACGGTCCTCACTGACCTCCATCTCGGGCATGTTCTCGTAAGCCCTGTCTAAAGCAGAATCGTAACTCATGTACGTGGAATAAACCCCCGAGCCAAAAAACGTCATCGTTTCCATCCAGCATCGGTTCCATACAGAAATATCCTATCACGGAAATAACTTAACCCAGTCCGGGCACTACCAAACCAAAAATAAGCTAACCTTCTATCTCGTCACCCACGGCTTCCTCTATATCGTCCATCTCCCCGTCCGGTATCTCGGGTGGTGACGGCATAATCGCGTGTATAGGTCCTCCGCCGTCTCCCTCGAAACGTGGAACCACGTGGTAATGTACGTGGGGTACTTCCTGCCCTGCCTCGGGACCGTTGTTGATACCCAGGTTGTACGCGGGTGCGTCAACCGCCTCCGTGACGTCCGGCGCGATACCGTGAACCGTCTCTATCACGGCATCGTGGACCTCGTCGCCGAGATCATCGAGGCTGGCTTCGTGTTCCTTCGGAACCACGAGGGTATGTCCCCTCGACAGCGGGTTGACATCCAGGAATGCTATTACTTCGTCGTCCTCGTAGACCGTCCGGGACGGTATCTCTCCATCCACAATTTTGCAGAAAATACAGTCGGTCATCACTGTAGAAAAAGGAGTAGGCCAACTATATGGTTTTCCCCATTGCCGGTCACGGGTAGAACTTAATCGAGTCAGTAGCTTGAAGATGGAAGCCAACCTAAAGCCAGTAAATGACTAAAGACGAGGAAAACGACAGTGAAACCACCTTACACGACGTAGTTATCGCCGGCTCCGGGATGGCTGGCTTGACCGCAGCGGTATACAACGGCCGAGCGGACCTGGATCCCATTGTCCTGGAGGGCGACCAACCCGGCGGCCAGCTTACTCTCACCACCGACGTCGAGAACTACCCGGGTTTCAAGGACGGAGTCGACGCCTACGAGCTGATAGAGGAATCGAAACAGCAGGCGGAGAGGTTCGGTGCGGAGTTCCTTCAGGACGCCGTGGTCGACGTTTCCGGACTCGGAGAGGAGATGGAACCGCCTTTCGAACTGGAGCTTTCGAGCGGCGACACCCTCAAAACCAAGGCTTTCATCGTGGCTTCGGGCGCCAGCGCCAGATGGGTGGGTGCCGAAAACGAGGAGGAGCTTATGGGACATGGACTTTCGACGTGCGCGACCTGTGACGGTGCCTTCCACCGCGGTGACAGTTTACTCGTGATAGGTGGGGGAGACAGCGCAATGGAGGAAGCCCTGTTTCTCACGAAGTTCGCCGACGAGGTTCACGTGGTACATAGACGTGAGGAGCTAAGGGCGAGCGAGATAATGAAGGAACGGGCGTTCGACAACCCCGACATCGAGTTCATGTGGAACACAGAGCTTTTAGAGATCTACGGAAGCCAGGAGGAAGGCGTCACGGGGGCGAAGCTAGTCAGAAACGAGTCCGGGCATCCTAAAGAAGCCCTGCGGGAGAACGGAGACGCCGACGAGATCAAGGTCTTCGACTACGACTGCGGCGGCGTCTTCTACGCCATCGGCCATACCCCCAACACGGGCTTTCTCGAAGATACGGGAGTCGACATGGACGAGGACGGATACATTAACACCGTAGAGGGACGTACCAGTGAGACCGATGTCGAAGGTATCTTCGCGGCGGGAGACGTCAGCGACAGACATTACATGCAGGCCGTTACCGCCGCCGGAATGGGATGTATGGCTGCTATAGACGCCGAAGAATGGCTCGAACAGGACCCGGTCGAGGGGGAAGCCGAGACACGTAAAGCTAGACAGCAATAGTATACACCAAACCTCCATCACATCTGAAGTTTCTAACTTCTCAGGGAATTAAAGTACCGAGTACCTAGAGTACCAAGTACCTAGAGTACCGAATACCTGTAGTACCGAATACCTATAATACCGAATACCTATAATACCGAAAGTCCTCTACCCGATCCGCCCTTAATGATTAGTTGTTGTTGCAAGCGGAAGCAAGCGGTGGAAAAGGTAAAGACCTGTAATAAAGTTCAGGTTGGAGAGTGGTTTCGACAAACGGGTTGGAGCGCTCCGTTGTCAGGCGATATCTCTGCTGGTGTCTATCGATATTGAGGTACCTATGTTTAGCTTGATGGTGCGGCTTGGAGGCTCTTCCCCCCTGAGTTTGGTTATAGCTAGCTGATTCTCAACCTTCTCACCCGAGATGTCGACCATCATCTCCATCACGACGTCCGAAATATAAGGTAGAAGGCTTTCATCGTAAGATAGAGGGGAGTTGTCGTCCTTTATCATATAGATGTAGGTTAATGCGTTTTTCTCGTGAGATTTTTGGTATACTTCGTTGATAATGTCGATGAACTCCGGGTTTTCCTCCACCATCGTACTAGCCGTGTCGAATATAATGTTGTCGTTACCCTCGACGTTTTCGATACATTCACTGACGAAACTTTCTACGTCTTCGTGCTGCGAGTAAAGGTCGTAGATCTCCAGCGACTCCAGATCCATGTCGAAAAGCTCCATGTTAGTCCGTACCACGGATTCAGACCTCGTCGTCGTGAAGAAATGAGTCTTCCTCGTCTGACTCAGGTCGTAGAGGAAAAGCTCGGCGGTAGACGTAGGTTCGGCTATCAGGGTAATGACGCTGCCTTCAGGAAAGCCCCCATCGAACCTCTGATCCAGTATCTCTATACCGGTTCCCAGTTTGGTCATTCAGTTGACTCCGATTAACATTAAGTAATAATAAACTTAAATATACATCAAACAACGGTAGCCACACGTTCACAGTATCCATCTAAGAATCCGTAAACCTACACAACCAATCCGACGGCTATTACCTTAAACTATTCGCCCTCAAGTAGGCCGCTCCGGGCGACTGCTATGACCACCATCAGTGTGAGTAAAACAACCAGTGACAACATAACGATCAGAACGAGTATCCGGGAGTTGCCACTGAGATCGATGTTTATCCCCTCGAACTCCGGTCTATTTACTTCACCACCCCCGCCACCTCCGTTCGCATCACCCCCACCGATACCCCCACTGCTACCTCCGCCGTTACCGCCTTGTCCACCAATTCCACCCACTCCACCCGCAATATCCGAGGAGTTCCATCTATCCCGCTCTATCAGTTCCGATTGGTTGAAGCCGAATATCTTCCTCGCCTCTTCCTGCATCGTAATATTGAGAAGAGTGTTCGCGTAGTCGTAGTCAAACACGACGGTTTTGTTACTCCTACCTGCAACCTCTCCGTTCTTCACCTGGCTTTTACCACCTTTGTTATTTATCTCAAGTGAGTAGTTACCCGGGATGTCACCAGTATTCCTCAGTTCCACCCGTAATGTCACGTTGGGTGCAGGTCCTCTCCCTCTTCCGGTAAGGTTGAACCCCGTTACCTCGACGTTTGCCGGTTCGTTAACGTAGAACCGTGTATTCCTGGTTTTTGCAGTACCGAGATCATCTACAGCCGTTAACGAAACGTTGTGGTATCCTGACTCGTTGAAGCTCAGGTTCAGCTTACTACCCCTGTATCTAGCTCCATTGACAGTCCATATTCTGTTTTCCACAGAGCCGTCGATGTCCCGGGACCCTGAACTGTCGAAAACCACTGGCTCATCCCGTACCGGTTTATCTGGACGTATCTCTATACTGGGTTCCGGTGGTATGTTGCTGACCATACCGAACCTTACTGTGTAGTTAGCTCCGGCACCCTCGACCAGACCCAGACGGATATCTTTTAGAGCCGTGTCAAGTACCGCATCGTATCTGTACCCCCATTCTTCCGTGTTAACACCCTGTAGTAAGACCCAGCCCTCCGGGACAGTTCCTGGTAAACCGTTTGACCCGTGTGCAGTCTGCAGTCTGAGGTTTTGGTTGGAAACGTTAACCGATCCCTGCCCCCCAACCTCCGGTTCGCCACGGTATTTTTCAAGTAAACCGGATTCATCGGATACCTGTCCCAACGTATCGGATTCATCAGGATCCGTTTCATTCATTACGACGTCGCCAAATAGCCGTGAACTACCGTTTCCAGTGTTGTTTAACGCATCCCCTCTAACCAGGAAGCCATCTAGTTCTGCACCGACCACTATTTCACGTGACTTGACCCCAGCTCGGTCAGTTCTGAGGTTCTCCACAGCTGGATCTGACGTTATAGATACGACTTCCCGGTAAGAAAACTGCCCACGGACAGGGACGGATAACAGTTTCAGCCCGATCACCGACCAGGTGTATCCAACAGTTCCCTCCACGGGATTTCTGACGTAGACCTTTGGATCCGTCGTGTTCAGGAACCGGATGTCGAGGGTGCTTTTTGCTACCCCGTCCCGGAACTCCAGATCCTTCCAGATCCATCTGCTCCCGGTTTCTATCCCCTCAGTTCCGTCGTCGTTCTTGAAGAGGTTCTCCGGTGATCTCTCGTCGACGTCCCTCCGGTCAAGAACCAGGATGGTAGTGTTTTCTTCCCCAGTCATGTTGAAAGGATTCGAGGAACCGTTTACCTTACCCGTAGGATCTACGTTCGGTTCCCCAGAACTACCTTCGGACACATGGCCGGCGTTTGTTATACCTGTAAACGACATCGCGAATACGAGAAGAAGCACGGTAAAAACCAGACGTACGGAAAAACGCCCGCCGGGAAGACTCCGGAGACAGACAGTTCTAACAGGAGGCTGAAGTAGTTTAGCCCCACTTAACGGATATTGACCCTTAAATTTCACACTTAACCGATAATCCCACATCTTTAACCCATAAACTTAATTCTACTACTAATTTGAAAGTGCCTGGGTTTCTAGCGTTGTTAATGAACTTTGTCTTTAACGTGATAGAACTTGTTTGGAGAGGTGGGGTCTGTTAGAGGAACGCGAAGATTATCAGCGCCAACATCATCATAACGATGCCGTACTTGAGTCCGCTCAACAGGTCGTCCTCACCCATCTGTCCCGCCACCAAACCGGAACCGAATCCCTGTATGATAGCGGCGTGGAAGAACACCATCCGGTAGGTGTCAATAGGTACGTCGCCGAAGTTGATACCCGACGGCGAATCCTTCGACGCTGACCCACCTCCGCTCCCCCCGACCTCCGCCATTTTTGAGAGGAACTGTTTGTCGAGTATCACGATAACGAAAAGAAACACCAGAAAGCTGATCAGGATTATTACGGTGTAGATGATCATGTTCTGGAACCTCTCCTTATCGAGTTTGTACTCGCTCTCTACGTCCCTTGCAGCCACTTCGAGGACACCATGGAGGTTTCCGCTGGATTCGTTAGCCTTGGTAACTACCTTGATGACGCGGCTTACGCGGGATATCTTGAGACGGTTCGACATCTCCCTCAGAGCCAGATTTATATCCGTGTTCCACTGAAGCTGGTTGTATACGTGTCCGAGTTCTTTTGAGAGTTCTCCCGTTGAGTTCTCGCTTATCAGCCCGATGCTCTGGTTTAACGTCATACCGGTGTCGTTTGCGCTCTCAAGCTTCCTGAGTATCTGTGGTAGCTCCTTCAGTATCTTCTTCTCCCTCCTGTGTTTGAGTTCGTGAAATATCGAGAGAGGCAGCGTTATTATTAACAGCGGTGCCACCAGCATCGTAGTGGTGTTCCACCACGGCTGGCTCATAAACGCATCTATCGACAACGAAGCAATCCCCGAAAAGACGACGTAACCCATCACTAACAACGCCAGCGGCACAGTGAATATCAACGTATAGGGTGGGTTCTCCCGTATTATCTTGAGCGGGTTACGGAGAAAGAACATTAGAGACTGTCTCTTTTTCGCCTTCACAAGCTGGTCGAACCTGTCATCGTTTGACTCTTCAGCGGCGGCCTCCAGGTCCTCCCTGGAGTAAACGTTTTTCTCGATCTTGAGCTGGGTCGCCGCTCCCCCACCTTCCTGGGACAGCAGCCTAATGACGAACGCAAAACCCGCGGTAGCTATAGGAAGCACCATATAGATTATGCCGTAGAGCTGCATCATGTTCGCGCCACCCATTATACTCATTATCGTCGTAATGATTATGATAAAAAGTGGTGCCGCGACAAACGCCGTAACGTAGCTCTCGGACATTAACGCAAGTGTGTCGAGGAATCCTTTCTGGTTCTGTTTCCTGATCTCGTGGTACTGTTCGCTTTTGTTCAGGAGGAATGGAGTGATGTCTCCGCCGGAGTCAATTACGCTGAGTATGTCGTCCAGGAAGCTACTCATGTTTGAGCTCGGCGTCATCTCGCTCGCGTTACGGAGAGCAATCCTGAGGTCGTTTCCGAAGTAGTCCATGTCCCTAAGTATCATATCGAACTCGTTGGCGACTTCGCCGTACACGTCCTCGCTGTCCGCTAGCTCCTCGATTACCTCAAGAACATTCATCCCTCCCCGAGATAATGCGTACATAAATGTGACGCTCTGTGGTAGTTTTGACTCTATTGCCCGTTTTCTCTCTCCAGCCTTTATAGAAGGTAAAAAGTACATTACTCCAACCGTCAACGCCATCAGAATAGTCGCCAACGGAAGCCCGATAATCACTGTCGAAATAATCAGTAGGTTGTCCTGTACGATCTGGAAGATGTTGGATGGTAGCTGTATACCAACAGATATGGACTGCAGAACACCTGTTGCGTAGAGCGCGAACGTCAGAAGGAAGGAAAGTAAGAGACCGACTATCCCCACGATAACTCCGTACAGAACCATTCGAGCGAGATACATGTCGTACCCAACCTCCATCCTCGCCTGGTTCATCGTCTTTCTGAAGTCCGCGAACTCGTCCTCCCTCGACTCGAAGTAACCGCCGAAGTAGCTGTAAGCTATCCTGTCGAGGTAGGTTTTCGGGTTAGTGAGGATTGAAGCTTCTACTCTTCCTCCGGCTTGCATCCAGCCCTGGTCTGCGGACTCGGTTTTCCCGCTCATGCTATACGTTGGTTGATTCGGGTGCGTCGAGCTGATCCAGCTTCAGTCCGTCCTGCTTTATCCTGTTCATTATGCGGTCGGGGTCAATTATGAAGCTGTGAATCGTCTTCGAGACGTCCCTATACCCCGTTATGCCGTTCTCGAGCAGATACTCCAGTACTTCCCGCCTCATGTTTAGCTGACGTTCAAGTTCCTGCTGGTTCCATCCACGGCTCTTCCTGATCTCCTCCAGGGCGTCGGAGTCTCCGGTACGTATGAAGCTGTCCGTCTCTGCATCCCACTCGAAAACATCGTCTGTACGTATGTTACGGGTTTTGGGATCGATGCCGATTATCTCCACCAGCTTCTGGTTCCTTCTCACCCGTTCACCCTTTACGAAGGTTTGAGCCTGAACGGAGACGATGTCGAGCGCCTTCAACATAGAGCGGGGCACGCTGATGGGTGGATTCTCCAGTCTATGAATCGCTGAGTCGACACTGTCGGCGTGCATCGTGGAGTAGGTTGTATGTCCCGTCGACATCGCCTGGAACAGCGTAAGAGCCTCCTCACCACGCACCTCACCCACGACCAGGTACTCCGGCCTCTGACGTAGCGCGGCACGCAGTAGTTCGTACTCGTCTATGTTACCCACGTCTTCACTGCCGAAACTGTCCCTCGTGACGGATGGAATCCAGTTCATGTGGGGAAGCGTGACCTCACGGGTGTCCTCTATCGATATCACCTTCGACTTGGGTGGTATGAACAGACTCACCGAGTTCATGCTCGTCGTCTTACCCGAAGCAGTACCCCCCGCGAAGATCAGTGACTTGTTGTTTTCTATACACATCCATAGGTACGCCATCTGTTCGAGTGAGAACGTATTGTACTGGATCAGGTCTATCGGCGTTAACGGAATGTCATTGAACTTACGGATGGTGAATGTAGAACCCCTGTCGGTAACCTCCCTACCGAGAGTCATCTGGACACGTGAACCGTCGGGAGTCGAAGCGTCGACCAGGGGCTTTGCTACCGATATATGTTTTCCGCTTTTCTGAGCCAGCTTTATAACGTAGCTGTCGAGTTCATCTTTTTTGTACTCTATATTCGTCATCAGGTCCCTGTAATCCGAATGGTAAACGAAGACCGGTACGTTGTCTCCGTCACAAGACACGTCCTCGATTGCTGGGTCACGCATTATAGGATCGATCTTGCCGTCGTGGACGTAGTCCCTCTTGAGGTAGTACAGTACCTTGTTGAAGGTGTCGTCCTCGATATCGAGTCCGTAGCCATCTATTATCCCGCGGGCTTTCTTCTCCAGAACCACCTCCTTCGATGTCTCCCCCTCCATGTCCTCGTACATCAGTACGTCACGTAGTCTTTCCTCGACCTCGCTACGTACAGACTGCTCGAAATCATCGAGTTCGGGCTCGACGACGTAGTACATGTAGTCGTTTTCCGCGTCACTGTAAAGTATGGCGACGTATGAGTACGGTTTGTTTACCCAGTACCTCTCGTACTCGATGAATCCCTCCTTACCCTCGAACTCCGCTATCCCTTTCTTAGCCTCGCTCAACAGGCTGTCTATGCTGTCCTCGCTAAGCGAGTCGTCGTCCACCTCGCCTCTCTCGAAGAAGTCATCTACCGTATCAAAATCTGATTCTACATCCCCCCTGACGTCCCTGCCGCCGAAGAAATCATCGACTTCCTGTGTATCTTCTACGTCCCTGTCAATGCTGCTGAGAGCCTTGATCCCGAATGAGTCGTTACCACCCGCGCCGTTACCCGTAACTTCCTCATCGTCACCCTCCTCTTCCGACCTTTCGACTGACTCCTCATAACCGGCACCTCCCTTACTCATCACATCGTCACCGGCATCAGTATCAACCTCCTCGTCGACTTCATCGATGGCACCCTCCTCATCGTCATCTTCATCGATGCTACTCCCCCCATCATCACCGGCATCTCCCTCAGCAACCTGTTTATTGACACCTTCGTCAACGGCTCCTTCATCCCTATCCATTTTCTCTTCACGGACCTGACCTTCCGACCTATCCTCTGTTCCGGTTACTCCTGATTCCTCTATCCCCCCCGAATCATGGGCCCCGGTCTGGCTTGATCCTTCAACATCGTAGGTTTCAGAGGAAGATGTCCCCTTTTCCTCGACCTCTTTATCGCCGGTATCAGACGTTTGTTTTTCCTGTGAACCGTCGCCTCCATCTTCATCCCTAGATTCGTTATCCTCGGGATGCCGGGATTCCTCCACGTCCTCGGCCTTCTCGGACCCGTGCTCTTCGGAGTCGTCCCCCTCACCAGTGTCGATAACATAGCTCTCTAGATCGTCATCCTCGTCATCCGGCATAACTTGCACCCCCGGGAGTCTCGTAACTATCCACGCCGTTGAAGAAATACAAACTTTCGCCTAACTGCCCCACTAAACTCACGAATTTTAACACAATACATATATATTCGTTCCATCGAGATTAAACGTTGGGGGTGAAAAAGGCCTTTTGCCGGTTAATCCCTCTTCTCTAACTGGTCTATCATGTCGGCCTCCTTTATGTTCTCCAGGCTAGACTCAAGCCTCCCAAGTTCGTCGTCGGTAATCATAACCTGGGAACGTACCTCCTCGAGTTCATCCTGAACCATACGTAGACGTACATACATCAGGTAACTAAGCCAGAGAGTAACTATCAGTATAAAAGTAAGAACCGCAATAACGATGGTAGAAAGATCAACCAAGTTATCACCCAAATATTGATTTAGCCATCTTGTTAACAAAACCGTCTTCACCCTCCTCTTCGGAGGTTGCAACCTCTGTCGGTTCCTCGCCGGCAATCTTTGCCGCCAGGTTTCTGTACGCCTTCGAAGCCGGTGAGTTCTCGGAATGAACGACAACGGGTTTCTTGTACGATGCACTTCTACGGACTTCAGCGTCCTCCGGTACCGTAGCGAGAATCTCCGCACCCAGTACTTCCTCAACTCTACTTACGTCCAGTTCGTTGCCCTGTGAACCAGCCCTGGTTAGTACAATTCCACCCACCTTACTCCCAACCTTCTCCGTCATCACTTTTGTTTTAAGGCCGTCTGCCATGCTGGAAAGTTCGGGATTCACTACCAGAATTACCTCGTCAGCCACAGCAAGGGGAATAACGCTGTCTTTGCTGAGACCCGCAGGAGCATCAATAATGAGGTAGTCCGTGTTGTCCTCTATGTATCTTAGGGTTTCTTTGAGTTTGTTCGGTTCGGTCTTCTGGAAACCTTCGAGGGTTAGACCTGCAGGTATAACCTTTAGACCGGAATGGCTCTCGTAGATAGAGTTCTTGACCGACTTCTCCCCTGACAGAACCTCGTGTAGAGTAACGGGTTCCTCCTCAAGTCCAAGTAAGAGACCCAGATTCGCCATTCCAAGATCCGCATCCAGAATAGTGGTATTCTCACCCCTCTGGGCAAGGGCCGTCCCAAGATTGATAGTTGTGGTGGTCTTTCCTGTGCCACCTTTACCAGAAGCTATAGTATAGACTTTCGCCATCTGCTTATTCTCAGTTGAAATTCAACATCTATGCATAAAAAGGTATTTGCTATAAATACAGTTTTGAGGTAAGAAAACGGTTTCTCGAGAAACTGCAGACAAGATAACTAACATGGAAAGATCAGTATGGCTTAAACCCAGAGGACTTGCAGTATTTATATACATAAAAAACATGTATGGGATAATATGCTCCCGGATGGAAAGTACGTGTACGACGGACTCGAATCGGAGTTCGTCGATGAGGAGGATTTTTTTGGTGAACTCCGGGAGAAAGAGGTATCCGGATACATAGAACTCAAGAAGGACTCCAGGAACTGTTACGGACTGATCGAGGATGGTGAAGTGAAGGAGATAAAAATCCTGAAGGAGGGAGAAGTGAAAGTTGTCGAGGGCCGGAATGATCTCGAAGCCCTCCTTGATGAAGGAGGGTTCGCAGTCGATGTCGTCGACTGCCGTGAATCAGCAGTGGAGATAACCGCTATAAAGCTAAGGAACAAAGTCGTGAAAACCGGTATATCTTCCGCCGATATAGATATCCCCAGCTTTCTGAGAACCAACGTGACGGAGCAGGGAAACGACTGCCATATCATAATTCTGGGGGACGACGGTCTCGGAATCCTAACCATGCTAGAGGGAATACCCAAGAACGCCAAGTACAGCACTGAAGATGAGATACGGATAGGCACCCGTGCGCTCGACAAACTTCTGGACTTTATGGAGAACAACGACGTGAATATAGATGTCTACACCCTGACGAAGGAGGAGAAGGATGAACTCGAAACCGAGACTGAAATAGTCAACGAACAGATAGAGAAGGAGCTTTCGGAGATTTCGGACTCGTTCGACGACAAGGCAGACGAACTTCTTGACGATATGGGGCTGGGAACACTTACCGAAGAGTCCCAGGAAGAGGAAACATCGGAAGGATGAAACATAGCTACCTCGGTTTTAAGTTTATTCCAGAGTACCACTCCATTATACCACACCATTATACCACAGTACCACACCAACACCACCACACCATTATACCACACCATTATACCACAGTACCACACCAACACCACCACACCATTAT
>JBDGRN010000016.1:0-633 GCA_042218125.1 Halobacteria archaeon | reverse complement strand
ACCACACCAACACCACCATTCGTTAATTTGATCCAGGCTTACCCGCGGTTATCCCTGAAGAGTTAGATACATGTTAAAAATAAATCAATCGTGTAGTTAGTACATCAAACTATAAAACACCTCCAGTAAATACCAATTATCAGTTTATATATTAATCAAACCTACAAAAGACCTATATATGTGGTTTACATAGGTGTATATAGATATATGTTCGAGGACTTCTCTCGCGGATACTACCTCGGACGGATATTCGTCGAGCCTACCGATGGAGAAAAGCCGGCTCTCCAGGAAGAGCAGTACAGAAAAATAAAGAAAGCGCTTTACCAGGACTCGGGAGAAACCAGTATCAGGTCAGGAACCGACAAACCCCTGGTTTTCAAGATCAACAACAGCCATCTGAAGGTCGAGGGAGACCATGAAATCCCCTCCAAAACCCTGGGGATACCACGCAAAGTACTCGATGGAATCAGAATAGATAACCCCCCAACCCTTAAAGAGGTGCTTCTGGCTAAACCCAAGCACGCCAGTAACATACTCAGTCTTTCAAAGTACGAAGACTAAAACCTCGACATCCTAACTTAATCTGCAGTCTCGGTGAACTCTCCACGGGTCTGGTGTTTGGTAAATCCCTAC
>JBDGRN010000075.1:71763-89149 GCA_042218125.1 Halobacteria archaeon | reverse complement strand
GCTTCCCAGCGGGGACGTCCTGCCCCGGTGAGTCTAACTAAACTTACAACCTGGTAAACATTAAAACTTGTTTAAGAATTGTTAACAACCTCCAAACATGTTTTTTAGTTTATTATGGCGCGGCCCAGACTCAAACGAAACCGAGACATACAGTTCCAACGTTAAACTAAACTACCTCACCCTGAAACCAACCAAGCCAAAAACCTGACATAACCCGAGATTTTTGAATAGAACTATCCATCAAACCCGATGATAGAGAAAACCGTTCAAATAGATCTACAAGACGAAAACGTGTTAAATAGATAACACCGCCAAGGTAACTACGTATATGGGACTATTACCTTCATACATATTATCCGAAATTTTATCTGTTCAGATAATACAGGAAGAATTAGGTAAGTTATATATTTTTAAGGCGATTAATAATTATAGTTTTTAATAAAACTCAAGAATAGTTTAATATCTACAGTTATTATTTATTAATTGAGGTTGATTCAAAATGGCAACATCACAAAACCAGGCGAAGGTTGGAGTGAAAAACAGAGGCCACGAGGAGAACAAGCTTGTAGCTGGCTTCAAAAACTTCGTACACAGCTACATGGAGAACTCCAAAAAATTCTCAGGGATAAACCGATAGTAAAACAGGTAGCAGAAAGACTCGGTAGCAACCAAGACGGAGGGCAGTTTTCCCCTACCTCAAAAATAAACTAGCAGGAACTTATTTTCAACAGCACCATCCAACCTGTAGCTGTAATTATTTTGTACGACATGATGTCCAGGCCCCCAAACCCTTCCCTAAATACTTTTGTGTTCCACTCGAAACAGTGGGGCACGTTAACAAGTAACAAAGGATGTTTAATCTACAACCCTCGGTTGTTTTATGAAAAGGTTTCAGCCTTCAGGAGGCCTCGGAGATAGATTTCGGGTCAAGGTTTCTGGCCGCCACTGGAAGTGAAGCCAGCAAAAGTATCACCGCCAGTGGCAGTAGTATACGTTGAGCGGTAAGCAGTGTCGCCGAGGCCTGGATACCGAGAACTATAAACAGAAGCGGAGCACAGCACGCCGACCCGGTGAGAAGGGCGGGTAGGGCAGACAGCGCGCCACCTACGTTCCGGGTACTGCAAGCCGCCGGTTCCCTATAGGAACTGTAGGTGAACGACAGGTTTAACGACACCAGAACTGCGATCACGCCTCCTATCAGGAGGTTTAACGGAGAAACCATGAGAGTAAGGAACGGAAGCTTAAGCACTGCGATAGATTCGAAGCTAAAGACCCCGGTGTTCCTGAACGCGAGGTCCAGGGGGTTGCTGGCGACCCTTAGATCGAAGGTGATCTGTCCTGGATGGAAGTTGAGGTTGTTTACCATGAATAGGTAGATCAGGAGGTAGCCGACCGCCACGCCGAAGAAGAACTTAGGGTATCGAGCTACTACCGAACGTGCGACTCCCGGCGTTTTAGATATCTGAGTCCAGATACTGGGGTTTTCGGCGGACGACATTATCTAGGTCACCACCGTGGTTTTCGGATAGAAACCCGACCAGGCGAACCACATTGCGTCGAAACTGTTCACGGATTCGAGGTCGAGGTCCGACGGATCGTCGGGAGGATCACCGGATCCGGTGTATTTCCGATCGGGGTCCCTGTACACCCACGACGTGTCGAGACCAGCGTCGTAGAACGCCGAGTACGGCGTATCTCCACTCGAAGGTTTCCCGGTCATCACCTTCTCGTTCCTCAGTTTCTCCTTGTCGAAGGCTATCGCTCCATCGCTGTTTCTCGCACCCATGAAAACCTTCTTGGGGGGGAACCTGTCGTCCGCCTGGATCGGTCCATAAAGCAGTGAGTCCGATGTGTAGTATCCGCCCTTCGGGTTGTACCTGCCGTAGGGATCGTTTTCGTAGTCGCGGAAGTAACCGGTCTCTGTCGACATAACTTCGGTATTCGGATGCACCTCTTTCCATTCGCTCCAGGTGGTCCAGACCACACGGAACTCCTCAAGACCACGGCCAGTAAGATCTCCATTGACACCGGCACCCAGTATCTGGGGCCAGAAGGTGTCGGTAGCACGGTCGTACATAATTAGGTTCGAGTTAACCAGGTCACCCGAAACCCCGAAGGTGGTGTCTCCCCTGTAGTATCCTATCGCGGTACCCGTAAGGGGACAGTATGTTATGCTGACGTCGTTTCCGCCAACGGTGTCGTTAGCTATCTCGTGATGTGAAAGGATCTTCCTGGGGTACGCCTTCGATTCTCCGTCTATCTCAACACCGAACACGATGTCATTCGGGTGGAGAAACTCCACCGAATCCGCAGAAACGAACTTCGGTTCGTCGACCGCAGGTATGTTGTCCTTACCCAGGACGTCCACCGCCTCCCCGTTGAATCTCGATAAACCGTACTTCGAGGGGTTGTCGAACTTTTCGGTCGGGGGTCCGCCAGAGTTCTTCCCTCCCTTAACAGACGTACCCGCCGTGGTGCCGGTGTCTCCAGACGAACCACCATTTCCACCTAGACATCCCGACGCCAGACCTGCAGATGCTAAAGCAAGATACTTTCTCCTTGTAAGTTTCATATAAATGGGTACGTTTCAGGGTATAATAACCTCGTTCTGGATCCTCACCATCTCAACACAACCAGAGACAGACCCAACCAACTCAACCAAATTACAAACTCACCCACACAACCCACAAACCTACCCACAACCAAAAACACAACCAACCGACAAAACCAAAGACAGACCCAACCAACTCAACCAAATTACAAACCTACCTACAAAACCAAAAACACAACCAACCGACACACCGAATTCACATCTTCCTTAAGGCGTACATTAAAGCGTATATTATCCGAGGTAAAGGGAAAGCTACAATTTTCCAAGCAGTCAACTTCAACCATGGACGATGAACTGTTCTACAACAGGCTCCTCCCGTTCTTCCTGTTCCTGGCATTCATCCCCGTCACGGTGGCTGGGGGGATGGAGATGTCCTACTCGGGACTCAACCTTGGAACTGCATTACAGACAGGTGGCGGACTGGGAGTATTGATATCATCGGTATACTGGTTCTACCGGCCGGCGTACCCGGTATCAGATGAATGAACGTGAGATAAACTCACACGACATACACCCATACCAAATCCTCGGTTACTGACTCTCTGCGTTCACAGCGACAACCTGGCCCTCCGCACCGTCTATAATTTTCTGGCTCCGTGAACTGAAGATGAAACGTGATAGCAGTCCCTGGTTCGGCGCACCCGTAACCGTCAAGTCGTAGTTATCCGACATCTCCAGAATCTTCTCGGAGACGGATCCTGCATCGACTACCTTTGAGGTGACGGATGCCTCGGTCAACATGGAGTTCCTGTATCCCATCAGGAGTTCCTTGCTCCATTCCTTGTCATCCTCCTCCATGACGTGGAGAAGTTCGATATCTGCTTTCGTATTTAAAGATAGTATATCGCCAACGATGAGAGCCAGGTTCGAATGTGGACCCTTGGAAACCGGTAAAAGCAGTTCCTCGGCGTCGTCAGTACCCCCATCGTAGTTGACCAGAACTGTGTCGCAGTCGAGGTCCTCGAGTAACTTTCTCTCCATTTCCGAACCGTACCTTTCGCTGTCTACCGGTCCGTAAACTACAGCCTCGGCATCTATTCCGTCCACGACATCCTGGACGACGGTGAAGAAATCTTTTCCCTCCCGAACGAAGGAGTTGAGAGGTACAGGAAGTTCATCCCTGTACCTGTACTCGATGCCCGCGACCTCGATATCTCCCTCCATGTATCCGAAGTCCTCGGAGGTCACCTCGGACTCCAGTACCACGTCGAGCAACGTCACGTCCGAGTTTCTCGACTCAGCAAGATATCCCGCAAAGGTCAAGACGGTTTCGAGATTCTCTCCCCCCGTCAACGGAACCACGACCTGCGGTTGGTGGCTGCCTCTCCCCCGCTCCTTTCTCACCACGGTTTCGTTATTCAATGTAATCTTCTAAATCTACGAATCCCGAAAAAATAAATTCCCGTGAACACCCGACCAGTACCCCGGCTTTAAACTGTATAACGCTATATAGAATAGAATATCAGAAGTTCGGACTGTGGGAAGCTAATTCACAAGTATTATTAATAGTAATACCCGATTAAGGACTTTTTATTGAAACCAGATTGTTAATGATATTATGACATTATGTTGTCCTGGAGGATTTCGTTTCATTGTTAGCTTTCAACCTCCTCGGTGTTTTGAAGATGGTTTTCTATCTCTTCCGGAGTTGGCAACAGCCGCTCAAATGCTTTGATAGGGGTTTCAAACTCACCCATTTGAAGCTCATGTGCGGCCGCTTAGTGTTATAATACGACAGGAATTTGTCGAAGCTATCGAACCTCCACCTTTGTTTGCCGTTGATAAATTAAAAGAAAAGGATAAAGATATGGGGTTTTTCGATTGTGACGTTGAAGACTGAAAAAAATACAAAGAACTCTGTGTAAAAACTCTGCCGCATGGACGGATCCCTGATTTCTATGGCTAGAAGGAGTTAATAAGAGATTAAACTGCGGACGAAGCGCTGTAGAGACATCTATCAGAAAAGAGGTGAGAGCGTAGAACCAGTTTTCGGACAACACGTAAACCTTATATTAGACTGGTTCATTTTGCGTACAGAAAAAGAAGTAGAGGCAGAATACTCATTGTTTTTCAGCGACATACAACTTATTGAAGCTATGGTGATAACGATGGATCTCAGCAGACTAAAACAAACCACATAGTTACAAAAAACTGATTTTGTGAAAATATAATCTCGATATCAATTTTCTTAGGATTCAGTCAGACATACGCCACACCGAACTACACAGTACCTGAAAATAGAAAACCCTCCAGAAAACCACAACACTCTATAACCACAGCTAACATCTAATATACATTAACATAACTGGATGTTTGTATAAATGACCTGTATAATGGATCATATACTGTTGCCTGTGGCGTCGGAGGACGACGCCGAGGCAACGGCTGCGGCGGTGAAACCATACATCTCCGACGGGGGCACGGCGGTGTTTCTTCATGTGATAGAAAAGGCGGGGGGAGCCATGGACAAGGCTTCTGTTGAACAGAGGGAGGAGTACGCTGAGGAGACCTTCGCGGTTATACGTGAGATATTCGATGACACCGATGCTGACATCGAAACCGAGATAGTCTATGGCACCGGTATCGCTGAATCTATAATCGAATCCGCACACGACAACGACGCGGATTCGATATCCTTCACTCCACGGGGTGGAAGCAAGATAATGAAGCTACTGACGGGGAACGTCACCGACACGTTGGTGCAGAACACGGATCTGCCGCTCGTCGTACTTCCAAGACCCGAAGAGGACTGTGACTGATAGATGGTTCACTAATCAAATAAAAAATATGAGTGGACAAGATCAAGAACTTGCCCGTGACCTCGGTTTCCTGGAAGCCTACACCATAGGTCTCGGCACCATGATCGGGGCGGGAATATTCGTCCTCCCCAGCATTGCGGCGAACCAGGCCGGTCCAGCAAGCATGGTTTCTTTCCTCGCGGGAGGTATTATCTCGCTTCTCGCAGCAATATCTCTCTCGGAGCTCTCGACGGGAATGCCGAAGGCGGGGGGTAGCTACTACTACGTCAACCGGGCGCTCGGACCCTTCTTCGGCTCCATAGTCGGGTGGGGGATGTGGGCAGGACTGACTTTCGCCAGCGCTTTCTACATGATAGGTTTCGGACAGTACCTGCTACCCGGACTCGGAAGCTACGTAAACGCCCTATCCGGATGGGGGCAGGCAGGGATCACGGGTGCCGCCCTGTTGATGGCGGCGCTCCTCACCGGAGTGAACTACTACGGCGTCAAGGAGACGGGGTCGTTACAGAACATCATCGTACTGACGCTCGTCGGACTCATTCTCGCGTTCCTAGGCATCGGGTTCCTGAGCGGACCTACTATAGACGAGTTCAACCCGAGGGGATGGCCCGCCGTCGGCGCAACCATCGGTACTGTCTACGTCACCTTCATAGGATTCGAGGTTATCGCGACGAGCGCCGAGGAGATCAAGAACCCGAGCCGGAACCTACCGCTCGCGATGATCGCCGCCGTCGTAACTCCGACGCTGATGTACGTCGGCGTGATGTACGTCTCGACCGGTACGCTTTCTATACAGGCGCTCGCGGACTCCCAGATACCCGTCGCAGACGTAGCGAAGGAGATCATGGGTCCAATCGGCGCACTACTGATGATAGTGGGTGCCATTCTCGCCACGGTTTCGAGCGCGAACGCAAGTATACTTTCGGCGGCCCGTGTCAACTTCGCGATGGGTCGCGACCGGATCTTGATCAACTGGCTCAACGAAGTCCATCCGCGTTTCCGGACGCCCTACAGGGCGATCACGACGACGGGCGTAATCACGTTGGTGCTAATCGCAATAGGTGTCGGGATAGGTACGTTGGCGGAGGTCGCGAGCTTTATGTACCTCATAACATATGCGCTCGTACATGTCGCCGTCGTAGTTCTCAGGAGAGCGGACCCCGACGCCTACGAACCCAGCTTCAAGATACACGGTCTTCTCTACCCCATAGTTCCTATACTCGGTTTATTGGCGTGTATCGCGATACTGCTCCAGATGAGCTGGATAGTCCAGATAATCGGCACCGTAATAATTATATTCGGGATACTCTGGTTCTACACCTACGCCAGGGGTAGAGCGCCGAGCAAGACGTTGGTAGGTGAGGCGATTGCGCCCGAGACGGAGGAGGAGAGGGTTACGGACAAGTACAGCGTGATCGTACCGGTGGCGAACCCCCAAACGGAACGTGACCTTCTCAGACTCGCGAGCGCCAACGCCCACGCCCACGAAAAAGAGAATACAGAGGTGGTGGCGGTTAATGTCATCGAGGTACCGAGACAGACCTCCCTCAGCCAGGACGTGGAGTTCGAGGAGGAACGCGTTGAAAAACAGAGGGAACTCCTAGACTCGGCCAGAGAGATAGCGAGCGACCTCGAAATAGGTCTGAGAACACGCGCCATCGTCGGCAGGAACGCCGGCGACGCCATACTCGACGTGATAGAGGAGGAAAACGCTGACCACGTAATGATGGGTTGGAGCGGACACCGCAGCACCCGGGACCACGTCCTCGGATCGACGATAGATCAGGTGGTCGGGAGAGCGGAGTGCGACACCTCCCTCGTCAAACTGGGGCGCAAAGACCAAACCATCGAAGGCAACGTAATGGCTCTCGCGGGACGTGGACCCCACGCTCCTTTCGCCGTCAGGCGTGCCAAGGAGTTCAACGCTGCCAAGAAGGACGGGGGCAAGCCATCCATCGTGAACATACAGCCTCCGGGGGAGAGGGAGGAAGGGGATGGTAGCGACGAAGACATGGAGGAATACATCTCTCCCACTGAGAAAGGCGAGGAACTTATCGCGGAGGTTGCCGAGGACGCGGGGTTGGACGAGGACGACTACGAACCGCGGGTGGTTGTCTCCGAGGACATCGAGGAAGCAGTCGTCGACGTCTCGGGAGAGTACGACCTCGTCTGTGTCGGAGCGACGCGTAGCGACGTCGTAACGCAAACGTTGTTCGGTTCGTTACCAGAACGCGTCGGAGAGGAGACCGAGGGAACGGTGGTAATGGCGAGAGGCCCGAAACGCTCACCGATGTCCATCCGTGACGGTATCTTGCGGAGGTTTCAGGAGAAATGAGGTACTTCCGGTCTCAGGATCTGAAACACGTACCTGAACCTCGGGGTCTGATGAGGTCAGAGTTAACTGAAGCAAAAACCGGTGCTGAAGCTGACGCCCAACTATTTTCAGGTGATACGTAGACATGTATTTGATAATTGTGGGGGCCGGCGACATAGGCACGCCGTTGATCGAGATAGCGACGCAAGGGGGAAACGAAGTCGTTGTGGTTGAGAAGGACGCCGAGAAGGCCGAGAGAATCGCCACGAGTTACGACTGCGTCGTAGTCAACGGCGACGCAACCGTGAAGGACACGTTACAGGACGCAGGCGGGGAGAAAGCCGACGCGATAATTTCGACGACCGAGAAGGACGCGTCCAACGTCATGGTTTCTCTCCTCGCGAAGGAACTGGAGATACCTTCCGTCGTTTCGGTGGTTCATGACCCCGAACATATGGGTATCTTCGAGAGGGTGGGCGTCCACACGATGGAGAACCCCTCAAGGCTGTTAGCGGAACATCTCTACAGGGGCGTCAGTAGCCCCCAGATAGAGGACTACATAAAACTCTCCGGAGACGCCGAGGTATTCGGGATCACTGTCGACGAAGGCGCACCCGTAGAGGGACTTACCCTGACGGAGGCGGCGGACGAGGGACTGATTACCGACAAGATGGTGATCGTCGCGATAGAGCGAGACATGAACGGCAAACCCGACGTCATCACTCCCTGGGGTGGAACCAGGATAGAGGCGGAGGATCTTCTCACCGTGTTTTCGGAAGAGGGTTTGAAAGACGGCGTGATCGACGTATTCTCGACGTGAAAGGTCGGGTTAACCAAACTGAGGGTAATGCATGAAAGAGAACTTCGGCACGGTTTTGAGGGATCTGGGTAGGATTCTCCAGGCCCTGGGTTTCATTAACTACGCCTCCATACCGGTCTCGATCGCTTGGGGTGAGTACTGGTTCGTCCCGGTACTCGCCGTATCGGGGACTATACCGTTCGTGATCGGCTGGTTTCTGTACACCAGATACCGCGAAGCCGAAGAACCCGGAAAGCTACACGGAATGATCATTGCCGCATCCGGATGGCTCCTGGTCGCCGTTTTCGGATCGATACCCTTCATCCTCTCCGCCTGGCTGGTACAGTTGGATCCGTCGTTCCTCGGAACACCGGATCTGGGTGGTACCGAACTCGAAACCCTGATGGTGTTCAAAAATCCCGTAAACGCCTTCTTCGAATCGATGAGTGGCTTCACCGGTACGGGACTCACTATGGTGATCGACGAATCTACTTTACCCCGGTCGCTTCAGTGGTGGCGTTCACTCACCGAATGGGTGGGGGGAGTCGGCGTCATAGTTCTTACAACCGCTGTACTTTCGAGGCCCGGAAGCGGTTCTTTGACGCTGTACGAGAGCGAGGCACGTTCACAGAAAATCCATCCCAGCGTGGTTTCCACGGTGCGGTCGATCTGGTGGATATTCCTTCTCTTTACTTTTCTCGCTATCTCCGCTCTATGGCTGGCGGGTATGCCGGTCTGGGGTGCTATCAACCACGCAATGACGGGGTTGGCGACCGGGGGATTCTCTATCACTAATAACAGCATAGCCACCTATGACAGCGCGTTGATCGACGCCGTTTTAATCCCCATAATGATCCTGGGTAGTATAGCCTTCCCCGTTCATTACCTGATACTCAAGGGCGAGATAAAGAACTTCTACACCGACCTACAGACAAGATGGCTGTTCGCTATGTTGGCGATAGGTTCGGGTTTCCTGACCCTCCTGGTTTACAACAACGGTACCTACAGTTCGGTCTCCACTGCCCTCAGATACGGAGGATTTCAGTTCGTCTCTGCGTTATCATGTACGGGTTTCCAGACTGCCGTGGACGCCACCAACGTCGGCCTGGGAAGATGGTCTCCAGAAGCGCTTCTAACGATGTCGTCGGCGATGATAATCGGTGCTTCCGCTGGTTCGACGGTCAGCGGGGTAAAGATAATCCGGCTGGTTACTCTCTTAAAAGGCGTCGAGTACCGGGTATCGGACGTCTTCTATCCCAAGAAAGTTCTCCACCGAATGAAGATCAACGGCAGGAGTCTGTCGGAGAACGAGATGTCTCTGGAGCTACAGGAAGCCGCGATTATATCGTTTCTCTGGCTGACATTCCTGGGTATCGGGACGTTCGTACTCCTCGCGGTACTGCCGGAAACGGTGCCGCTACAGAACGTGTACTTCGAGGTAGCTAGCGCCCAGGGTAACGTCGGGCTATCTACAGGAATAACGGGGCCACAGAGCCTCCCTACTCCCGGAAAAATCATGTTCCTGTTCAATATGTGGATAGGGAGACTCGAAATAATTCCGGTTCTGGTCTTCCTCCGTGGTATTTTCACAAAGGGAGGTGTTTATAGATGAATTTCGTAGAATGGTTGGACAGGTTCCTCGAATACATCGTCACCAGCGACGACGACATATATAGCCTACTGATGTTGTCGGGTCCGGTTCTTGTCCTTTTTATCTTCCTGGTTGGTAGATTTGTGTTTACGTATGCTGCAGCAGTCCTGTATATCGTGGTGTTCGTATCGAACGTAGTCTACAACAGCTACATAGACGGAAATGGTAGAGTGGAACTATAACCAACTGAGGATTACGAGGGCGGTGGAGATTGGTATCTACGATGACCTCCAGAATTTCGGGATAGCTTAAAACGTCTCCGATACTTACTGACATATTGGCTCCATGGAGTTCTGGTATTGATGTCGGAAAATCCGGGCTTGAATGAAAAGAAGAGGGCGGAGCATTGGGAGTACCTCGGCCTGCCTGTGGTGGATTGACGTCCATCTAGATTATGTAGCCGGGTTGGCCGACTACGTGGCGAGGGGGAGAGACCTCGATATACTTCTGGTCGTACCCGTCGTTTCCCATGAACCGCCCAAAAATGTCGATACTAGGAGGGCACACAAGAAGGCGGCGAAACTGGAGTTCCGGGTCAAAGAGAGGGTGGAATCCGACGTGGATAGCATGGTGCAAGTGCGTGAGAGTCTACCTAGTGCTGTCAGCGAACTATCGGATACGTTTAACGTCGACTGCCTGGTTCTCGAAGCGGTCCGTGACACCCGGTTTTCGCGGGAGGACGTAACACAGAAGTTAATTAAAGCGGTGGACTGCGATGTCTTCGTCGTGAACCCCAAGGGCGGTTTCGGGGAAGTTAACGATGTCCTCGTCACGGACGCAGAAGGTCCGCACTCCACCCTCGCAGCCTGGACCGCCAACTTGTTTGCAAGGTACGGGGGTGCCGGCTTGAAGCTCGTTCACCTGGTAGAACCGGGTTCTACGAAAGAGGAAGTGGAGTTCGACGGTTTCCTGGCGGAGATCGACGACCCGTACTGTGTGGAAACGGAGATCCTCGAAAGCGACGACTTCGCCGAGGACATCGTTGATCTGTCGGAGGGATTCGACCTGACCCTTCATGGCTTACCGAGCCAAGACAGGCTGACGAGGTATATCATGAGCTCCAAACACCAGGACATAGAGGAGAAGGTGGGAGGCTCCGTGATCTCTGTAAGATCGAGATAGACGCAAGATTTCACGGGAACTGGTGCCGTTTAGTTTGATATTTATCCACTTCCCTGATTAAGGAATATACAGTTATAATCAATTAATTCCAAGTAAGACCTTATTGCAACTATTGTATGTATTTTTTAGTTAAATTCTCTTCCTTGAATAAATAGTTGAATGTCGTATTTATTGAATAATGGCTCAAGTAATCCGAGTTTGTATTCTTCCAGGGGAGTAGTAGGTGGACCCGATATTATTGCTTTTTTAACCTTATCGAGTATTTTTTCCTCTTTGTATAGCTCTGCCAGGAAGGTTATGATGCCAAGGTGTTTAGGTGATATCCAGTTAGTTGCTTCGACCACCCAGTCAGCTTCGCCGGTGTCATAAACTAAATCAATTTTATATTCATTGTATCGACCAAAGGATCTTTTACGTCTGTCACTCTGTGATAATACCTCAAGATCTATCTCATCGACTTCATTAGATAGACTCTCTTTCCCAACTTCAACATCTTTTTCAAGATCTCCTTCGATTATACCAGAATCAATAAAGTTTGAAGTAATTTCCCGCAAATTCCAGCGAAAATTAGATCTATATAGGTTCATAAACCCACGTCTTCCACTTAGATATTTCTCTAATTTTTCCGACTCCAGTTTAACAGGCTTTTTTAAGCTAGATAGATTAATCTCTGATATATTATTGATTTTTAGTACATCATCTATAAATATATCTGGTATTAGTAATTCTTTAAACTCAAAACTGTTGTTGAATATTTGACTATTTGGTTTAACGTCAAATAAAAATATATATGGAAGTTTTATATTTTTATTTCCTATGATTTCAGGCCATAGGTAATCTGAAACTTTCTGGTTTTCTATCTTTTTACTGACTTTAGCTATTCCAGTGATAGTGCCTTTTGAACCGGATATTTTTACGGGTTTTTGATATTGGTAATAGAATAAAAGATAGTCCCCGTAGACTACTTTGTTGAAGATATCGTTGTTTTCGGGGGATAAAGGCCATGCTTTAGTTTTTTCTAAATCTCTGATTTCTTCGGGGATTATAGAGGAGGGTATGTCTCTATTTATCTTAATAGAATTGATAACACCTTCCCGGTATATTTTCGGATACTGTTCCACAGGTACAAGGTAGAAGCTGGGTTCTTTGTCTGTTTTCCAGATATTTGACCGCCCTACTTTCTCGGATTTAACCCAACCCTTTTCTTTCAATTTTTTTAACCGTCTGTTTGCGGTTGATTGATGACATCCAAGTTCCTTAGCTACTTCTTCAGTAGAGAATCTGTCTCCTGATGACAGAACTCTAATAATATCACTATCCGAATACTCCTCAGAACGACCTCTGCCATCACTACCATCACCCATATTATTCTATTCAACCCTTCAGTAATTAAAACTTCACCGACACTACCAAACCTATAATACTAATTTACAAACTATAATTCATATTTAATCTATAATAACGACTATATTATGTTTTATCCATCTGTGGAGTGGATTTATATTTATGGAGTCCTAAGATAGAGGTATAAGGGATAAAAAACCAAGATAAACACAACTCTAAAAGAAAATAGATTGCTGGAAATAATCTGAAAAAACCGTTTGGGCAGATTATTTTACAGCTTGTAGAAGGAAAAGCGTTTGGTTAGCTGGATCTCTGTCCAATCTAAAAACCAACGATAAAAATGGATAAGATAGAGCTACCAGAACCGACAGAAGCATCTATAAAGATTTGGTGCAAAAACAATGCAGAACTGGAAGGTATAGTTGGATCTGTCTACATCGATCCTGATATGTTCGAAGATCGATATGACAACAGTTTTACAGACTATTATTTGGAACAGATGATTCGCGCTCATCTTTTACGGGAAATAAAGAATTTCAACCGAGAAACCCAGTTACATAAATACATAGCGTGTAACCAACCAATTCAAAACGCCCTACATTTTTTCAGTAGTATCCCTAGCCAGTCCACATTCTGGCGAGCTTGGAACCTCCGGTTCACGAAAAAAGTAAGAGAGTTTATTAGGAAGACAGCCGAGTTGATAATTGATTCAGCACGGGAAAATGATGTGCCTGTTCCTCATGAAGCGTTTAAACCAGATGAAGGTAATGAGGATGAATGGAGTTTAACTAAAAAGAAATGTAAATCTGTTTCTAAACGAATGAGTAACATTACTTATTCCGAACTATACCTCAAAAGAAGTGATAACAGCTCTATTTCTGAGGAGAAGTATTTTGATATGACTACCAAGATGGGTATGCATGGTACAGCCGCAAACTCTACTGGGCGTACCTTGACTGAAGAATCATCTAAGTATGCTGGGGATAACTATAGAAATCAGTTGAAAAAATTATCTATTGAGGACTCTATAGGGATGTTTGACGGCTGTATTGACGGATTGATTAAGCAGGCTCGTCGGAATGATGAACTTGATAGGTTTGTTACTGTTGCAATTGATATTACTGTACAGGAGTTTTATGGAGATAAAAAGGGACATGAAGATGAAATTTTGGGTACTAAAGAGAGTAATAGCAGTGATGGATTTCATTATGCTACGATACAGATTGTAGATGAAGATCTTCCTTTGGTTCTAGGAATACGGCCTGTTAAGAAAGGGAATAGTAAGAAAGAGATTGTCTCAGATTTGCTGGATCAAGCTGAAAAACATATAGGGGTATTTAGGGTTTTAATGGATAGGGAGTTTGATAGTCAAGATGTTTTGAAGGAGGTTGATGGTCGAGGTATTCAGTATTTAGTGCCTAAGAGAAAAATGAATTCTGAGAAAGAAACGATTCGTCATTTAAATAGACAAGGTGTGGATTGTTCTGTTAGGGATAGGAAGCTTCATTTGGGTGGTGATGAGTGGATTGAGACTAAGTTGATTTACGTTCTTAAGGATGACTGGGATGGTGTGTTAGATAAGGGACATGAGAACATGGTGGTATTTATGACTAATCGAGATAGAGTGGGGGAGCAAACTGCGGAGATTTTTGTCCGTCGGTACAGAAAGAGATGGGGTATAGAGAATGGATACAAACGTTTGAAAAAATTTCTCCCACATACATCGTCTAAAGATTTCAGTCTACGTTTTTTCTACTTCATGTATGCCTGCTTGCTTTACAACTCGTGGAGAATTGTAGATGTTTTAGTGGCTTTGAGTTTAGATTTAGATCCAAGTGAAGGACCTATAATTTCTTTTGATGAGTATACTATCGTATTTAGCTGGATTGAGGCCTCTATAATATAGCAAGCAGGATTTGTTGGTTTATAGTCTGTAGCTAGACCCTATCACTCAGCTTTATTTCATAGTAATTATTAATAATTAAAAGTAACATGCTTTTCTCGATCAATTCTGCATATTTTTGCATACCTATAAATCATGAAATTATATACTAAGTTTGCATTAAATTGGTAAAATCCGAACTTCTGGAATATAGTGCAAGCTTGAGGTGAAAACAACGAGCTATAGAACCAACACCGAAACGTACTGAAAAGGTGAGGAAACTAAAATACCGTATACAGTTTAAGCCTGAAAAAACAGAGAGAAGAATTATTTACGTCCGACCAGATAAGTTACGTACAAACAGATAAATTTCGTCCGACCACATAAATTACGTCCAGCCAGATAAGTTACGTTCGAACGGCTGTTACCAGAAAACCGAGTAACAGCCCCGCCAACCCCGCCAGTGCAACCGTACCGCCTAGAACGTGAACTGTCCATATCTCCCTGGATTCAACCGTCGCAATCCCCCAGTACAAAGCAGTTACACCGAAATAGGTAACCACGAAAACAACCGGTACCGCTGCCGAAGCCGTTCTACATCGCCATCTACTTTCATGGAGTCTAAACCTCGTAGCTACGTCGGCAGCGATTCCCGCGGCAAACCCGGGTACAACGAGAGGAAACAAACCATGTACAAAGACAGAGGCGAGGCCAGCGACTCCAAATATCACCGTGTAGCCACCGGGAGATAGCTCGAACCTGCTGGAAACCGCGTTCATAAACCCGACGTATAAAATGGGGTAGGTGACGAGTGCCCCCACACCCATAGTCATAGCGTGTTCAGTGGGTTGGGATGCATAGGGCTGCACCAGCGGATTGATGAACTGACCGAAAAGTGAAACAATAGTTAACACGAGAGCAGAAGAAATCACTACAGGAACCGCCGCCGCCCCTCTTGCTTTTCCGGGCCGCAGCCATCTGCTACGGAGTGGTGCGGAGTAGAAAAGGGCAGCGCCGGTTGCGAGAAGCAGGTGGCTAGGACTGATGAGTGCCTCCAGTCCTTCTTCGAATCCGAAGGCGCTGTGCCAGAGAAAGTCTCCGAATCCACCAGCCCCAAAAAGCAGTAAACCTACAACTGCGACACCGTAACCGGTTGGAACCGATTCCCTCCAGGCACCGCCTTGCCTCCGTTTCCATATTACTGCCCCACCCACGACTACCGCTATCGCCAGGAAAGCCGTGTAGAAAAACACGTGTTCGGGTGTAAGGAATCCCTCTTCTTCGAAGCTTATGCCTTCGGAGTGAGCTTTGAAGTCGAGAGTTATACCTGTCAACATCAGGACCGACAGTATAGATACCGTGACGTCGAGCCGTAGACCTCGTCGGTTTTTCATTTAAATTAAGATACTTTCCAACGATTTTCTTTGTTAGGGTTTACCTGTCTGGAATGATCAGGTGTTTGCATCAGTTCCCCGCTACGGATTTAATTCTACAAAGCCGGATGGTGAATGTACGGATAAATCTTAACCTCTAACTGACGTCCGTGGTTTTCTACTGTATGGCGGTTCATCCGATTGACTACAGATACGGAAGCCCGGAGATGAAGGAAGTCTGGAGCGAGGAGAACAAACTCAGTAAGATGATGGAGGTGGAGGCGGCGCTCGCCCAAGCCGAGGAGGAGGTGGGCGAGATACCCAAAGGGGCAGCGGAAGAGATACGGGACGCCGGGGAGGACGTCACTCTCGACAGGGTGAAGGAGATAGAGGCGGAGATTCACCACGACGTCATGGCTGTCGTCCGTGCCATAGAGGAAAACTGCGGAGACGAGTACGGAGAGTATATCCATTTCGGTGCGACCAGCAACGACGTGATCGATACCGCGGACGCCCTCCGTCTCCGGGAGTCGATCGGGGTTATCGAGGAAAAGCTGGATGGACTCGTGGACGCCGTCCTGGAGAAGGCACGTGAGCACCGGGACACCGTATGTGCCGGCAGAACCCACGGACAGATCGGTGTTCCCACGACCTGGGGATACAAGTTCGCAGTCTGGGCTAAGGAACTCGATCGCCACCGGGAACGTCTCGAGGAACTGAAGACACGTATCGAGGTAGGTCAGATGTCGGGTGCCGTAGGAACACAGGCAGCATTCGGAGAGGACGCACGCGAGATCAGCGAACGGACGATGGAGATACTCGGTCTCGAAGAAGCCGAATACCCGACACAGGTTATACAGCGAGACAGACATGCGGAGTACGTCTTCTGGCTCGCCAACCTCGCTACCACGCTCGATAAGATGGGGGTCAACGTCCGGAACATGCAGAGAAGCGAGATAGGTGAGGTAGAGGAGGGTTTCGGTGAGAGCCAGGTCGGTTCCAGCACGATGCCCCACAAACGCAACCCTATAAAGACCGAGAACGTATGTGGTTTGGCCCGAATCATCCGTGGACTGGTAGATACCGAGTTACGTAACAACACCCTCTGGGAGGAACGTGACCTCACCAACTCGTCGAGCGAACGGGTCGTGTTCGCCGAAGCCAACGTCCTGATCGACCACCTGTTAGAGTACAGTACGGATGCGGTAGAGGGACTGGGTTTCCACACCGACGAGATAAGAGAGAACCTAGAGCTTTACGACGGTGCTAACATGGCGGAGGCGGTGATGATGGATCTCGCTCGCCGCGGTATGGGTAGGCAGCACGCACACGAACAGGTCAGACAGGCAGCAATGAGGGTACACGACGAGGACGTAGATATGAAGGAGGCGGTACTGGACGATCCAGAGATCCGGGAGTATCTGGATGAGGACGACGTCGAAACCCTCCTCGATCCCGACGGATATACCGGAACGGCGGGAGAACGTGTGGACGAACTAGTTGAAGAGCTATCTTGATAAGATCATATCTA
>JBDGRN010000075.1:11736-71663 GCA_042218125.1 Halobacteria archaeon | reverse complement strand
CTGAGGTTGTTCTCTTTAGCTACTGAGGTTGTTCTCTTTAGCTACTGAGGTTGTTCTCTTTAGCTACTGAGGTTGTTTTATTCCAAAAAACTGTTCCGTTAGGGTAGCGGCTGGATCTACACGTGGTTCCATCAAGGGAACCGTCCGGATCTATCTCTCCTGATCCGAAACCCATCCGGGTTTCTCCACCGACTCCCTCATCTCGAATCTGTAGTTCGTGTCTACGCCTTTCGCCAGTTTTCCATCGATATGGTATCCCTCGGAAAGATCTATCCTATGGATGTATCCCGACCTGTTGACGAAAACCTTCAGTACACCATCTTTATTCGTTAGTTCGCCCTCAACCACGGTTGGTTCCGCCGGAAGCAGTATCTTGATTCTCCAGACGTCGGAGTTCTCCGGCATACCCTCCATCTTTTCCACCGTCTGGTTGTACTTCTCGACGCCATCCAGTGTCCGGAAAACATGCTCCTTATCGGTGGAAACAAGCCTGCTGTAGGGATGGGCGCCACCCGACTGGAGAAACCTCTCCTGACCCTCTTCCGTTACCTTCACGAAGAGACGTCTCTCGTCGGTGGAGTTCCAGACCTCTACCTCGGTTTTGGATCCATCCTGGATCTCGGCTGCCTTCATGTATACGTCTCCGTCCGTACTCGTGTTCCTGTTCAGGACGTACTCCGTGGTCTTGGTCCTGTCGTTTACCAGTGACTCCGACAGAAGAGACGTGGCTTTACCGTCCGTAATATTACGGTGGTTTTCGACGAGTTTGTTCCAGTTCTCGATACCATCACTCGAAACGCCGGGAGGAAGCTCCGACGTCACATCCTCCTCGGGCTGCTGTACCGCTATACATCCCGCAGTAACTACGGTTAACGCAACGACAAAAATACCCCATTTCATCACGGTTACCAACGCGCTCCAGGTTGTTAACGTATACCATCCAGGGAACCATGTAGAAAGGGAAACGCAGAAAGAAAAATATCCCTCCGTCTAGAGATACTTTCCATTTGTCTAGAGATCAGTTCTCTCCACGCCTTCGAACTCGGTCACGTAGTCCGCCCCCCATACTGAGGCAGGCGTCTTGAATCCCCCCTCCAGCTCCGTCCCGTCTGCCCTGACGGCCGACTCCAGTGCCGTAAGCTTCGTCAACCTGTAGGTTTCTGGTGTCCTGAGTCGGGAAACAGCGGTTTCCCGGTCGGCACCGACGACGCGGCACCATGCCGTCGCGTTCTCCGACTTCCTGTGGCTCTCGTCGGGTCCGTCCAGCGTCCTTTCCACAGCTTTCGAGAATAGATTCTTGATGTGTCTCCGTCCGGGTAGCTTTCCAAGATATCTCGAAGCCTTCATAGCCTTCCTCATCACTCCGGGGGCCAGTACGTAGGTGTCGATATCCCCTACACCAGTTGTGTAGAACCCAGTAACCACGTCGGCGAGTGGGACCGCGACACCTTTACGCCCCTCGATTTCGTCTGTACGCCAGGCTATAGGTTTCCTTTTGAGCATGCCGTCACGCAGCACCCATCCCCCCTCTCCAAGACTTTCCAGTGCAGTCTGTGCCGTTCCGTGGGAAAGCTTACCGGAGGGCTCGACGAATATCTCCATCTTCCGTGGATTCTCGACCCTCCTAGAGACGTGGAATGCGAGACAGTCCGTCGGTACGACGTCGAAACCGACCCCCGGCATCAGGGTAACACCCTGTTCTTTGGCTTCATCGGTGGCGCCAACCGCCGCCCGGAAAACCTCTATCTCTCCCGTGATGTCGAGATAGTCGGCTCCTTCCCCGAGACAGGCGTCAAGTATAGGCTCGTATGTCCTGGAGAAAGGACCGGCGCAGTTCAGCACGACGTCGACGCCGTCGAGATTCGCCTCGGCTTCGTCGGCATCGAACTTCCTGGTCGGGAGCCCGAGTTCATCTCCCTGCTCCCGTAGTTCGTCACCGTTTCTGCCCGCCAGCACGACGTCTTCATCCCTCTCCACTGCGTATCTCGAGATTAGATCTCCGGTGTATCCATAGGATCCGTATATGAGTATCATGTACAACGAAACTGGAGATGTAGATATAAAGAACTCGGGGGAGTGAAATACTGTAAACTAAAAGAACCCGAGAGAGCGAACTACTGAAAACTATAGACGTACTGAAGTAATAAACGAAAAGGTCGCCTACGTCCGAAAACCGAAACCCTCCCTTCGTTTATCCGCCCTGTACCTCGAAGGTCGATGAGTTCAGAACCTCGTTGGGTTCGGGCTTGGGTTTAGAGAACATCGTTTCACTTACCACGTTGAACGGATTGTAACGTGTCTGGTGGCACTGGCAGTACACCATGTTGGCGGAACAGACGTTACCCTCGTTACATCCGAAGTCGCTCTGCTGGAAGCCCTGGGGTACACAGCAGAAATGGGTGCATTTGTTTAGCCAGGCGATGAATCCCTCGGGACAGGTTTCATCTATCCAGGACTTGATGCTGTCGGACGGAGCGTTGTCCAGGAGTTTTTGTTTATCAGTCTTGATTACGGCTACTGGAATCTCCTTTTTGACGTTCTCGCTTCTCCAGGTACCCCATCCGGGTTTTCCGATACCTTCAGTTGCCTGTTTTGCAGGTCCCTTGTATTCCTTCCAGTCGCTGAAGTCGCTGACCTTCATTACTTTGTCCGACAAATCGTTTTTACCCTGCCAACCGTTGCTGTTGTACCTGAACTTGTCGTCGCTCTTGAACTTAGGCTGTACACCGGGATAAGACTGTATTCCACAGTACTGAAACCAGTCCCATGAGTAGTCGAATCCTTTTATTGTGCTTCCGTCCTTGGCTGGTGCACGTCCCATGAGTTCACCGTTCTCTATCTCGAGCGGGATCTGTGGCATACCACGGGGCGCCGGACCTATAACCTTCTCTATACCCAGGTAGCTGGTCTTACCTCCCCCGATTCCGCTTTTCTGCTTCGACCAGTCGAATCCGAGAACACCGAACATTCCGGCCGACCCTAGAACACCTGCACCAACGACTTTCTTTACGAAGTTCCGTCTTCCTTCCTCCGGATACTTATCATCATCCATAATTAAACCCTCACCGGATACCTCACTATATACTTAAATTCCCTCTTGCGGATATTATATATTACGTATTAATCTCGACATCAAGGATAAAACGCCACGATGAAAGTCAGATAACAGGGTGGCATCAGATCCATCTGTCTATATGCGGGTATTCAACTACTTTGAGAAGTCCGGCTGCTTACCTACTATATAGAGTACGTCGGGGTTCGTTTCAGAGTCTTGCATATATGACTCACGTCTTACAAGTTTTTATAAAAATCTACCGACCTAGTTTCAGCCGGATGTCCCAGGGTACACGTATGGAAGACAAGTACCAGACCATAAAAATGAGAGTAACAGAGGAGGATCTGACCGGACAGGAACTCACTGCTAAAGAGATATTTGATGAACTGAATTCCGAAGAGCATGGCTTCTCCAGTTCACATGAAGTAGCGACTGTGCTGGGGAAAAACAAAAACCAGCCCGAACTTACGGTGATTGAGGACTCCCCGTACAGATACAGGTTTGAATAAGCAACTACTCCAACACTGCTGTCAACTACTCCAACACTGGTGTCTCGGGCCACCGTTAGATCCTAACGGCTTCCTCCAATCCTCCATCCCTCGTCTGCTCCCTTTTACCGAGACCTAAAGGTTCGAATATTTATTCTTTCGGTAAATGTTTACAGAGACACGGGATAGTTGTTAACATGAAAACGGTAGAAACTGAAAAAGCACGGGATGTAACGTCAGCTTTTCTTGAAAACATGGTAGAAGAAGCGGGTGCAGATGGTGTCGTTGTGGGTCTAAGCGGTGGCATCGACTCATCAACTGCCGTTTCTCTCGCCGTCGACGTTCTTGGCCCGGAGAAAGTCCAGGGACTGGTGATGCCCAGTGAAGTCACAACAGACCAGAACCTGAGGGACGCCACGGACCTCGCCGAAGACCTCGGCATCGACCACGACGTGATCAGTATAGATCCTATAGTGGATCGGTTCGTGGAATCCTTATCGGGGGTACAGGATACCGAGGCGATCGGGAACCTGAGGGCTCGTTCCAGGATGGTTCTCGAGTACTACCAGGCGAACCGGGAGAACCTTCTCGTACTCGGAACCGGTAACAGGTCCGAACTACTCATCGGTTACTTCACAAAGTACGGCGACGGCGCAGTCGACATCTCCCCTCTGGCGGGCCTTTACAAGACCGAGGTGCGGGAACTGGCACGTGACCTGGGGGTCGACGAGTACCTTATCCAGAAACAACCGACCGCCGGACTCTGGGAGGGTCAGACCGACGAGGACGAGCTGGGTGCAAGCTACGAGGTAATCGACAAAGTGCTGTTCTGTATAGCGGATAAAGGTTTATCGGTGGATGAAACCGCCGAAACCACCGGTACCGACCAGGAACTCGTCGAGAAGTTCAAAAAGATGTATCTCGCCAGCGAACATAAACGGACAACCCCGGAATACCCCGAGTTCGACAGAGACTGAATAGCCAAGTTCGACAAAGACTGGACAGCCGAAATCGGCAGAGAATGAACAGACGAAAGGAGCTAACCTCCGAAACCGAGATCCGAAAATGAAACCTATCCTCGAAAAAATCCACATTAGAAAACCGACTTACTAAATAGCAAATGACTACCTAAGACTCGACACCGGAAAAGATAATGTTTTTTACCCGTGTAGTTCCCGGCTCAACCGGGCGACACCTCCTCAAGTACCGGGGATACGTCCTCGAGAATAATGGTCCTCTTCGACCTGTCGTACTGTACGGCTCCTACGTTGTAGGTCACCAACACCTCCGCCTGGAACGTCAGAGTTCTGTAGCCGAACATCTCACCGTGGCTTTCGTTGACCGAGACGTCCCTACCCAGGAGCCTCTGCGCCGTCAACCGTCCTAACGCTACAATATAGTCGGGATCCACGATACTCAGCTCCCTCTCGAAGTACTGCATACATCTGTCCAGTTCCTCCGACGTAGGATTCCTGGATTCGGGGGGATAACACCGCGTCAGGTTGGTGAGATAGACGTCGTCCCTGGTAAGTCCGTTCTTCTCCAGCACGTAGTCGATAGTCTTACCGGCCTGACCCTGGTAGGGTAACCCAACTTGATCGTCGGGATACCCAACCATCTTACCTGCAAACATAACTTCGGAGTCCTCTGAACCCTGGTTGGGAACCGCCTGTGTCCTGTTTTCGTATAACGGACATTTGGTACAGTTTCTTATCTCCCGGTTCAGTTCCTGCCTCTCCTCCGATACCGCGGAAACTCCGTTTTCACTCGGTTCATCCGTCATCCGTCTTGGTTTTATATAACCCCCAGAAGGAATTTAAACCCACCGTCGAAATAAGATTCTGCACATGAGTAAGTCGGAAAACCACCTAAGCACGCCGGTAGGCGACGATCGGATCACTCTCGAGGAAGCGATAGAAGCGTACAAAGCCTGGTCAACCGAGTCAAAGGCATACATCGAGTCGAAGAAACAGCACGTCACCCACAAGGACTTCGAGGAACTCCTACTTGAAGTAAGGAAACAGGGATACGACCTCGACTCGTCCCTGCTTTCGAGGCTTCTCGAACGGTTCAACAGCATAGACTCCCACATCCTCAACGAAGACGAAGTGGAGCGTCTGATCCGCCGCTACCCACAGATAGTTTTCGAGGACGGATGGAGAGCGATGGATACAGACGTAGGAAACGAGGTCGACCTTCTCCTGGTGGCGGAAAACGTGTCTATCGAGGAGACGCCCGACATCGACATCGACAAGGTCAAGGAGGAGGCAGGAACCGGAGAGAGCGAAGAGGAGACGGATTCGGAGGAAACGGAAGGTGAAGAAGAGACGGATACCGAAGAAACTGACGACGAAAACGGCAGACTGGTGCTCGTGGACGTAGCGATAGAGTCGGACGTCGAGAAAGCCCTCGGTAACCTTCAGCACGAACGGGAAAGGATGGAGGACGTATGTGACGACGTCGAACTCCGTCTCGTAACCCTGGATCCCGACGACTACTTCAGGTCCGCCTGCCGACGTGCCGACGTAGAGGTCGTCGAGTTCAATCCCGACTCCGTGGTCCAACGAGTTGAGGAGATTCCCGACTGGGGTAACCTCCGGGGTATCACGCTTACGCCGTAGAAAACGGGAATGGTTTAATATGGTGAAAGTCGCCTCCACACAACGTCTTGCGGGTGTGACGAAGCCCGACTTGCACGTTTTTTGGACAAATTTTTAGATCCAGCTCTTTAACTTCGCTTTATAAGGATGTTGACATCGTAATCTCTCAGGTAACTTCTATCACTCGTACGTCATCACGTTATCCGACCTGATCTCCAGAACTACCCGTTCACCCTCCTCGACGTCCTTGTTTGGATACTCCTCCACGTCCATGTACCTCGCCGCCATCTCGTCTATATGCTCCATCGCACCCTGCTTCCTCACGCCGTCCACATCACCCTGTATCGACAGATACCTGTACGGGGTTTCGGGATCAAGTACACAGATGCCGACACGGGGATTGTTAAGGACGTTCTTCACCTTCCTTCGGTTGTCGGTCGTGTTGATAAGGAGTCTGTCTTTCTCACCGTCGTAATCGATCCATACGGGAGTCAGATGCGGTATACCATCGGGAGATACGGTTCCGACTACCGCTAAAGACTCCCTCTCGAACAGATCCATGAAACCATCCGGTATGCTTTCGGGCATGGTATATATTTCCAGTCGCCGCGACGTAAATACTAACGCACACCTGTTTTATCATCCAAGAACTGACTCGGAACCCGAAAGACCGTAAACGTTTATCCTTAACCCGAATTATTCCCCGAGAACAACCTTTATTCTCCGGAAGATCCTCCATGCTTTTTAATTTGCGTCCCCCAAACCTTGTTATGACGCAGTTTATTCTTTACGGGGGTAAAGGGGGAGTCGGTAAAACCACATGTGCCGCGGCCACGGGGCTTAAGTTGGCGCGCCGCGGACTCGACACTCTAGTAGTGAGTACCGACCCTGCCCATTCGATCTCTGACTCGTACGACACCGAGGTACCCAGCGAACCCGTGAAGATCCAGGACCAACTGTACGCCGTAGAGGTCGACCCTCAGGACGCTATGGACGACTACAAGGGCGACATCCAGGCCGTCCCCGAGGATCTAGGCGACGCCGACCTTGGTCTCGGACTCGGAGCGGTGGGGGAACAGATAGGTGAGGACGTCGGCGGTCTTTTAGAAGATGCCGTAGGCGCACCCGGAAGCGACGAGGCGGCGGCTATCTACAAGTTCATGGAGTACATGGAGAGCGACGACTACGACTACATCGTCTTCGACACCGCCCCAACCGGACACACGTTACGTCTTCTTAAACTACCGGAGGTTATGGACTCGATGGTTGGTAGGTTGATGAAGATAAAAAGCCAGATCAAGGGGGTCGTCGACAGCGTCAAGGGTATGTTCGGCAAAAGTGACGAAGATGGCAAGGTCACGATGGACAAACTCGAGAAACTCAAGGACCGCGTCGTCGATGTCAGAACCAAGCTCCAGAACCCCGAACAGACCGACTTCCGTGTAGTTCTAATACCCGAAAGTATGGCGGTGCTGGAGACACAGAGACTTATCGAACAGCTCTCCCGTTTCGAGATTCCGGTCAGGACCGTCGTGATAAACAAGGTCATGGAGGACGTGAATCCAGACTGCAGTTTCTGTCAGGACCGGCTCGAGGTCCAGCAGGACAACATCCAGGAGGCGAGCAGGATGTTCCGAGACCTGAAAATACAGCACGTCCCCCTGATGAGAGACGAGGTCAAGGGTATGGAGACTCTCGAACATGTAGCTAACAACATCGAGGTCGATACCGAAGAATACGAAGCCCGTAAAGCCGCTGGAGACCTGGGAGCAGGAAAAGACGACGGCAGTGAGAGAGGGTCGGAATCCGATAACCCGAAGGACACAGAAAATGAAACAAACGAAGGCACCGATCATGGAGCGGACGGAGACATAGCACACGAAAAGAAGGAAGGCACGGAGACCGATCATCAGGAGGAAACCGGTACGGAAACCGATACAGGTGAGTTTACAGAAGTCGAGGTTGAGGATGCAGCCGAAGAAAATGCAGTTAAAGACGGCGGAGATGATCCGAATGAGGACTCGGACCTCGAGAAATAACACTCAACCCAGGTGTTACCAGACCTTTTCTGTCATCTTTTTGTAATGCCGAGAAAAACCATGACCATGGTAAACAACATACATAGTAACTACTCCGAACGTACCCACAGGGCGGGTGGTCTTCTGTTGATGCTTTCGGGCGTAATCACGGCTACAACGAGTCTCGCGATGCTTGTTGTCGCAGGCGACGGAAAAGTATCGGTTCCAGCCAACCGTATAGCCGAGTTCGATGCGTTGTTCGAGGGTCTCTTGGGAGTTGAAAAGCTATTCTCCTCGTTCATATATACGGTTCCACCCTGGGTTATCGCTGCTGTGGCAGCCTTCTCTCTCGTGATCTCGGTACTTCTGTTGCTTGGGGGTGCTTCCTCCTACAGAGGAAAAAACTGGTACGCATCTATGACGACGGGGGTACTAGGTCTGACGGTACTGCACACCTTCCCCCTGACTATAGTGGCCGTCATACTGATCTCTCTCGCGGAAGGACGGTTCGATTAATTGCGGTTTTTCTTCACAGCACGGTTTTTGCCACCGAGTACAGTCAGGCCGAACCCCTCTCCTCTCTCCCTTTCAAATATTGTTTCTTAAGTCACCGTAACGGTCACAGCATTTCCATAAACCAACTTAACAGGATCCACCGGAACCGTCAGTACAGTCCGTATTCTCCTCGACCGCGAACCCTGGAAGATCTAAGTATTAGTTCGGTGCTTATCCCACGTTATCCATCTGACCCCCCGTTATTCATAAATTAAACCTTATTTCGTTATATAGAATCCCGTTCTCCGACTTGATTAACCGCTATCCAGTTTTTTCAGATATATCAAACCACCTGGAGAAAGCGAATATAACTGAGTCGAAATCTGTCTTACCGACGTAGCTCCAGTTCCAACAGCATTCCCACCATTGATTTTACGTCTCCATTACTAACTCTCAACTATGCTTCTGGCTGGAGCCGAAAACGGAATCCACGTGATCAAGGGCGACGACGAGAACCGGAGGGTTCTAGACTCGGGTAGAGTGATGCGTCTACTGGAGGGTAGACAAAAGCTGTACGCTGCAACCAGTTCGGGCCTCTACGTTAGCAACGACGGAGTCGAATGGAGACGTCGCGACACACCGAAAGAGGAGGTTTTCTCCGTATCCATCAGGGAAGACGAACTCTACATCGGTACACATCCCGCACATATCTACGTTTCCCATGAAGGAGGTTGGCGGGAACTCCAGGGTTTCACGGAGATTCCGGGCAGGGAGTCGTGGCACACGCCCCGCCACAGGAACAGCGCACACGTACGTAGTCTACATACACCAGCAGACAAAGAAAGAGAGGTGGTGGCGGGTGTCGAGGTTGGCGGCGTCTTCGTATCCGAGGACGACGTTGAAAGCTGGACGGCGGTAAACGACAGTCTCCATCCCGACATCCATCATCTGTTGAGACTCGACCGTGACGGATACTTAGCTGCTACAGGAGACGGACTTTATCATACAGAAAAACTCGGTGAAAGCTGGAGCCGTATGGACGATGAAGTCCAACAGAGGTACTTCCGGGAATCGATCCGGGTCGACGACTCGATCTACACGGCCGCCGCATCGGTTTCGCCGCCGGGATGGAGCGATCCCGAAGGAGCCCGTGCCGCCGTCTTCGAGTTCGACGTCAATGACGGTTCTTTGCGTGAGATGGACTGTGACGTCACGCCGGAAGACGTTGTTCTTGCCTGGACCGTACGGAACGACGAACCCGTGGCGGGTACCAACGGAGGAAAATTACTTGTAAACCGTGAGAAGGAATGGCGGGTTTCGGAGGAGATCGACGGTGCGGTACGTTCGATGCTCTTCGTCTGAAATACTTTCTTCTCAGATAACTTCTGTCTAAACTATCCCCCCAACTCTTCTATGCCCTCCGTCTAAAATACTTTCTTCTCAGATAACTTCTCTCTAAACTATCCCCCCAACTCTTCTATACTCTCCGTCTGAATACCCTCCTGTATTTGTTCCATTTACGTTTCGTTCTCCAGTATCTCCTCCAGGGCATCGACGAACCTCTCTAGATCGTCCCGCTCTATCACGAGTGGCGGCTGAATCCTCAGGACGTTCTTGTAGTATCCGCCGACTCCAGCTATGAATTCGTAGTCCTCCAGCAGGCTCTCGTTGATCCGGGAGGCGAGTTCGGCATCGGGTGCGGGGGCGTTTCCGTGGGGTCCTTCACTGCCGGGATCCACGAACTCTATACCCCTCATAAGTCCAAGCCCACGTGTATCGCCGACTACTTCGTACTCGTCCTCGAGGTTAAGAAGCTGTAGCTCCAAGTACTCTCCCTGGAGTTCGGCGTTCTCGATGATGCCGTCCTGGAGTTCGTCGATACATGCGTTTGCGGCGGCACAGGAGACGGGGTTTCCGCCGAAGGTCGAGAGATGGTCACCGGACTCGAAGCTGTCTGCGATTTCTGCTCGTGCTGTGAAGGCGCCGAGCGGTAGGCCATCCGCGATGCCTTTCGCCTGGAGAATTATGTCGGGCGTGATGTCGAAGTGATCCACGGCCCACATCTTCCCCGTCCGTCCGTATCCCGTCTGAACTTCGTCCGCTATGAGAAGAGCGTCGTGTTCCACCGCCACCTTCTTGACCTCCTTCAGGTAGCCCTCCGGAGGCACTATGATTCCACCTTCCCCCAGAACGGGTTCAAGAACTATCGCCGCCAGGTCTTTACTCGTATGGGTTCCTAATACGTGATCGAGTTTAGCAGCCTGTTTTTCGGCGAACTTCTCATCGTCTTCTTCGCCGATCATACTACGGTACTGGTATGGAGCGGGTGCCTGTACGACGTCACCTATCGTTGGAGCCATACCTTTCTTGTAGGTATGGTTTCCGGTTAACGCCAGACTTCCGAGCGTACGGCCATGGAAACCCATCTCGAGAGCAACCACCTCCTTCGAACCGGTGTACTTACGCGCCAGCTTTATCGAACCCTCGACTGCTTCAGTACCCGAGTTACAGAAGAAGGTTTTCTCCAGGTCACCCGGCGTTATTTCGGCGAGTCTTTCCGCGAGTGCCGCTACAGGTTCGTTTGGATGGACGTAGCTACAGCAGTGAACGAGTTCGTCGAGCTGCTCTTTAGCCGCCTCAACCACCGCCTCGTTCCGGTGACCAGCGTTGGTGACCGATATACCGGCGAACAGATCAACGTACTCGCCACCATCGAAGTCACGGTACCTGCTTCCCTCGGCTTCCTCCACCGGGACGTTGAGGTTCTTCCACACAGGCATCACGTAGTCGTGATAACTTTCCGTTACCTCCTCGTTAGATTCGAAATTCGGTTCACCCATAACGTACTGTTCATCGGACATGTATTTGTGAATCCCTAGAGAGATACATAGAACTTTCCCCGGTCCCGAGTCTCCCCCTTTTCCTTTATAGATAGGTTGAAGGGTTGGAAGGTCCCGGAGTTCACCCTTAAAAACCCCTACTTCGGATCTGATCTTTTTTACATACGGCTGCTCTTCGTAAGTTCGGCGAAGACGAACGGCTCAACGGGCGGAAAACCCGTGTTGATCCTGTAAGCCTCATCCACATCGAAGTAGTCCGACGACGCCAGTTCGTCCAACGTATCCCTGTCGAGGTGACATCCCCCCGCAACTCTACCCCAGAACGGCTGTATACTCTCCTGGAGGGAACGCATCCAGCCTGCCGATCCTACGTGTTCGAAGATCCTGAGTTGACCGCCGTCGGCGAGCACCCGATGTATCTCGGCAAAACAGATGTCGAGGTCGTCGACGGAGCAGAGAACCAGCGGGGTAAGTACGTGGTCGAAGCTTCCGTCTCGGTACGGCAGACCCTCACCGACGCCTCTAACGAACTGTATATCTAACTGTAGATCTTGGGCCCTCCGTCGCGCCTTACCCAACATGTTAGGCTCGGGTTCCACAGCATGAAGTTCAAGTCTCCGTGAAGAGACAGAGCATCCCTCGGTTTCGACGAACCGGGAGTTCCGTTCGGCGTAGTAGGGAAACATGGCTCCTGTGCCGCACCCGATGTCGAGAACCCGTCCCTCAAGGCCATCCACCATCCTATCCCTGTACTTCCCGAAAAACATCCTCTCAGGTAGGTAGTTGATAACGTCGTAGGCGGCCGCGAACCAGGGATGCTCCTTTTCATCCGGTTCCGGGATTCCTCGAGATGGCATTTTTGTGTGGAGGTAGCTTCCTTAACCGAAAGGGTTTTCGGATATTTAAAGAATTATTCTCCATGGATTACGATATTGAAGGAAAGAAAGTTCTCGTAACAGGAGGAGCAGGTTTCATAGGCAGCAACTTAGCCAACAATCTCACCGAAAACAACGAGGTGGTGGCGCAGGACGACCTTTACCTCGGTACACCCGAGAATATAAACGACGACGTGGAGTTCGTGGAGGAGTCCGCCGTCGAGCACGCACCCGTCGAGGACGTCGACCTGGTTTTCCATATCGCGGCGCTGTCCTCCCTCAACATGCACGAGGAGAACCCCTGTCTCGGGGCACGTGTCAACGTCGAGGGTTTCGTAAACGTCGTCGAAGAAGCCCGGAAGGAGGGCGTCGAGGACGTGGTCTACGCCACCACCAGCAGCATATACGGATCAAGGACGGATCCGTCGAGCGAGAGCGAGTCGGTGGAGGCCCGCACCAACTACGAGGCTTCCAAACTTTCGCGCGAACGGTACGCAGAGGCGTACTCGAACAGGTACGGTATGGATCTGGCTGGACTCCGTTTCTTCAGCGTCTACCAGGGGTACGGTGGCGCTGAGGAACACAAACAGGAGTACGCCAACGTCATCGCCCAGTTCGCCGACGATGTCGCGTCGGGAGAACCACCCGTGCTTTACGGCGACGGCACCCAGACGAGAGACTTTACCCACGTCGATGACGTGGTGAGGGCCTGTAAGTCGGCGGTGGGTCTCGACGACATCTACAATGTCGGGACCGGAGAGGCGTACAGCTTCAACACCGTAGTCGAGATGATCAACGACGAGTTAGGCACAGAAGTCGAACCGGAATACATAGACAACCCAATACCCGAACACGTCTACGTACACGACACCTGCGCCGACTACTCAAAAATTCATGAAGCGGTGGGCTGGGAGCCCGAGATAGATTTCGGGGAAGGTATCCAGATGGTGTGTAGTCAGTATAAATAGGTTGGACGGCGAAGAGAAGATTCCGTATACCGGATCTGTTTATTTATTCATCTCTGAGATCCAGCTTCTCAGTCTCTATAATCTCCCGCGCCTTCTCCCCGAGTTCGCTCATAGCCATGTTGATCTTCGACACCTGACCCCAGGACTTTACTTCGTCTGCGTAATCCTCGGACTTCCAGTCCTTCGGTATCGAGGGTGCCTCGTATCCAACGCGGTCGAAGTCGGCATCCCAGAAGAACTCGAACTCCTCGATCAAACCGAGTTCTTCGACGAGTTCTGTGTCGTCGCCGTCTAAGTTCGATTCGTCCCGCCATTCCTGGATGGAACGTTCCCAGACGCCGTCCCGGAGGTAGTCCCTGACTGTTTCGTCGTCGAGATCGGGTCCCTCCGTGGATTCCCGTGCTTCATCTATTGATGGAATTTTCTTGATGTCGTCTTTGTCTGTCATTAAGTAAAGTAAAACAGATGTATCTAAACTTCTTGTCGTTTCTTCTTAGATTTAGTCCGGGACGTCTAGTTGCGGTTTAGTGACTGTGGCTTTTTGGTTCTGTGGGAGCTAGATCTCTTTTCTCCCCGGTTAACCCAAATAACCATGACGGTGGAGGAGACCACGGCGACTGAAACTGTGTATATCACGAGCGAAGGATCCATTATTGCGAGGTCGTTGACAACCCTTTCGCTTCCCTCCAGCAGCATTGCGATGAACGCAGCAACTACGAAGGCGGCGACGATACCCACCTTGAGTGCTAGCTGGATGTCGTAGCCCTTGTAGTCAACGAAGAAAACCGACAAAGGAAACGCTACCGCACCTATTACTGCGTAGACATAGACCGGTAGAGCGTCGATACCCGTAGCCCCCAGGATATCGATGAAACCCAGCGTCGCCGTGCTTACCACCAGTGAAACCGCAATCACGAGCCCCAGACGTGTTTTTAGGTAGTCGGCGAAACCCTGTCTTTGATTCACGTGAAATATTACGGAAATCTAGCTTATAAAGCTAAGTCAGACGGATGGATGACGTCGGGGTGTAGTCTCCAGTAATACCGAGTTTTGTTGGTGGTAACTCCGCTCTGAAACTCAACCGTCAGCGGTAATAAACCCGAGCACGACATCTAACACGTGACCTCTTTCACGGAGATAACGGGGGAAATGAGGAACGAAATCCTGGAGTTCTGGAGCTGGGAGTTCGGGGTTCCCGAGAATTTTCTAGGGGAGTACGGTTTCTACAAGATAGGGGAGAACAAGGCTTGGATGTTTGACGGAGAGTTTGACGACGAACCCGTAAACGAAGCCCTCGGACTGCCCTTCCTCCGTATCAACCAGGAACACCCCAAGCCTACGTCCGTTGCGCTCCAGTACCTCGGAGATCACGTTTCGAATAACCGGATAAAACTCGACCAGCAAGAGACCAGGCGGTTTGTAAACGGCGAAACTGTTGAACAGGAGTTCGAGGTCGAGTCGCTGGGATACGTTGCCGTTTCCTTCGATGGTAACATACTGGGTTGCGGACTCTACTTTCCCGGCGAACTTAGAAGTCAGATACCCAAATCTATGAGAGTGGACGGACTGCTTATCTGATTTATTTTATACGTGCCGAAACTGACAGACCCGATATCAGGCATCCGCATCGTTAGACCAGTCTGGATTCGTTAAAACAATACCACTAGTTCTTTCCCTCTTCTGACGTTTAAGTGGTCTTCCGACGTTCAAGTGAGTTGTATACAGTCCATCTCCCTACCGTGAATTACCATGCTCCCGCTACCACAATCACCGTTACCCAGTCCACACTACCCGGTCACGGCTACTGCCTCTATCTCGACTCCCACACCCTTCGGTAAACCACCCGCCTCCACTGCACTCCTCGCGGGAGGTTCGCCTTCAAAGAACCCGGCGTAGGTCGAGTTCATGTCCTCGAAATCCCCTATATCGTCCAGGAAGACTGTTACCTTAACCACGTCCTCTAAGGACGACCCGGCTTCCTCGAGTACCGCCTCCAGGTTTTCGAGCGCCTGTTCCGCCTGTTCCGCGATATCTCCCCCCACCTTCTCGCCATCGGGCGTGAAAGGTATCTGCCCCGCGGTGAATACGAATCCGTTCGCCTTTACAGCCTGGCTGTATGCCCCTACGGCTGCCGGTGCTTCGTCGGTAGATACTGTTTCCCTGTCTGTCATAGCTTAACCCACGTATTCTCGGTTAATATTACTGACGGCGGAACAGAGGGAACTGACCGAGGTTAATCCCGCGCCCCGGGGAAATAAAATGGAGTTACGGTTTAACCCAGCCCCCTTCTTATAAACACCCGTACATATCCGGCGTAAGAGGATTTGGAGGGGGGTTCATACAGTTAAGTATGTCAAAGACTGACTCATCGCAGCAAGAGGATCCCCATGGCTACCGGGAAGGACTCATGAACCTGAAAGAAAACAGGGGATTCAGGTACTACAGGAACAGCGTCTCCCGTCACTGGGATCCAGCTGAAATATCCTTTGACCAGGACAGGAAGAACCTCATAGAAACATACAGCGACGTCGACGACCCGGAAGTTAAGAAAAAGGTCACGGGTGTAATCAGGAAACTGTTGGCAATGTTTGGTGCCGGCGAGGCTTCCGTAACGGAGGACATCGCTCCCCTCGCTATAGCAGTAGACGGCCTCGAGGAACAGATGTTTCTCTCCACTCAGATGTACGAGGAGTCCAAACATGTCGAGGTTTTCGACAGGTACTGGAAGGAGGTCATAAACCCGCTGGAGCGCGAAACCGGTATGGAGGTATCGACGCCAAACGACGACCGTTGGTACTGTGACGGCTACAGGGAGTTGTTCGACGAGGAGGAGCGGGCGATGAAGAAGCTTCTCACAGACGACACTCCAGAAAACCGAGTAAAAGCATACTGTACCTACCAGCTGACAGCCGAGGGTATAATTGCACAGACAGGTTACTGGGGTATAACGAAGAACTTCAGGGACAGCGCCGGCACAACCGTCGGGTTCGAGGATCAGGAGTTCGAAATACCCGAGCTACCGGGCCTCGTGAAAGGTATAAAGAAGATCAGGGGAGACGAGGGACGACATGTAGGTTTCGGGATGAACAAGGTAAAGGAACATATATTCGAGGACGGAGTATCGACCGACGTAGTCGAGGACACCATCGGCGATCTTCTCCCCTACACCATCGAGATTGTCAACTACGCCTACGAGGGACTTGAAAACCCCGAGGCGTTCCCAGTCGGACCCGGAGACGCCGCGATGTACACCCAGCAGAAACACCAGGACAGGATGGAACAGATACTTGACGAGGACGCCGAAATACCGAGCCTGGAAGAGCTGACGGACCTGGACTGAGAACAGTTTCTCCGTCTCTACCAGGTAGACGTAACTTACCCTCGAACTAATTATACCTGAAGTTAAATACAGTTAGCCTCTTTCCTGCCTTTGTTAACACCGTACTTATACCACAGATCCCAATCAAACACAACAACTATACCACAACACCCACCACAAATACACCCCAATCAAACACAACAACTACGCCCTGACGTTTATCTCGTAACCAAGCTTCTCCAGATTCCTCACTATCATGTTTGCGTGCTCTCTACTCCTGGTTTCGAGTTCGAACTCGACCTCGGCGGCGTTCAACGTCACGTCCTTCGCCATCCGGTGGTGGTGTATGGCATAGATATTCGCGTTTGCCTCCGATATAACCGAGGCTATCTCGACGAGTGCACCCGGTTTGTCCTCTAAAACCGTTTCGAACTTGAGATACCGTCCCTCGTTTATCAGGCCGCGGTTTATGACCTGCGACAGTACGTTTGAGTCTATGTTTCCTCCCGATAAAGTACATACAACTTTCTCGCCCTCAAGTTCAAGACGTCTGTAGAGCGCCGCCGCGAGGGGTACCGCCCCTGCACCCTCTGACACCAGTTTCTCAGTCTCCAGCAGCCTGAGTATCGCGTTCGCCGTCTCGTCGTCCGTCACCGTCACTACCTCGTCCACCCTCTCCTCTATCGTCTCGAGCGTCGACTCCGATATCTTTCGGGTTGCTATTCCGTCCGAGATGGTCGAAACGGCGTCTCTCTCATATATCTCTCCTTTCTCCAGACTCTCAACGACGCTAGAAGCACCCTCGGCCTGAACACCTATAATGCGGGCGTCCGGTATCCTGTCCTTTATAGCGGTTGCCACACCCGAGATGAGTCCACCACCCCCTATCGGAACTATGACGGTGTCTAGATCAGGTAGCTCGTCGGCTATCTCGAGACCGATGGTTCCCTGACCCGCCTGCACCAGCGGATCGTCGAACGGATGTACGAAAACCCGGTCCTCTTCCTCGTGAATCTCCCATGCCTTCTCCGAAGCCTCGTCGTAGTTGTCGCCAAACAGAACCACCTCGGCTCCATAGCTGCTTGTGGCCTGGACCTTCGATATAGATGCATTCCTGGGCATCACTATCTTGACGTCCCTGTCGGCGTCCGAAGCCGCGAGCGCTACACCCTGTGCGTGGTTTCCGGCGCTCGCCGCGATTATCGCTTCGTCCTCATCGGTATCCTCGATCCGGTTGTACGCCCCCCGAACTTTAAACGCACCCGTATACTGGAAGTTCTCACATTTGAGGTAAAGATCGGCGCCTACGGAACTCGATAAAGCTGTGCTGTGACGCAGAGGCGTATCAGCCACCACGTCCTGGGCTTCCAGGAGTTCCTGTGCCTCCTCGACGTCACTTATATCAATCATTGTCTCTTTACTCACCCGCCAACCACAAATGCTCTACGGTGAACCGTTCACGGAGCCCCCATTTTTAACCTAATCGTCACCCCCACCAAATATACTTCGTGAAACATTAACCATCAGGTATGCAGAAGATATACGACGACCTGTACCTCCAGGACACCCGGATGCTCGACCATGTAGGACACACGGGGGTATACGTCTACTCGGGTGACGTCACCGCCTTAGTCGATACCGGCCTCAGTACCGACGTCGATACTATCTCGTCGGCTCTTGAAAAACTCGGAGTGGAGAAACTGGATTACATAATGCCGACACACGTCCATCTCGACCACGCGGGAGGTGCGGGTTTCCTGGCAGAGAGACATCCGGAAGCCACGATGGTTGTACATGAAAACGGCGCGGGTTTCCTGACTGACGAGGAACTCGCGGAAAAGCTGGTCTCCAGCGTGAGACGGGCGGTCGGAGAGCTCGGAGACCTATACGGTACCGTCGCTACGGTTGACGAAAGCCGGGTCATGGAGGTGTCAGGTGGCGAAAGGATCGATCTGGGAGACCGTTACCTCAAGGTCGTGAACGCTGGAGGTCACGCTCCTCACCAGTACTGTCTCCATGACGAACGCACAGATGCTCTCTTCACCGCGGACGAGGTCGGAATGTACTTCGACACCGGTCTTTACGTCAGTACACCGCCACCCGACTTCGATTTAGAGAAGAACCTCGAATCCCTCGAAAGAATCAGTAAACTCCGGCCGGCAAAACTGCTGTATACCCATTTCGGTCCAAGAGGAGAAGACGTGGAGGAGGTCAGGGAGATACTGGAACTGTATACCGAAAAACTGAGGGGATGGGTAGAGGAAGTCGAGCAGGTCTGGATGGAGGTCGGGTCTGCCGACTCAGTAGTAGAGGAGTTTCTCGATAGACCCCACGACTACTACGACATCTGGGACCGGGTTTCGGCACGTGAAACGGTGCGGATGGATGTCGCGGGGGTAGTCAGATACCTCGAAAACCGGTGAAAGACCGCCAAGATCTACATGTGAACTTTCCACGGGTCGGGTGTTTGGTAAATCCCTACGGGATTTACGAAAGCCGAAAACCCCTTGGGTTTTCGGAATGTTGCGAATCAAAGATTCGCATACGTACGAAAATCTTCGATTTTCGACAACCCGTGGCTTCTAGAGAAGGCTCCCTCAGACACCCGCTAAGGTGGGGCTTATTCTCTACGGCAAGTCCACTTTGCCACTAGACCATCCATCGCATAAGCGATATTTGGCTTACCTTTGAACCTCTCGATTCTTGTCCACGTATTTACAGCCCGTGTATTTTGGCGTAATCAGGGTTTGCTTTTGTTGTTAAGGCAGTAAGCCCTATACCAAACTGCCGTACCATATTATTACATTTAAGTAACTTATATATTTTTGAAGCGATTCACCCACGGGTGAGGTCACCCGTGGTACTCTCGCTCTATTCTTATAGATAGATACCCCTAATATGATTCCCCGGAAATTTATAATAAGGTTCGAGGAAGCCACCCTGGAAACGTATTAATTACAGGAAAAAGGAATTTTTGGCCATTTTTAAACGTACAATTTATCCGGTATATAGATAGCAAGGATATATAATGAGTCTGGGTTTTCGATACCCCACTTATCTCAAATATTCCGCGTTTAAAAATGCCCGAATTTTTCCAACTCTAAACCAATTTCAGAGTATAAAAACCATAGATTTTTGGACTTATCTTTTTAACCCTGGTAAGTCTATAAACATATGTAGCATGCCAACCTCCGATAATATTGATGTCAATCTTGATCTCGAAATCGAAGTCGAGCTAGAACCCGACGAGATCGAGATCGTGACCAGCGATTCCGAGGACATTTACGCCGAACTCGAAACCGAGGGAGTCGTTATCGAGATAGAGGGCGAGGTCGATATAGTCCTCGCTCCCGAATATAACGGCAAAGGTGATTACAGGGAGTACGACGAGGTGGATGGCGAAAAACAGTATGTCGAGGTTGAAGGAAAAAGTGAGGGATACGAGGAAGTAGACGAAGAAACGGTACCCAACGGGTACGAAGACGAATAAAGGTTCCAAGGGACCAAAGGGAACCTGTCGGATTCCTTACTTCACCATCTTCATCTAGCCCAGAAAGGACTGTCTTCCCTTTTCCTCTCCAGATACTCGTCGAGCGCCTCCCTCTCAGGTTCATCGAGCGACTCGTAAAGCTCGGATTCAAGTATCTTGGCGTGTTTTTCGGGTAGCCTGGTGTAAAGGTGGTCGCCCTCCTTTATCTGTCGACCCATTGTGGGTCCGTCTATAGCCACCGAAACCTGATCTCCCAGGTTCGCCTCGTCTATGTCTTCGCCCTGACGCTGGATACCCTTGACTTCGCCCACGACGTTACCCTCCTTCTCGACCGAGACGTTCTTTTCGAGGGTTCCGGATACGACTTCCACCCCCACAACTGCGGGGTCGTTCTGTCGGAAGGTATGGTCAGGAAGCAGACGGATCTTGGACGGCATCACCACCGACTCGAACACCTTCTCCGCCCTCTTCGATTCGAGTCCCTCTGTCCATTCCTCGTACTCCTCCACTAGCTTGTAGATTACGTCACCCTCGAAGATCTTGACGAGCGACTCCTGTGCGTACTCCCTCGCATCCTCCAGGACGTCAACGTTGAACGCCATAATGACGCGGTTCTTTCTTTCGTCGGAGGTTTCGGCGTCGACGACATCCCTTTTCGCCACCGTACCCTCGGTAGCTTTCTTTACCGATATCTCGGCCTCATCTAGCGTTTTACCAAGTGCTTCAACAGACCCTAGGGTGTCGGCTTTCACCACGATTCCCTGATTCTCGACCTCGACACCGCGTTCCTGCATCTCCTCCTCGACTTCGTCCTTCACAGTTTCGAGTCCACGGTCGTCGACCACCTTTATCGGTGCCCCAGCCATTGCTTCGTCCAGGTCGGGTGCCGCAACCTTGATACCGTCCGCGGCGGTAACCCTGTCGACCTTTTCGAACTCCTTCTCCACCCTGATCTCGGACATCTCACCCGGTTTTAAAAGGGCACGTACCTCCGTTACGATAGGTTTGTGTTTACCCCCAACCACTATCTCGTCACCTACCTCTAAGACTCCGTCGTAGAGGAGAATGTCCACGGTGGTTCCAAATCCACGTGCCTCCTTTACCTCTACCACTGTACCTAGACCGGGACCGGTCGCGTGTAGCTCCAGGTCCTCCTTGAGATAGCTCTGTGCGAGACCGACTAAAACCATCAGAAGTTCTGCGAGTCCCTCGCCTGTCTCGGCACTTATGGGTACGACGCCTATGTTCTTCCTGAAGTTCTTGACGCGGTCGTACCTATCGCCGTTGAATCCCTCGTCGTGAAGATCCCCGATGAGTTCGTAGATCTTCTGATCGAGGTCGCCCTGAGCCCTGTCGCTCTGTTCCGCGTAGCTTTCCTGGAAAGTCGCGCCGGGATTTGGTCTCCATCCCGGTACCCTGTCGACCTTGTTCGCCGCGACAACGAACGGCGTCTCGTACTGGTCAAGAATACCTACAGCCTCACGTGTCTGAGGTTGGAAGCCGTCGTTTACGTCGATCACGAGTATTGCGATGTCGGACAGAGCCCCACCTCTCGAACGGAGTGTCGTAAAGGCGTGGTGTCCAGGCGTGTCGATAAAAAGCAGGCCCGGTATCTCGATCTTCGGCGGCAGTATATCCTCACATAGCTGTTCGATGACGTCTATCGGCACCATAGTGGAGCCGATATGTTGGGTGATGGCGCCCGCTTCGCCCTCCACGACTGCGCTCCCTCTTATCTCGTCGAGTAAAGTGGTTTTGCCGTGGTCCACATGGCCGAGTACACTGACGATCGGGGTCCTGAGTTCCTGGTTACTATCGGACATAGAATTCGTTAGATGTGGTTAAGGTTCCGTCTTTGCCTACATACGTTTTTGGGTTTTTACCGTTTTTGGACGAAGAAGCCAAGTTCCTACACCTGTATCCCAATTAAATAAAAGAAATCCATAAGCCTTAATAAACTGCGTGATTCGATACAGGTAGTGAGCGAGAAGCTAGTTTGCGTAAAGTTCAGCTCTCTAAATGAAAACCTCGAGATCGAGGAGAGCAGCCTGGGGTCTATACTAGACAGCCTCAGGAACCAGGGATTCGTCACCGCTGTCCGTATAGAGGACGAGGAAGGATACTGCCTCACCGACAGCGGGATGGAGTATACGAGAGACTGGCTCAGATCCCTCGACATCGATGTCGACAACGTCACCCTGGAACATCTTGTGGAGATGCTGGAGTCCACCGCACCACCCGAAAACCAGGGATAGTTCTATTTCCCCTACCCAAGTTCTATATCCTTTACCCGGTTTCACCAAAAGAGATCATTGCTGAATCAAAGTTTGACTCTGTGAAAAATAAACATCACAGGTACAGTCCGTTAAACAGGGATATTACCGTATAACGGCAGAAAAAATTTAACCAAGAAGCACCGATTAACAAAAACACAGGTTAACAAATACACAGAATACCAAGAAAATATATTAACCGATCAACAAGTAACCGGAAACACAGAATACCAAAAACACAGACTGACCGATTAACAACTAACCAAAAACACAGAATACCTACACACCAACTGTACGATGTATACAGAAACCTTATTACCTGTTCGGAAGACATGCGTAGTAAATAACCAAAGTTAAAAGCTCAAACCGGATATCTACCGAAGAAGTGAGATAAAAATGCGGGACGAAATCTGGGTCGAAAAATACAGGCCACATACCCTCGACGAGGTGGTGGGTCAGGACGAAATAACAGAGAGACTTTTGTCCTACCTCCGTACGGGGAACATACCAAACATGTTGTTTTCGGGACCCGCAGGCGTCGGTAAAACAACTTGCGCCCACGCACTCGCCCACCAGTTCTACGGTGATGAATGGAACGACAACTTCACCGAACTCAACGCCAGCGACGAACGTGGAATCAACGTTGTCAGGGACAAGATAAAGGATTTCGCCCGCACCTCTCCAGTCGGAACAGCCGACTACAAGATCATATTTCTCGACGAGGCTGACAGCCTATGCCTGCCGCCCGACACCGAAGTAACGGTAGGTAGACCGGAAAACACCGAGACGAAGAAGATACAGAACGTATCGACCGATGGTGAGGATATACCGTCGGTCGACTTTAACACCAACCATCTACAGTCCGACAGAGGGAGACTCGTCGACTCGGGAGTAGCCGACTTTTTCACCCTCAAGCTGTCAGACGGCCGTACGGTTACCGCCAGCCACAGACATCCCTTCTTCACCGTCGGCGACGGTAACCGACTCGTGGAGAAGAAACTCATAGAGCTAGACACCGGCGACGAGATAGCCGACTACCGTAGGAATTTAAACCGGGCTGGAGGTCCTACCGGGGCGAAGACAGCGTCCGACGGAGGACTCCCGGAACCCGATAAAGTCGAGATTACAGCGATAGAGTACAGCCACCTCGGTAAAGCGTACAACATCACCATGGAGGAAACCCCCAACTTCGCTCTCGGAAACGGCGTCCTAACCCACAACACACGTGACGCCCAACCCGCTCTAAGGAGAACTATGGAGATGTACACCAACACCTGCCGTTTCATACTCTCGTGCAACTACTCCAGCAACATAATCGACCCCATACAGAGCAGGTGTGCGGTATTCCGTTTCAGCGGAGTTGACGACGACGAGATCGTGGAACGTCTACGTGAAATATCGAAGAACGAGGAAGTCGAGGTTACGGAGGACGGTCTGGAGGCTCTCGCCTACGTCGCTGGCGGCGACGTACGGAAAGCCGTCAACGCGTTACAGGCTTCAGCGGCACTTGGTGATCGGGTAGACGAGGATACCGTGTTCTCGACGACATCGACCGCGAGATCAGAGGAAGTCGAGGAGATGCTGAACAAGGCTCTACAGGGGGAGTTCAAGGACAGCAGACGTGAACTCGAATCTATGATAGAGGACAAAGGTATATCGGGCGGCGACCTGATCGACCAGATGCACCGCACTATCACCGACCTGGACATACCCGAAAGGAAGATGATAGAGATCATGGACAGGATTGGCGAAACAGACTACAGGATCAGTACGGGTGGCGACGAGAAGATACAGCTCGAAGCTTTCCTTGCTTCTCTCGCAAAGTAATCTTCACTCTAAAGATACGTAGTAAGAAAAATCCAGAAGCCATCAATCAACTTCACAAAACACCAATCCATCAACCAACTTCACAAAACACCAATCCATTAATTTTTTTCCCTGTATACTTCGTGTGCGTTGTAAAGTCCGTACAGTATCGAAAGTAGCGCGGCGATCCAGAACAGTAACGTCGGTGTGTTGAGCCTTATAGCCCGGGGAGCCGTCGACATCCCCATGAAGAAGAACTCACCGTCGTACTCGATGACCGGCTTGGAAGTGAAATCCATTACCTCGTTCCGCTCAGCAACAACGGTTCCACCCGCTTCCGCCGTACCCTCAACGAGCTTTCTTTTTCCTTCATCCATTTTATCCGTATCCCTGGATATCCCCTTCAGTACGTCTGACCACTCGACTTTCTCCATGAGTGTGGAGTTTGTGCGGTTCTCGACCTTGTAGAAGCTACCGTTGTACAGTATGAACTTGTGGTTCTGGAAAATACCCGGCTTGATCCTGTATTGTCCGCCATCTTTCTGGAAATCCGCCATCTTAGTTGCGTTCACGGTCAGTTTTATCATCAACGGCTCGCTGCGCTCACGCTGAGGTCGTCGTTGTACATCCTTATTCAGCCTTTCAGCAGAGAAACTGAACTTGTAGATTCCGTCGTCCTTAGTAACGTTGAAGGGACTGAGAAGTCTCGTCGCCACCGTTCCCTCCTGGTTATCGATCACCATCTGGCTCGAACCGTCATCGATCGCCTGTCTAACCGTCGCGTTTAGGCTGCTGTTTATACGATCCAGCTGCGGTTCCAGAGTATCGTATCTCCGGATCCCCCTGTATATATCTTCGGGATATTTCTTTATGACGTTACTACTCGGATGTGATTCATTTATCTCGGCCGCGGAAATACGGACGTTGTTACCAGAAGACATCTGTGTGAAGACCGGGGCAACAATCAAAGCGGCACCAAGAATAATGAAGACGACCGTTAATATCTCACGTCTATCCATATAGAATAACCAGTTTATTCCTTTATTTATATTCCGGCTGTGTAGTCCGATACAGCCGGGGCCGGGCTACGAAAAACCCCCTAAATTTTATCATCTCTTCAACCGAATCTTCCCCCACACATATCCGTTAGACAAAAACCTGCTTACGTTCAGGAAAACAGGTGGTTTAGATGCAAATAGATATCAAGGAACATATAGATAAGCTCGAACAACGAATCGCGGAAAAGGATCTGTCGCCAAGAGAAAAGAACAATGAGGTATGGGACTACGTTGACGAAGAAATACCCTACAAAAACTGGCAGTACGCCGATATCGTGAAGATCCTCGCACAGCTTAAAAAACAACATGGTTACGACGACACCTTCGTGACGTCGGAGGTAGATGAATGTGACACCTGGCGCCAGATGTTCGACTCGATGATAAGACACGCCCTGTTCAGCGTCCTCCACGACCACGTAATGGACAGCCACGACGGCATGATTCGTGAAGACACGGACGACATGCTGGAACACGACGCCCTCACCAAGGAGGAGGTAGAAGACCTCATCGATAGATACACGGAGGAAGCCGAGAAGAGAGCAGCCGATGGTGAGGTTCCCGACGTCGAAGAGAACTACGAACACCACACCCTCAGACTGAACACCCCGGAGAGCGGTGAGGCACCCGAGAAAGCCGCTTACCATACCGTCAAGGACCACTACAGGGACATCCATGGCGAACAGATGTTCATACCGATGGCTTCCGTTCTCGACGGACTAGAGGAACTGTACGACATGGACGGCGAGTCCTGTGGCTGCATCGATAAGGACGACGTGATATACGAATCAAGGGTGGGTTGGAAGGACGTGATAGAGCAGGGGCTCGTGTTTCCCGCCGTCAAATGTGCCGTTAAACACAATATGGAAACCTAAAACCCCAGACAAAGCCAGGATCTAACCCGGAAAACCACTCGTACCCATCAAGTGAAACAAGACAAATAGTTCAAGTAAACAAGACAAATAATTCGCCGTTATACGCACATATCTGGGGAGACGAAAGTCCTAACCAGTCTCTTAAACCAGGTTTTCAGTACCGTTTATCACCAATACCGAGTATCACCAATACCGAGCATCATCAATACCCAGTATCGCTGCGGTCGGAAAGAACATTTTCTATCCTTTTGCCGACTGTTCGACCCATTTCCCCATCTACTGCTTCGTCGGGGTCGTAGTCGATGATTGCGGTTTCGAGGTCGTTGGCACGGACGTGTATCGGATACCATCCCTCGCCCGCCACTCCCAGGAGTGCCTCGCTGTAACCCGCCTCCTCGTCACCCGCCATGGCGTTACGGACGTAGTTCTGCTGCTGTGGAGTTAGGTCCAGTTCGTCCCCCAGCTCCTCATCCATTCCCTCGATACGTTGCAGCAGCTTTATGGAGCAGTTGTCGGCAATCGCTTCGCTCTCGTCCTGGGCGAAGAACTCGTCGACAGTCTGGGTGATAAACTGTATTGAGAGGTCATAGTGCCTGCTGTGCCTAACCGCCTGCTCTAAAAACGCAAGATTGGAGGCGTCCTTCATTATGTAACGTGCCTCATCTATGGCGAATATCACACGTTTTCCGACACGTTCCTTCGCCATCTCGTAGACAGCGTTAAACAGTAGCTGCATCATCAAGCCGGTGCCGCCACGGGTTTCCTGTTGCTGGAGGTCGAGATAAACCACCTTCGAACCCTTGATGTCGACCTCCGTAGGTTTAGACAGGTTCTCGAACTCCCCGCCCTCCGTAAACGGCTCCAGACCAATCAAAAGCTCGGCGGCGTTTCTCTCTATCTTTTCCCGTTCCCTCTCGGACTCCGAAAGAGAGTACTCGTCGGGATCCTCCGCCATATGTTTCAGCACGTCGATCACGTCGGGTATCGTCGGGCTCTGGTTGCTGTGCGTTTCGGGATCCCTGTATATCCCGTTACGGTGGTACGCCTGTTTGACGGCGTTCTCGAGTGTGCCACGTCTCTCCTCCAACGGATTGTCCCTCATATCAAAGTAGCTCTCGAAGAAAGACATAACGTCCTTAAGTTTGTCGGCGAACGGATCGAGTTCGCCACCTGTCTCGTCCAGGACGTGGTCGGGTGTCTCCCTGAGTTCGAGCGGGTTGAGCCCCACGTTACCACCCACGATAACACGTTCGCCGCCCAGTGCCTCGTTAACCCCCACAAACCCCTTTAGAGGATCCAGCATCACGAGTATACTGTCCTCGTCCTGGGCCGCCGTCCGGATCAGGTTGAGCTTCGTGGCAAACGATTTTCCGGAACCGATGTTACCGATAACGAGGGCGTTGTAACCGACGTCCCTCCTGAACCTGTCGGCAATGAGTGGAGAGCCGTTCATGGCGTGGACCCCATACTCCACCCCCGACTCCTCGATCAATGTGGAGCTGCTGAACGGAAACATCGCTCCTATAGCACCACCCATCATTGCCGCCTTCTTGTTCATCATATCGAGACAGACAGGACTGTTCGACCTCAGCGCTTCGTCCTGTCTACGTACCGCGGTTACCGGAGTAATGTTTGCGGGTGCACGTTTCAGCGTGGCACGTGTTTGATCCGACACGGAGTCGAGACTTTCCCGGTTTTCACTCCTCACCGTGACGTACATAGAGACATCGAAAACCCCCGTCGGAGTGTTTCTAACCACGTCGTACATCTCTTCAGCGTCTTCCAGGTCCTTCTGGACACCCCGGGCATCGACGTCCCTCCTCTCCTTCTTCCTCTCGTACTCCGCCTCAAGCGTACCTACCCGGTTCTTGAGCTCTAGCTGAGCCTTGGTCGTGTCCCTGGGATCAACGTGGATCGAGACGTCGCTTTCTATACCGGGCTGAGTGAAAAGCCGCTCCAGGAAGCCGTTCGAAGGCTGGTCGGGATAACCCTCAGCCCACATCGTCTTCGTCCACTCCTTACCAAGCTTGGCGGCACTGGGTTCGAACTCCATCTCCCCCGGAGCCAGTGCACCTTTCTGAAGCTCCTCGATGTCGTCGAGAACCGTTTCTATGAACTCGTCGTCGTCCGCCTGTAGAGCCTCCTGGTACTCCTCTGCATCCCCCCATTCGTCGTCGCTCCATTCGTCCACGTCCCGTTCCGAGCCTTCTTCCTCATCATTCATCTCCTGTTCTTCCTCGTCTCCACCCGATCCGCCGAATATCCAGAAACCTCCACAGCCCTCTTCTTCGTCACCGTCTTCCTCCTCGGATTCCTCAGGAGTTTCCTCCACTTCATCTTCAGAACCGGCGTCTTCCTCGTCTTCACGGATCTCTTCCGGGTCACGGAGGTCGGGTGAGCCGGTAACCACAGGCTTAGAACGTATCACCTGGTCGTAGTCTCCGTAATCACCCTCACTCGTCCAGTAATCTATCAGTATCCTGGCGAGTTCGGCGGAGTCGGCACGCATCGCTTTACAGCCGTCTATGTTCCGTATGCCCTGGTTCTCCACGAGACCCAGACGTTCGTCGAGTTCGTTGAACATCCTGGACTTTATCTGACTCTCTGTAAGCCCCTCACTAGAACCGAAGAACCATCCCAGCACCGGGATACCGCCGAGCTTCTCGCCCACAGACCTCTCCTCCCTCTCGCCACCCGTGACGTCTTCCCTACCGACCGGAATCAGTATGTAGTACTCCCTGAGATGTGTTCCCCGTAACTCCAGCTCCTCGGGATACCAGTCGAGCCAGTACTCTATTAGCTCCCTGAAGACTGGGTTGTCCTGGACGTCCTCGTCCTCCAGCCTCCGTCTACGTTGCTCGACGAAGTTGTCGATGGGGAAGTCCGTGGTGGTGCTGTATATCTGGAACGGCCACTCGACGCTGTTGTTGACGAAGTCGGCGAAGGCATTAACGTTCGCCTGCCACCTCTGCGGTGTGGTTAGAGCCATGTTGGCTGGCTCCACCTTCACCGCACCGACGAGTTTGTCGTCCGTACGCATTACTGCGTCACGGTTTTTGTATATCTTCTTGATATCGACCATGTCCTGCGTTCTTTCCTCAAGCTCCAGGAAGCCGCTCTCAGGAAAGTCCTCCTGCTCACGCACGTTGCCGAAGTTGTACTTGATGTTCCTGATCTTCTTGGGACGCCGGTAGAACTTGCTGTAGCTGTTGACCCATTCACTCGCCGTCAGGTGGTCGGGAGTCAGGTAGATGATCACCGCCCCCACAAAAAGCGCGAAACCCGAGAGGATGTAGCCATACTGCGTCATGTTTGGGGGCAGGAAGTAGGCGGTAACGACCACCGCTACTATAAAAGGCATAGCACCCACCATGAGATCGTCCAGCGTATAACCCCGCCATATCTCGTCGCTCGAACCGATCTTTTTCGGTATTCTTCTCGTAGGATCGTTTCCCGTACTCATAGATATCACTCTGATTGAATTTCTTTTACTTTAGAACGCGAACGGTACAGGTTGCCGACATCGCCTCCTCCGCCGCTTGAACCTTGGACTCCACGTCGTCCTGAATAGACGTCCTGACGGTCCGGCACACCACCTCCACCCTGTCCTCCACCAGATCTCTGGATCTCCTGGGTTTCAGCCGGCCTACCCTTGAATATCTCCTCGCCTCCCGAGGAGGTTTCACCCACCTGGGGTGACGTAACCACCTGTGTCTCTCCACCCGTAATTTCGATGACCCTGCCTCCCCGGAAGAAAACTATGTAGGCCGTAAACAGGGTGAGGAGTGGGAACCCCAGGCTAAAGACAAAGGGCCCCACCGAGTTGCTGAACATGCTCGACATATCCAGGGTTTCGAAGAAGAGTCCCGCAACCCTGTAGATAATCGAGATAGGGATCGTCACGAATGCTAGCGGAATGAACTTGAGACCAAGGCCTCCGGCTATCTCGGAGAGGTAAGCGAAGGGGCCTACGTCAACTATCCATAGAGCCACGATGACCGGCATACCCAGCATAAGTGAGTAGATCGCAACCCATCTTACCAGGTAGACGAAGACAACCGACAGTATCACCCCGGTTTCTATAAACGTGAATACCGCTGATAAAGCCAGGTTCATACCGTCTATACTCATGCCTTCGGCGAGGAGACCCGCGACTTCCGCTGAGTCCGGCGCAACAGCGAGAGCGAAAAGATCCGCGATCCGTAACGTGAAACCACCGATCCCCCACCAAACGAGAATAAACAGGAAGCCCATGAAGAAACGTCTCTTCGCTCTGCTCCTTTCGTATCCGCTCAGGAACCGGCCGAAAATACCCGTGAACATTATCAATGCCAGTGCCGTCGCGATCATAACCACGGTGATCGGAAAGATGACCGAGCTGTAGTACTCGTATATTGAAACCCAGGGCTCCGTCTTCGGTGCACCGAAGAAGAACCCATTCTTGGGCATCGGATACGGTGTCCTTACGGTGATCTCGACGGTGAACGCCAGAAGGTCCTGCATGGACCCGTGGAGCATGTCGGAGCCCCGGTTAATCACCTCACGAACCACCTTGAGGAAAGACTGGACTATAGTTAGTTCCTGTTGTGCCAAGTTTTCACCTCTTGGTACTCAATTTGCTATAATTTAATTTTAGGTATATGTAAATGTATCCCCCTCAATGCTACCACAGATCCCTCCAGGGTGGCCAGACACCGAGATTCAACATCCCATCCAGTAAGTATATAAGAATCAGGAAAGGGATCATGATGCCCACGAAATCCATAAACATCCCGACGATGTTCCCGAGTGCGTTGTCCTGAGTCATGGAAACTGAGGCGGTGTCTCCAAGGTAAGCCGTGTTACTGTCCCACCAGGGTTCCGGAACGTATCTTGCGGTCAGCATAGGTACCTGTGGACTGTCGACAGTGACTGTCGCATTCCCATTTTTTGAGGTGTTTACCTTTTCCCCCATTATCTCTATCTTACCCGACGTGTCCGTGGTTTTGATCGGTTTCCCTGTTCCGTTCTCCCTCAAGCTGACCTGGAGCTTTGTCTGTGTCAGGTTCCTTTCCAGTACCTTCAGACTCAGGTTCGACCGATGTATAACTTCTCCACCCTCCGCAACCTTCGGCGAAGCCTGCGCACCCCTTACGAGGCCGGTGATGTTTACGTCCCCCGTATAGGGTTCATCCAGCTTTAACGCAACCCCGTTCGACAGGGTGTAGTTGTGTGTAGCGACATTTACGGTGATGTCTGGAGGTAAAACCGGAGGAGGGTAAACCTTTCCAATGACTTCTTCGACCTTGATCGATGCATCGGAGTCGTTCATGGTCGTAACTCCGAAGTCGGAGGGATATGCATATGTTTCGAGAGGCTGAGTCGAGGAGATAGAAGCCGACCTTCCGGTATCGGTGGACCTGAACATCTTGTCCCAGTCCTTGTCCCGAGCCGTGTAGAACCATAGCCGTGAATGAAGTCCATGGTTACCGAACGACACCGTCACCCATGGATGTCTCGAGAAAACGAACATACCGTCCTTCCCGTCCGGATACTTAACGCTCCGTGCCGCCAACTGCCGCCCGAATCTGTATGGCACCACCTCCACCGAGTCGGTGACGTGGACGTTCTGTACGATGGTCGGACGCTCGTCGGCACGTATCGAGCAGTCACCTGGATCTGATTGCCCGGGTTTCTCTACCCTCCATTTCATACTCAGGTTTGCCGAAACCACGAGTTCCTTCGTGTTCCTCGGTAGGCTGTCGTAAGACAGTACCCCGGAGTAGTCACCTGAGCTGCTGTCGAGAACCTGTCCTCCCGCTGCTTTCAGCTCCACGTCCTCGACGTTTACGAATCTTTGTCTGTTTCGGTTAGGGAAACCGAAGCTGCATATGTTGGGTTTGTTTATATTCGGAACAACAACCCTGAAGTCCGTCGCAAACGCCACCTTCCCCGACCTTCCGACGTACCGCCTCGTTTCATTACCCGAAAGATGGAGTACGGTACTTGGGTCCGCGGAGAAGATCCGGACGTAGGCGTCTTTTATGCCTCCAAACGAAGTGAGCCAGTCGTCGTCCACCCTTGAGTTGTTACGCACGTCGGAATCCGTCAGGTTGGTGTCGCCGGGATATATCGAGCTCCGCCAGTTACCGTGGTTGAAGTCACGTATATCACCCAGATTCCATTTTTCGACTGCCGCAGGTGGCTTCTCGAAAGTGTAGTCCGAAGAACTCGTGAGTGCCTCAGTGAAGGTGGAGTCACCCGTCCCGACACTCGATGAACCGTTGGTACCGGACCAGAGTTTCTCAAAAGTCGATTTGTTAATGCCGTGGTCCGGACTTCTTGGGGGTGAAGCTGTCGATACACCCGCTAACGCTACGAGAGAAACGATAAGAATTACCGTGAAAACGAATCCCCGCAGCTTCACGGATTTTCAGTTCACGGTAGTACCTTCACGCACGTGGATAGTTCTGGATTCGTTACCTGGACGAGGAGCTTCATGATCGCTCCTACGAACAGGATACCTATGCCGTACTTTATAGCGTCGTTCCTCGTCTTGATCCATTTCTTTTTCTTCTTAGGGTTCTGTGTCGAGGACAGAACCAGCATGGCAGCCATCGCCACGAGTGCACCTATCACCGGACCGATTGCTGCAAGAAGCGTGATCAGTCCGCTCAACGCAGTAACCACCTGGTTGTTACATATATCTGCAGTTGTGTTGACAGCACTGCCGTTCTGTGCCAGCACCGGGTGGTTCAGGAGCAGCAATAACGTAAGCGGGGCGAAACGTAACTTTTGTACAAGTTTACCCATCATGTCTGATTTTCTAATACGATTTTGTCTTAACCATTGATTAAATTTACTGCCGTTCTGTTACCGTGTCCGTACCACATTCGCAGTACAACGGTTTAAATACGGTACTGTATTATGGATAAACAAACAAAGAACATATAAGTTTTAGGGAGGTTTTTCGCCGTCGTTAGAGTCATATCCAGTCACGCGGGATCCCTGGTACCTAAAGAACGTACTCCTAAGACCGACCCCTCACTATCAACCTCTTTCTCACACAACCCCTGGTACTTAAGGAACATACTCCTAACCGACTCCACATCATCAACCCATTTCTCAGACAAACCCTCAGAGAACATACTCCTCATACCCCCCCCCTAAATTCGCTCTTCCTCATAAAACGAGACCGCAGTGTCTAATCACGGAACCTGAAGTAGAGGTAAAGAAGCACCAGGAACGCCCCCGCAGCCACGAAAGCATACCGGAACATCCTATCGGTATCTGACGGTTCGGGTGCCAGGTTCCTGCCGTTTACCTCCAACGTCCTGTTCGACCATCCACTGATCCGGCCGTTGGAACGTACCTGGACGCCGATTGTGTAGTTTCCCGGATTAGGGAACGTAACCCGTAGTCTCGGAGACCGTCGCCATCTCGTAACGTTTTCGACCACCCTGAACCGCCATCCGTTGACTGCGTCCGCCTTACCGTCGAGAGACGACCCGAAACCGTTCAGAACGACCTCCTCGCCTGTCACGGGTTCAGCCGGTTCGGCAACGAGAGTTAAGCCGAAACCGGACTCCGTATTATTTTTGCCGTAACTCATCAGGACCCCCCTCCCGGCCAGCACCGCTTTTTCGGGTGAAAGCCAGAGCGACGAACTCATGACGCTCCCCCGGGCTTTCCCGGGTACCTTCCGGAACGAAAGACCCCCGTCTTTTCCTAACAGTACAAGTTTACCTACTACATCCTTATTCACGCCAGAACCACCGAATTCTGATCGGTACATCGAACCGCGTGACCCTGTAGAGTTACCGGTCTTTCCGTCCGTTTCGTCGGGGTTAGCGATGCTGGTATCCCGAAGACCCGGTCCGGAATCGCCTCCACCGGTTACCGCCCTCGAACCAACCGCGAACCTGCCGGTGGGACTCCACGACAACGTGTTGACGGTCCCGGACAGACGTCTCAAGCCTGTAACTCCTCCGTCGCTGTACCGGATGATAACACCGTCGCCTTTACTCAGATTCCCGAAGTTGGTAGATTCGGCTTTCCTGGCGTTATCCCCCTGGGTATCCAGACCCGAACTCCTAAGCTTCGTACCGTTGGTTACGCCACCGGTTACTGTGGCGAAACCTCCCGAGGGATGGTAGTCAACGTCCGTGAAGAACATCCCCCCGTTTGAGTCTAGAACCTTCCGGGATTCGTTGTCCTCGTACCTGTAAACCGAGCCCTCGGTCGTCACTACAAGGGCTTCATCGTTGTTTTCGTTTACGGCGAGACGCTGGAACACAGTGCCTCTCTCCTCCACCACCTCTATATCTCCCTCCGAAGTCAGTCTGTAGATAAATCCAAGATCCCTGGCTTCAGATCCGTTCCTGGCTGTTCCACCACCCACCAGAAATCCGGATCCTTCATCCGTGAACTCAAGGTCACGAACCGGAGCACCGAAGGTAACCAGTTTCTCCAGACCAAAGGTAGTGATCGAAGACCTCCAAAGCGCGTTTTCACCGCCCTGTAATCCACCGAGGAAAAGACCCCCGGTCTTCGGATTCGACGCGAGTGTGTAAAAGGCGTATTTTTTCCTGAACGAAGACGGACGGAACCTGTTTCCGTCGTACAGAAGAAGAGGATTACGTCCGATACCCGATACTGCTAAAAAGTTCTGCCATTCGGCGAGGTCGGTGTAGAAGTTCTGGCCGTCACCCGAGGGAAGTCCACGGTCCGAAACCAGAACCTCTACTTTACCGTCCTCGATGCCGGCGTCCTCGACGGATCCGTTCCTTAAGAAATCCCCCGGACCGGAGTTGGTTCCGTTGGAGTCGTCAGAACCCGAGTTCACTCCCCCGGAACCGGACGTATCGACGCCAGCGCCAGATTCTGTATCTCCAGAACCCGAGACACCATCCTCAGAACCAGAGAACCCGGCTTTCCCGTCCTCAGTTCCACCTTCTTCGGCTATTCCCGTGTCGTTACCTGCTGCGGAAACCGGAACGACCAGCAGTGAAACGAGAACTACGGCTGCGGTGAGGAGGATAAACCCGTGATATACCGTATCTGAAAAGTTCATTGGGACAGACCGAAGGTTAAGGTTATTAATACATGTATTTTATTTATCATAGATTAAAGAATGACGTGGTTCCCCACGGTACAGTGGTTCGAGGAATACAGCGCACATATAAATGCAGAACCCAGGCTAAGACATCTTTCGAGGGACTGGGGAGTTGGATGGAGAGGCGACTTTATCTTTCATATAGAGGACGTGCCGGTGGACAGCTACAGGATCAAGGACCTACCGGACGAGCTAATAAGGGTTGACAACATCCCCGATACCGCATGGGAGGGTGTACCCGAGGAAGTGATGGATAAGACGGTGAGGGAGTACAGCGACGAACCGATCTATCTGTTACTCGACGTTCTCGACGGTTCGATGAGGAGAAAGCTCCCCGAGGACCTCAGGGAGGTTCTGGACGAAGCTGACAAGCTCTTTGACATAAACCCGACCTACGAGGAGGTTCCCGAGATGGTTTCCGAAAGGTTGCGGGAGTTCCTGCCGGAAAAGCTGTACGAACTCCTGGCACAGCTCGAACTCTTCGTGGAAGACGGGGATGTTTACGCCTACATGGACTTCCAGGACGGGGTATGTGAAGAGATAGACGTCAAAACTAAGGGTGGCTCCTGGGACAAGGGCGAGGTGGGCTACGTTCTCCGCGGAGACTTCAAGTCGTGGGAGAGGTTCACCCACCACGGTGACATCATCCGGGTGATACTGGAGGGAGGAGTCGAACCGGAGGGAGACGTATCACGTCTGCTCCAGTACAGCGACAGTTTCAGCCTGCTCGGCGATACGGTAAAGGAGATAGACACCAAATACCTGTTCGGCCAGCCCGGTCTGTGAGGAAAAAGAGCAAAACATATAACCAACCAAAACGCAGTTTTTGATCCACGAAGTCCCGTAGTGTAGTGGTCAATCACGTGGGGTTCTGGTCCCCATAACCCAAGTTCGAATCTTGGCGGGACTAATAAGACTCAGTCCGCTAATCTTAGGCTATCCAACATATTCTAGTGGTTTCAGACCATATTCCAGTAAAGTGGTTTCAAAGTCTAAACCTTTGAGTATGCCAAGTTCAGAACCCTGTAACTTTCGGTTCTTGTCACCAAGTTTTAATAAGCATTGCAAATCATATAATTATAAACCTGAACGACTAAATTGCAAAAAACCACGCTTATAAGTCCAAATATAGAATTCAACTGGGAATAAAAGATGAAATCTACCATATGCTCGATCGAGAGGAGGTGTATAATCCCACCAAAACAGTAAAAAACTAAAGGAAAGCTAGGGAACTGGTTCTTTTCTCTACAGATAGCGTTAGCTAAACTCGTTGTAGACTGTATTAGAAAACAGGTAGAAAAAACGTGAAGTAACCGATGTATAGCGATTTTATCAAAAAACTAGGGAATGATGAAGACATCTCCCAAAAACCTATGCTTCACCATAACCTAAATGTAGGTGCAGACTTTCATAGGTGTTTAATCTGTTTTATGTAGCTTATTACTAGCATAATTTTAGATATAACGAACAGAATAATTTTTGTTGTGGCCACATATCTTTCCTATCTGACTGTTAAACATGTATGGCTAGTCACAAATCATGATAATAAATAACCCAAAGTTAAACAGGATAGATAACTACATTGACTGGCTGATCCTTTCAGTTCAGGATTAAAACAGTAACTCGACTATACCTTACCGTAAATTAATGGATGTTTTAAAAGAAATGTCCAGAATAACAAGGGAGCTTGAGGTTAAACCAAAAGATCTACCTCACTTTACTACTGTTTGCCACAACATCCAAGATATTTCAAATAAGACCGGAAGTTGAACAAAAAGGAGGTAAAAGATCTTCCAAATTTTTTCGAGCGGGAAAAAACCAGAGCGAAACCCAGGCTAAGGGCATAGGTTTGGCGGTTTGTCAAAACTTAATCGATAGACATGAAGCAGAGATATGGGCTGAAACCGAGGTAGGTAAGGGAACGGCCTTCAACTCCAGTTTACCACGTAGCTACTGTTCCATTAGCCCGGGAAAATTTGGGACATAGCTTACCGCGTCTCCACCCCCCTGACCTCGAACCTCGCTCCGCCTTCGTCGGATTCAGTGATGTTAAGGTTCCATCCGTGGGCGCCCGCTATGTTCTTGACGATCGGTAGACCGAAACCTGTGCCGTTCTCCCGAGTCGTGTATCCAGGCTCCATTACTTTTTCACGCTGATCTTCCGGGATACCTGGACCGTCGTCCTCGACGTAATACCCGTCCTCGAGGTCACCCACCTCTATGTTTACGTCGTCGTCTCCGTGTTCCACGGCGTTACGTAACAGGTTCTCGATCATCTGCTGAAGTCTCCCCCCGTCACCATGTACTGAGTCCTTCATTTCGACGAGGGTGTCATGCTTTTGCTGTTGGTGGTTTTGACAGTATTGTCTGCCGGAAATTAACGTGGATACACGAGTTTCTATGGATCGTAGACAGATGATAACGAACGATTGGTCCGTGGATAATGCTATGAAATAATTGAAACCCAGGTAAGGAGAAATTGGAACACAGAAACACAGGAATTTCTCTCTTTATACCCAAGAATACCGGTAGCATCGACCCAGAAAGGACGGAAGAAGTCCTGGAAAAACCAAATTCCACACCTACCAAAAGAAACCATGACACCCTCTTCGACGTTAAGCGACGAATCCCCGGTTTCGACGTTACGCCAGCAGTTCTCCAGGAGTTCGGGGAGATTATGCCATCTTAGTTCGTCCACACTCTCTCCCTGCCGCGCCATGTCCAGAAGATCCTCTATCAGTCCCTGCATCCGTCCCAGGGCGTGATCCACGTCCTCTATGTATGGTGTGTCGCATTCCTCCCGGATCAGTTCGAGTCCATTCGACACGACGCCGAGTGGGTTTCTTAAATCGTGGCTCACGATTCCCGCGAACTCCTCCAACCTCTTGTTCTGTCTTTCCAACTCCTGCCTGTTACTCCTCCGTGTTAACCCCGTACCCACCCAGTCACAGATAAGTTCTACGAACGTCTTCTCCCAGTCGGCAAAACCCTCCCTATTGGGCTCCGTGTCGTAGAAACAGAAAGTACCGTACTTTTCCCCCTTTATTTTAACAGGAGCACCAAGGTAGGTCGAAACCAGCCATTCCGATCTGTATAAATCCGGAGCGTCAGTCGAAACGTCGTCTATCGCAAATGCCTTATCCCTGCAGTAGACCCCCCTACATATAGGTACATCGTGTAACGAAGTACTGTCCTCCAGATCCTCCTCGGCGTTCTCCGACACCGATATTTCCTCGAAAATATAGACTTCTTCCTCTATCCTCGAAAACGTGGCGTAACTGAGTTCTTTATTCGGTTCGCCAGAAGCTCGAACTGTCCCATACCCGACTCTTTCTGGAGGTAGTCCGTTGCCCCCGCCCGGAGTGCCTCACCCGCAATCTCTTCGCTTCCCCTCCCGGTAAATAGAATAAAGGGTATATCGGGAAACCTTTCCCTTACGAACTCGAGGAACTCGATACCATCCATTCCAGGCATCTGGTAGTCGGAGACTACGCAGTCAAATCCACCGTTTTTCATGGCTTCTACTGCTTCCTTTCCGCTGTGTTCGCTTACTACCTCGAGATCGGGATCTTCACGTTCCAAAAAATCTGCTGACATATCAGCGAAGTTCCTGTCGTCCTCGGCGTGAAGAACCCGAATAGATTCACCCATTACACTGTTTACAAGATAATCAAGTAAATGGGTTATGCAAGCCCTTATAAAAGGCCGAAGTAATTTCTTACAGATCGGTAACTACACCAGAAAAATTTATACAAACGTCCCGGAACGGTTCCGGGTAAACTGTTTCTCTACTACTCCAGACCGAAGTCTGCGAGGGAGTGAGTGTGTTGCCACGCGCCCGTAATTTCGTCTATATCGAACGTCAGTATACCGTCAGTAAGCTGGAGACGTACCTTATCTTCGCCTATCTCCGTGTCGTGGAGATGCAGTTCAAGTGCTTCGTCGAACTCCGACACCTTTACCATTACTTCTCCATTCTCATCCAGTAGTGTTTCGAGGTCTTCTGAATCCATTGTAACTATCATTCGGCCCTGGAGCATATAAACATACTCCAACACCTGTTAACGTCACCCATACAACAAACAGACATACAACGAAGACACGAAGTCATATACAACGGACGTTCTGCAGATATGTCTATTGCTCCTTGGGAGCGGTACAGATCCAATTTTTCGGAAAGCCTAAAAATATCAAAACCTTATTACAAAATGTAAGCGTTAACGAATAACACACCGAGGTAAGTTCGAATTATGTACATAGAAAAATACCAGGTTTGCCAGGACTGCGGAGGAGCGCTAGAAAGCAAGACAAACTACAAGAAACACGCATACTGCCCGGACTGTCAAACTTTCAGCATATAGAAAAGTCAGGTTAACGACATAAACGAATAGGGAAGGAAAAGAAACCGGGAGCACGAGACTCAACTGTACGTACTGTTCCGACGTATACCACCGCAGTATACTGGTTTTCGTCATCCAGCCAGCAATACTAACCTAAACAAACTAACCCATATCGGATGAGGCCTACGTGTATCCCAGGTCCTCCAGCCTGTCCTGAACTTCTGATTCCTCGATGTCGGCATCCACATCTCCACCGCTGCCCGCATCCTTGATTTCCTTTCTTTCTTCAAAAGGAAGTTCCAGCCAGGGGACGGCGGTCAGTTCCTGGTCATGTATTCCCGGGGGATGACCGTATACTCCGATAGGGATCCAGCACACGCGTTTACCGTAGAGGTTTCCGTGGTCGCTCGAAACCACGGTTTTACCTCTTAGCTCCTCAACAAGATCTTCCAGATGAGGTAACGCCCCCTCCAGGTTCTTTCTGTAAGCCTCCCGGACCACGCCCTCCTCTAGCTCCCCACGGGACAAACGTTCCCATACAGAGGCGGCGTCCCTCCCCCACCATTTCCTGAATCCCGCCTGCTCCCCCAGGTCAGGTCCACCGCCGACAAAAGGATAATGTGGCTGCATGTAATGCACCACCAGCTTCTTGTTCGGGTACTCCCTGTTCGCCTCCTTAGCATAGCTTGTGAGGGTTTCCGGCAGCACGGTCCTGTCCTCATCACTCCATCCGTCCTTCCAGACGTTCCTGACTTCAGCGAAGTTCTCGGCGTACTCCCTCACCCATGGACTAGCCGTGACGTATACAGTGTCGTGGTGTTCGCCCGAGAAGTTCTTCTTAAGAAACTCCTTGGTATGGCTGGCACACGAGTTTATTATCTCGGGTTCGACGTCGAAAGGATTGAGTTCCTGGAAGGCGTCATAACGGCAGGCATCCAGAATTATCAGGTTGTCCCAGTCCCGTTCCGAATGTACGGTTTCTTCGTAGTCCCGCTTGACGAAAGGCCTCACCACCCGGGAAGATACCTCCCTCTTCAAGGCACCGGGTAACCAGCTGAAACTAGATAGATCCATCTCTGGCCTAAAAAACTGTATCCGGGGACATAAACCAATATATTCCTTCTTACTTTAACTCACGAAGGTTACTTAAACCTCGATGGAGTTTTCCGGAGTATGGGGTACGGAAACCTGTTGCTCAAGCTCCGTATGGCTGCAGTCGGCACCGTCCTCGTACTCGCATACCTGTTCCTGGTCGCACCGTTAGTCGGCATTGCTACCGAGTATCTGGCCAAAAATGTAGGAATCGGTCCAGGTACGGCGGCACTGCTTTCCAACGTCTCGGTTATAGCGTTCATGCCCGTAACCGTTGCTCTCTTTTACGTTTCGAGCAAGAAACGGTTGTTATCCAGTTACGACCTCCGCGAGTTGGGGAAGAACGCCCGGATCCGGCAGGCGTCAACAGAGCTAAGCCAGGATATGGGGATAACCGAGCCCGACCTCTACGTCACCGACGATCAGGAGGTAAACGCCCTTGCTGTCGGCCGGCCTAAGGACGGGGCAGTAATATTTCACGAGGACCTGTTGAGACGTCTGAACTACAACGAGTTAGAGAACGTACTCGCCCACGAGTTCTCACATATCAAAAACCGGGACAGCTATCTAATGTTGTCCTCCTATATAACAGGTCTCGCCGTGGGATACGTCTGGAGATATATAGCCTATATCGGGTTTTCGCTCAGGATCGCTGTTAAAAGAATGGCTGTTGGGTTGGCGGCAGGTAGGTTCGGCTTTGTGGTCGTACACGACACTGTCAGCCAGAAACACCGCGCTAAGATGGCGGCACGGAGACACGGGAGGTACGCGAGACGTCTCATACAGCTATTCTCCCGGTCGTTATCCAGAAACAGGGAGTATTACGCCGACGAGACGGCGGTGAAAGCCACCGGAAAACCAGGCTCCATGGTGACTGCTTTGAAAAAGATCCGGGCCTTCAACCCTGGAGGAGTCAACACAGACGGAATAACACAGTCTCTCTGTATACATGGACCTCACTCCGGTACTGTGGGAAGGCTATACTCCACGCATCCGAGGATGGAGAAAAGGATTAGTCGTATAGAGAGGAAGTTCTTCTGAGAATAAAGCAAAGGTTCCGGTGAGAATAAAGAACCGTGAAAACGGGAACCGGACTGAGAAAGCTTAATGGTCTGTCGTATCTATTCGTTCTACGAATGTTGAGCGACGTGATGGAGGACTACCTGAAGGCAATATACTTTCTCCAGGACCAGGAGGAGGGGGAGGAAAGGGTAAGAACTTCCAAGATAGCTGATTACCTCGACGTCGAACCCCCGACTGTCACCAGCATGGTTAAGAAACTGTCCGACAGCGGCCTGGTGGATTACGAGGAGTACAGGGGCGTCCGTTTGACGCAGGAGGGCGAACCCGTTGCTCTGGAGATAGTACGGCATCATAGGCTTCTCGAAACCTACCTCACTGAACATCTCGACTATGACTGGAGTGAGGTACACGAGGAAGCGGATCGGCTCGAACACCATATTAGCGAAAAGTTCGCGAAAAGGGTGGCGGAGAGGCTGGAAAACCCGTCCGTAGACCCCCACGGTGACCCCATCCCGGACGAGGACCTAGAACCCCTGGAGGAGGGAGACGACGTCAGGTTGAGCGAGTGTACCGAGTCTAGCTCCGTGGTCGTTAACAGGGTGGATGATCACGACCCCGAAGTTCTGGAGTACCTTTCCGAAAACGGTATCGATACCGGCACGGAGATAGACGTGGTCGAGGTCGCTCCCTTCGACGTCATTACAGTAGATGCCGGGGAGGATGGGACCGAGGTTTCACTCTCCGACCGTATAGCCCAACAGATTATGGTCGAGTACATCGATTAGGCTGGCTAAGTAGATCTGTGACCCGGCAGGTCGTACCTTAATGCCGTAACGTCAGTTCTGTCGGGAGAAACCCGTTTACCGACCCCCCCATCTAACCCCACGTCTCTATGTTTTATCCAGGTATCATCTCCCTCGTCTATTGTTAAAAACTTAAGTTTAGACGCCTCTAATCCTTAATTATGACAAGTCTATTTCAGCGTAGAGTTAGCTGGTCAGCGGAGAGTGGGAACTAGTGCCCATAGATTATGAGAAAGCATCCACGGTTACCAGGATGTTACAGGATCGTCTGAAGGAAAGCCTGGAAGGCGAGGTGGACAGGAGAAAGTTCATCCAGGGAGCCGGAGCAGTCGCCGCCGGCGCCGGACTGGCAGGAACCTCGGGAGCGAGTCCGGGGCACGGAGATGCAGGAGGGCAGGACCCGGAGCACGGACTTTTCGGCGTTGAGGGGGATTACCAACAGGCATCCTTCGATCCCCACGAATTCCTGTACGAGTTCAACACCGGTGATTCGGGACAGGAAAACGTCAACAAAAACGTCTACAAGGAGGACGGCAGAACGGTACGGCATTTCGAACTCAATGCGGTCGGAACCAACATCGAGATCGCGCCGGGAATCGAGTTCCCGTCGTGGGCGTACGAGGGCCAGGTTCCGGGACCCACTTTACGTGCCGTTGAGGGAGACCTGATACGCGTGACGTTCAAGAACCTACAGAAACACGCCCACACCATCCATCCCCATCTGCGAAACCTGAACCCCACGATGGACGGGATACCGTCGAACGGTCCAGGCGTCATCGATCAGGGTGACAGCTTTACCTACGAATGGATAGCACAGCCTGCAGGAATGCATTTCTACCACTGCCACAGCCTACCTCTCGCCGCACATATCCATAGAGGTCTGTACGGAACGATAGTGGTCGACCCGGATCCCGAGAGAGTGAAGAAAAAACCCAGGGAGTACGTCAACTACCACGGACCTATGACGAAGGAGTACAGGAACAGGCTAGTGGAGATTGCGAAGACACGGAACCACACCTATCCCGAGAACGACGAGTACAACGAGATGGTTATGACTATGAACGGTTTCGACACCAACTTCGACCACGAGAACGAGGTATACGCAGCAAACACTCAGGCGTTCGCGTACGGCGTCGATACAGACGGCAAAGGCAACTGGAGCTCCAAGAAAGGTATCAAGCCGATAAAGATAGACGGCGACAAGCCGCAGAGGATCTATCTACTCAACGTCATCGAGTTCGACCCGATAAACAGTTTCCACAGCCACAGCCAGTTCTTCGACTACTACAGCCACGGAACCACGCTGGAACCCACGAAGTTCAACGTCGACACAGTGATGCAGTGCCAGGCTCAGCGTGGAATAATCGAGTTAGACTACAGCGACCACCAGCCGGGACTCTACATGTTCCACGCGCACCAGTCGGAGTTCGCTGAACTTGGATGGATGAGTTTCTTCGAGGTGACGTAAAATGGATGCAAAGAAATGGCTGTACGCGGTCGCACCCATCGTTATACTCGCCGCAATACTCGCGGGGCTGTTTATCGCCAACCCGTTCGCCGACATGCAGAGAGGTGAAGCCCTTCCGGACCTCACGGTCAACCAGAAGGCACTCAACGAGGACGAGTTCGTTCTTTCGGTAACCAACAACGGCCCGGAAACACAGAAGATAAAACAGGTTCTGGTTGACGACGCATACTGGTCCTTCAACATGGAGGGAGAGACGATAAAATCGGGAGAAACCAAGGAGGTTACGATCCCATACCACTGGACCGAGGGATGGGACTTTGAGGTTGCGCTGATCACGTCGGCTGGAGCAGTCTTCCACCAAGACATAGTGGCGGCGCACGAGACTCCGGGAGCATCGGCTGACCTGATCTGGAAGTTCGTGCTGATAGGTCTGTTCGTCGGAGTCATACCAGTTGCGCTCGGAATGCTCTGGTTCCCGTTCCTGGGTGAGATAAAGAGCGGACATCTGCACGCCGTACTCGCCTTCTCCGTCGGAGTACTGATGTTCCTCGCCTTCGATGCAGGGTTCGAAGCATTCGAAATCGCACACGGGATACCGGGTTTCCTGGAGGGTAACCTACTGGTAGTTACCGCCATAGTTGGTGCCTTCCTCGCGATCCAGGCCGTAAGTTCCACCAAGAAGGGTGAAGGAAGCCGACTCTGGCTAGCCTACATCGTAGCGATAGGTATAGGACTCCACAACCTGGCGGAGGGTCTGGCGATAGGCAGCAGTTTCGCGGTAGGAAGGTTCTCACTAGCTGTCTCGCTGGTCGCGGGATTCATGATCCACAACGTCACTGAGGGACCCGCGGTGGTTGCACCTATAGCCGAGGGCGAACGTCCCGCCTGGTTACAGTTCGTGGCACTGGGAGCAATAGCAGGCGCACCCGTGATTATAGGAGGATGGATCGGTAGTCTGGCATACACCCCGACGCTGGCAGCTTTCTTCCTCGCAATCGGAGTAGGAGCGATACTCCAGGTTTCGTGGGAGATAACGGATATGATACGACGTGAAAGCCAGAAACTGGGGGCTCCGCTCACCATAGTGGGTTTCTTCGTCGGCTTCATAGCGATGTACGCGACCGACATACTGGTATCGATGTAAGTTTTCGACGTAGATCCAAAACGGTAAAATACCAAAGATGAATACCGATACACAGTTCCAGACACCATGAAAGACTCACCATCCACAACCAAAACCACCAGACGCCGGTATCTTAGTCTGACAGCCCTTACCTTAGCTGGATGTATCAGCGATAAAGCCTCCGGCGACACAGGAGCCGACAGGGTGGTGGAGATGGATGATAACTCCTTCGACCCCCGTAAAGTCGAGGTAAAGGTGGGAGATACGGTCGAATGGAGGAACGAGTCCGAGTTCGGCCACACCGTCACGTGTTACGGCGACAAGGTTCCGGACCAGGATGCCTACTTCGCCAGCGGCGGTTTCGGTTCGGAGGAGGAAGCCAGGAACCACATACAGGAGGGTCTGATCGAACCAGGGAACTCCTACAGACACCGTTTCGACACCCCCGGTAAGTACCGATACTTCTGCATTCCCCACGAGGCGAGCGACATGACGGGGACCGTCGTGGTTAGAGACAGTTAACTGACGGTTTAGATTCCTGAAACGGAGTTGATAATAGTTCGTATATCCGACGGCCGGTTTTTTGTCTCGGTAGACGGAATATACATCCATGTCCGCGGTTCCAAACATTGGTTTAGGTACCTGGCAGAACTCCGATCCCGACGAATGTATCGAGTCTGTGGAGTATGCACTCGATCTCGGCTACAGACACGTCGACACGGCACAGTTCTACGATAACGAGGAGTTCGTTGGAAGGGGGATAGATCTGTCCGACGTCTACCGCGAGGACTTCTGGCTTGCAACCAAGGTGTGGGTCGACAACCTCGGTTACGACGACGTAATTGAGAGCACCGCCGACAGCATCGGCAGACTGGGCGTCGACTATCTCGATATACTGTACGTGCACTGGCCGGCAGGGGAGTACGATCCGGAGGGCACCCTCCCTGCGTTCGACCAGCTCCGGAGCGACGGCAAGATAAGGAACGTCGGCGTCAGTAACTTTACCCCTGGACAGGTCGAGGAGGCGATGGAGGTTGCGGATTCCGACATACTTGTCAACCAGATAGAGATGCATCCTCTATTACAGCAGGAGGAGATGGTGGAGTTCGCGCAGGAAAACGACCTGGAGATCGTGGCGTACTCCCCCCTTGCACGGGGCACGGTCATCGACGTACCAGAGCTACAGGAGATCGGCGAGAAACACGACTGTTCCCCCGCCCAGGTTTCCCTGGCTTGGCTGATGGGTATAGACAACGTACATCCTGTACCGAAGTCGGCGAACAAGAGCCATATACGGGAGAACTTCATGTCGATGGAGGTGGAGTTAGACGACGAGGACGTCGGGAAGATAGAGGGTATCGAAGAGAAAAACAGGTTGATAGAGCCGGAGAAACTTGCTCCCTGGTAGAGTTCCCGCCAGTTAAACTGCGTTATCCCATCCAAAAGTTCAATAGCTATCATATGCGTTTTACCCTCGGCAGATTTATATATAGATAACGGGAATCAAAGTCCCCCCATATTTCAAGTATTTTTTCAGGATATTTTAATGATCCACACCTACCTAAATTTTAAATAAGACAACATAACTTTAAGTACCTCCAATAATATTTGTAAATGTATGTTATCAGAACTCACGGTGTTACAGCAGAACGGAAATGGTGTAGAACTGAGCATAGTAACATTGTTAATAATATTTGTAGTGGCGCTTATCTCGTGGGCAGGTGCGTGGAAAGTCTTTAACAAGGCAGGTCACCATGGATGGGCTTGGATACTACCCTTCCTCAATGTCTACATCATGTGTGACATTGGCGACAGAAACAAACTCCTTACCTTCATCGCGTTTATTCCGATCGTGAACATATTCGTTATGTTCTACATAAACTGGGGATTGACGGAAAACTTCGGTCACGGCATTGGATACGCCCTGGGCCTAACGTTCCTTCCGTTCATCTTCTTCCCCATACTGGGATTCGGAGACGCGGAGTACCTCGATGAGCCCGGATGGAACCACGACGTCACAGGCTATTAGATAGATAACCCACACGTTTTTTGACCTGGATAGGAAGGAGACTAACATCTTTAGAGGTAGTTACAGTATCTTAAAGGTAATTACGGTATTCCCGTCCGACAGTATATTCACGGTTCCTTCCAAATAACTCGATAGTAACTGACTCAGTCAGCGAACGTATTCCCATAGCAAACGAATCCTTATCAGTCGTTCCGGCCAGACATAACTTACGCCAGACATAACCTACAACTGTTGCTGTTATTCACAACTGTTGCTGTTATTCTTTAGCTCTATGGTCTATCCGTTAATCCCGGCAAAAAGTGGTTATCTGCAGAAAAATCCGTTTTTAAATCTATACGGTTTTCAGCCCGTTAGCTTGTGGCCTACGGTTCTACATCATGCCGCCCATGCCGCCGCCCATACCGCCGGGTGCTCCGCCGGGGGCGCCGCCTGGACCGCCTGCTCCGCCCATGTCGGGCATGTCGTCGTCTTCTCCTACGTCTCCGCCAGCGATTACGTCGTCAATCCTGAGGATCATGACTGCGGCTTCGGTGGCGCTGGAGATCGCTTGTTCCTTGACTCTTAGGGGCTCGACTACGCCTTCGGCTTTCATGTCCTTTATCTCGCCCGTGTAGGCGTCGAGACCCGATGCGAAGTCGCCAGCGTCGTGCTGGCTGCGGAGTTCTACCAGGGTGTCGATGGAGTCGAGACCCGCGTTCTCGGCGAGCGTGCGAGGGATGATGTCGAGTGCGTCGGCGAACGCTTCGACTGCAAGCTGTTCCCTGCCGGATACGCTGTCCGCGAAGTCACGGATTTCGAGCGCGAGCTGCGTCTCGGGTGCTCCTCCGCCGGGGAGTATCTTTCCGTCCTGGACTGTGACGCGGACTACTCCGAGGCTGTCCTCTACGGCTCTCTCGACTTCGTCGACTACGTGTTCCGTGCCGCCGCGTAGGATGAGGCTGACACTCTTGGGGTTCTCGCAGTCTTCGACGAATATCATGGTGTCGCCACCGATGACGCGTTCGTCGACCTTGCCTGCGTGTCCCAGGTCGTCTGATTCGATGTCCTCGATGTTGGAGACGATGTTGGCGCCGGTTGCGCGGGAGAGTTTCTTGATGTCGCTCTTCTTGGCGCGTCGGACCGCCAGGATGCCTTCCTGTGCGAGGAAGTGCTGTGCCATGTCATCGATGCCCTTCTGGCAGAAGACGACGTTGGCTCCGCTCTCCTTGATGTCTTCGACCATCTCCTTGAGCATCTCCTCTTCCTGGTCGAGGAAGCTCTGGAGTTCGTCGGGACTGGAGACGTTGATCTCGGTGTCTGTTTCTGTCTCCTTGACTTCTATTGGTGTGTCGATGAGGGCTATCTTGCTCTCTTCGACCGAGGTGGGCATGTTGTTGTGGACTCTGTCCTTGTCTATGATCATGCCCTCGATGAGTTCGCTGTCGTGTGTTGCGCCGCCGACTACTGTTTCTATCTTGATGTTGTCGGTGTCTATCTCTCCGTTGTCGCTTACGGACTGTACGGCGCGTACGACGAGTTTGGCGAGTACGTCCTTGGCGTCTTCGGCACCTTTACCGGTCATAGCCGTTTCGGCTATCTGTTCGAGTTCGTCCGTGTCCTCGGTGGTGACGTCTATCGCGTTGTCTTCAAGGACTTCCTGTGCCTTTTCGCTGGCACGTCGGTATCCGGACGCGATGACTGTTGGATGGACGTCCTGTTCGAGGAGGTCCTCCGCCTTCTTGAGGAGTTCGCCGGAGTTAACGACTGCGGTGGTGGTTCCGTCTCCGGTTTCCTCTTCCTGGCTCTCCGCTACTTCGACTATCATCTTCGCGGCGGGGTGTTCTACATCCATCTGGTCGAGAATAGTGACTCCGTCGTTCGTAATGATGACGTCGCCGATGTCTCCTACCAGCATCTTGTCCATACCTTTGGGTCCGAGGGTCGTCCTGACCGACTCGGCAACCGCTTTGCCCGCAGATATATTCATGCTCTGGGCGTCGCGGCCACGTGTTCTTTCTGTGTCTTCACTTAAAACGAGTACAGGCTGATTTCCAACGTTCTGTGACATTGCAATTAATGATTGCATGCAGGTTCTATAAAAGGTTTTGTTTTTTATCCGGTTTGAGAGAAGTTAACATGCACAAACTGAAAACCCACGAATTAAAATATCTAAACGTCTTAACTTCCTATACCCTCTTTATAACGGATAAAATTTCAAATAACAGTATTATCCGGGCGAAAAAGTAATAATTACAAATACACTGTATTCCTCACGATTTAATAAAATGAAAGCCCCAATTAACATCTTTTATAAGTGTTGGCTGGAGGGAAAAAGCGGGAAGAGATACTGTAAGGTATTGAAGAACAAGGAATCCGGATGCGAAGACTTTACTTTTAGGTAGCCCTAAAAACAGGGCAAAAGGTATACGGAATGGCGATGGGACAAAAACACCAGCAGTCCAACAGGGGTTTTCTGGAGAGGCAGTCCGAGTACGAGTCTAACGCCCGCGTATATCCCAGGAACCTACCTATCGCGGTGAATAGAGGTGAAGGGGCATACGTTACCGACGTGGAAGGGCGGGAGTACATCGACTGTCTGGCAGGTGCGGGAAGCCTCGCCCTCGGCCACAACCATCCGGTGGTCGAGGACGCGGTACTCGACGGTTTGCAGAGGAAGGAGCCACAGCAGTGTCTCGACATGGCCTCCCCCACTAAGGAGAGGTTCGTGGATACACTCTTCGGCGTTCTGCCGGACGGCTTTTCCAGGGACGCGAAGATCCAGTTCTGTAGCCCCGCCGGAACCGACGCAGTGGAGGCGGCGCTCAAGATAGTGACTGCCGCGACGGGTAAAAGTACGCTCCTCGGCTTCTCGGGTGGATACCACGGGATGTCGAGCACCGCGATGGAACTGATGGGCGACAGCGAGGCGAGGCGGAAAGCCTCCGTGGCATCTACCGACGTACACCAGTTTCCGTTTCCGTACAGCTACCGTTGCCCGTTCTGCACCGGAGGCACGGACGTACGGAAAGGGGGTGTGTCGACGGAACACGACGAGCCCTGTCAGGGTAAACCCTGTCACGAGGTTTGCAGCAACTACGTCGAGAACAGGCTCGACGACCCGTATGGGGGTATTGGCGAACCCGCCGGAATGGTAACCGAAATCGTACAGGGAGAGGGCGGCGTAATACCGGCGCCGAACCGCTGGGTCAAAGAGATGAGGAGGATAACGGGTGAGCGGGATATACCGTTCGTGGTCGACGAGATACAGACAGGTCTCGGGAGGACGGGTGAGATGTTCGCGGTCGAACACGCCGACGTCACCCCCGACGTAATGACGCTCTCGAAGGCTATAGGTGGGGGTTTTCCGCTTTCGGTGGTGGTATACGACTGTTCGCTCGACGTACTTGAGCCCGGAAGCCACGCCGGAACCTTCCGTGGAAACCAGTACGCGATGGCGGCGGGTGCGGCGGCTATCGAGTACATCGTCGACAACGACCTGGCCGAGAAGGCCGACAGGCTGGGTACGCGTCTGAGAAGCCATCTGGAGAGAACGGCTCGGAAACACGGCGAGATCGGTGACGTGAGAGGGAAGGGATTGATGCTGGGTGTAGAGATAGTGGATCCCGACGCCGGTGGAGACGGGGTGCCGCCGCACGACGGAGATACCGCGGAACGTATCCAGAGACGGTGTCTCGACGAGGGACTTATTGTCGAGACAGGGGGACGGGATTCCAGCGTGGTCCGTTTCCTTCCGCCTCTCGTCGTCACGGAGGGGGAAGTCGACAGTATCGGAGAAAAGTTCGACAGCGCAGCCGGAAAAGCAGTTTGACCGACACGGTCTGCTTTCCGGAGAAATAGTGGAACATCCAGACGGCAGAAGGAGGTTCGGAGGAATTGACGTTTCAGTAATCAGTAATGCGACGCAGTAATCAGTAATGCGACGACGGAGTTTCAGTACCACGGTAACAGAATTACAATGAATACGTCAGAAAAAGAACTGGAGGAAAGAAGGTGCGATGGTAAGCCGGAGCCACCGGATCTAGACAGGGTTTTTCCGGTCGAAGGTGAACCGGGGCGACATAGCTACGGTGAGGTTATGGAGGAAGCCGCCGACCTCGTCAAGAGGTACTCGGGCCTGGAGAGGGGTTTCCCCGACACGGATACCGGGAAACTCGAAGACTGTGTCAGAACTGACGGTTTTCTGCCTGAGGAGGGCATGGAGTACGGAGAGGTGATGGGGGAGGTCTGGAGTTCTGTTCTTTCGAACTCGGTCAACGTATACAGCCAGAGATCCGCCGCACATCTCCAGTGCCCGCCGACCGTTCCGGCACTCGCCGCCGAGGTATTGATTTCGGGTACTAACCAGTCGATGGATTCGTACGACCAGGCACCAGCGGCTTCGGTGCTTGAGGAAGGTATGGTAAACGTGTTCGCGGATCTATTCGGATATCAGGATGGTTCGGACGGGGTGTTCACTGGCGGCGGCACCGAGTCGAACCTCCTGGGTCTTCTGCTGGCGAGGGACCGTTTCTGCGAAAAGGAGTTCGGTCGGGACGTCCAGTCCGAAGGGTTGCCCCGGGAGTCAGATACACTGAGGGTGCTTTGTTCCGAGGCGGCGCATTTCACGGTGGAGCAGTCGTGCCACCAGCTGGGTCTCGGCGAGAACGCCGTAACGGCGGTCGAAACCGACGGCCACGGAAGGCTCGACATCGACGTCCTCAAAAGAGAGATAGAGTGTCTGGAGTCGAGGGGTCTGCGTCCTTTCGCTGTGGTGGCTACGGCTGGAACGACGGACTCCGGAGCCATCGATGCCATACCGGGGATTGCAGGGGTCGCGGAGAACCGGGATATCTGGCTACACGTCGACGCCGCATACGGCGGAGCCTGCGTACTCAGCGACGAACTCGCGTACAAACTCGAAGGAGTCGACCGTGCGGACTCGATCGCCGTCGACCTCCACAAGATGTTTTTCCAGCCGATAAGCTGTGGCGTGTTTCTCCTGAGGGACGGAGCCGATTACCGTTACGTGGACAGGACCTCGAAGTACCTGAACCCCGAATCGGAACTGGGTTCCGGCGTCCCGCATCTCGCCGGGAAGTCGCTGAGTACGTCACGTAGGTTCGACGCCCTCAAGCCGTACCTGAGCTTCAGGATGCTTGGGAGTGAATGGTTCGCCGAAACCGTGGAGTACCTCTGCCGGCTGGCATCCTGGACTGCCGACAGGTTCGCCGAGGAGTCAGAAATCGAGGTCCTCAATGAACCGGAACTGACGTCCCTTCTATACAGATATAGACCGGAGAAGGATGTAGAGGTAGATATAGAGACAGATGTAGACGGGGATATAGAGACAGATGTAGACACTGGTGGTGAGACGGGTGGGATGGATCCGGGGATGGATTCGGAGGGTGAAAAGCTATTGGAATACGTGGACGAGGTCAACCGGGGGTTACGTCGTGAACTAGTCGATAGGGGAGTTCTGGTGGGGAGGACGAAGGTGGATGGCGTGACTGCTCTCAAGCTCACTTTCCTCAATCCACGTATCCGGCCCTGCGACGTCGAGGAGATACTGGAGGAAGTTAGAAATATAGGAAGGCGGTTCGTCGATAGGAAGGAAACCGATGGAGGACAGGAAGCGAGCCGGAGGAGGGAGATATGACCGAGAAACTGGATTCCGACGAGGTGGCGGAGAGATTCAGTATCGAGTCTTTCCTCAACTGCTACCTTTTGGAAACGGGAAACTACGAAACAGTCCACATAGAGGAGTCTCCGGTTCAGCGTGAGGGCGTCGATGAAGTCGTCCACTCGGTACTCGACGGCCAGGGGATCGAGGTTTTCGCACCCCTGAGTTACCGTTCGCCGACACACCGACACGTATTCGACCATCCGCTGTACTACCGGGGTGTCGGGTCCAGTGACTTAGTTCCGCTGGATCACCTGACGCTGGTTTCGCTGACTTCCAAGGAACTCGGTTCGGGTGACGTAGACACGTATAGAGATGTTTTGGTCGAGAGGGCGACGGTTTCACGGAGAAATATTTCGAGGTTCGTCGACGAGAGGAGAAACGACCTCGACGTGCTTTACGGAGACGACTGGAGTTTCGTCGACGGCGAGCAGTCGCTGGTGTTCGGACACCACCTCCATCCGACGCCGAAAAGCAGGAGGGGTGCCGACGGTGGCCCGGCACTGAGAGACGAACACGCCCCGGAACTCGGACGCGGGTTCCGACTCGTCTACGCCAAGGTAGATAAAGGTATTCTGCGTCAGAACTCGGTGTTTTCCGGGGAGATCGATGGTTCGGGAGCTGGAACGGTTGGATCTGAAGCGGGAACGGTTGGATCTGAAGCTGTATCGGCGTCGGTGGAGCAGTCCGGACGTGAAATCTCCCGGAAACCGGAACACTCGGGGGAGGAGCCGGTCTCGGCTTCCGACTGGGTGGAGTCCACGCTGGAAGGTGTGGAAGTCGGTGAAAGCGAGGGTGTGGTACCGCTCCATCCTTACCAGGCACGACACCTGCGGAACCAGCCTCGCGTGAGGAGTATGGTCCGTGACGGTAAGATCGAGTTCGTGGGTGAGGGCGGCCCCGTCTACTATCCGACGGCGTCGGTGCGTACGCTCTACAGCCCAGATTCGCCCTTCATGGTGAAGGCGTCTCTGAACGTCGAGATAACCAACAGCGTACGGACCAACAAGTCCGCGGAGCTAGAGAGAGGCGTCGCGGTATCGGAGCTGCTCGACACACGTCTGGGCGACGAGCTGAATAGACGGTATCCGGGGTTCGACGTGGTACGTGATCCGGCGTATATCACAGTGGATCTTAGAGGTGGGGATTCGGGTGACGGAGAGTCGGTTGACAGCGAGTTGGGTGACGGAGAGTCGGGTTTCGAGACGGTGCTGAGAGAGAATCCGTTCCGGGACGGCGGCGAAAGAACCTCGCCTGTGGTCGGTCTCTGTCAGGATGGGTTCGCCGGCGAGGGTTCGAGAATCGTCAACCTCGTCCGCGACGTGGCCGAGCGGGAGTGCCGTTCCACCGGAGAGGTCGTTCAGGACTGGTACCGGCGTTACCTGGGGGTTTCGGTAGAACCGGTGCTCTGGCTCTACCTCACGTGGGGTATCGGTCTCGAGGCCCATCAGCAGAACTCGGTTCTGTCTGTGGACGACGAGGGGTACCCTGAGAGGTTCTACTACCGCGACAACCAGGGTTACTACTTTCCGGAGGAGGGGCGCGAAAATGTTGAGGAGGTCCTGCCTGGTGTGAGTGAACGTGCCGACACGGTGTGTCCGAAGGAGGTTTCGGACGAAAGGATCCGTTACTACGTCGTCGTCAACAACGCATTCGGGGTGGTGAACGCCCTCGGCGTCGCGGGAGTGGCGGACGAAAAAGACCTACTCTGTATTCTACGGGAGAAGCTAGTGGAGTTTAGCGGGGTCGGTTCCTGGGGTTCGGAGATCCTGGATCCGTTGCTCGGTTCCGACCGTATACCCGTGAAAGCCAACCTGTTGACGAGGTTACGTGGAATGGACGAACTCGACGCCCCGTCGCTCGACGAGCAGTCGGCCTATACCGAGGTTCCCAACCCCCTATTGGAGGTGGAGGAATGACCGGTATCGACGTGGAACACGGCGATCCGCGGGTATCGGCCGACCGGGAGTACGTTCATCGGGAGTACCTGGATGGGATCGACCGCTACCTCGGTTTTCGACCCGTTTCGCTCGGCAGCGACCTGCCGATGCTCCACCGATGGCTGGGGTACGAACACGTCAAGCCGTACTGGAAGCTCGATCTTCCGTTGACGGAGTTCCGGGAGAGGATGGAGGAGAAGATCCGTGACGAACACCTGACTCCTTACGTCGGTTTCCTGGACCACGTACCCATGAGTTACTGGGAACTGTACTGGACCGACGGAGACGTCGTTTCCGAATATTACGAATCGGAACCCGGTGACCAGGGCCTGCATCTCCTGTTCGGGCCGCCGGAGTACCTCGGAAATGGATACGCCACACCCCTGATGAGGAGTATAGTCGGCTACCAGTTCGGCCATCCCGAAACCGAGAGGGTGGTGGCGGAGCCCGACGCCAGGAACGATGTGGCGATAAAGGTTTTCGAGAACTGCGGCTTCCAGCGTCGGGGAGAGATAGAGATGGAGAACAAGACCGCGTTGCTGATGGAGTGCAGCAGTGAAAGTTTCGAGCAACTGACCACCGGAAACTCGGATGACGGCGGCAACGTGGAGAAAGAAGGAGGCAGTGATGGCTGACGTCGCAGATAGACACGTGGATCTGTGCGTCGGTTACGGGGGAGAGAACGTAGAAACCGAGTCGGGGGAAATCGAGGGAGATATCGAGATGGAGGTCGACGTCCTGGGAGTCGGTCTCGGGCCCTTCAACCTGGGTCTCGCGGCGCTCCTGGCCGGAGCCGACACCGGACTTTCGACGGTTTTCCTGGACCAGCAGGAGGATTACTCGTGGCACGCCGGAATGTTGATACCGGGTACTACGCTCGAGGTGCCGTTTCTCGCCGACCTGGTGACGCTCGCGGATCCGACGAACAGATACAGCTACCTAAACTACCTGAGGGAGAAGGGCCGTCTCTACAGGTTCTACTTCCACGAGACGTTCCAGACGCCAAGGAGGGAGTACAGCGACTACCTGTCCTGGGTCGCCGACGAACTTTCGACTACCAGGTTCGGTAGACGCGTAACCGAGGTGAGGGAGTTCCGTGTTTTTGAGGAGTCCCGGGATGGGTTCCTGGTCGAGGCGGTCGACACCTCTACCGGAGACTCCTCTTTCTATCTCGCCGAAAACCTGGTTCTCGGAGTCGGAACGAAGCCATACGTCCCGGACTGTTTCTCGGGATTCGTTGGTGGACCTGGGAGTTCGGAAAACGGGGCGGGGGAGTCCGGCTCCGGGCCGGTGGGAAGGAACCTTTCCGCGACGAATGGCGACTCCGACGGTTCAATGTTCCATACCAGCCGCTACCTCGACAACCGGGAGGTTCTGCTCGACGAGTTGGGGGACGGCGGAACCGTTACAGTGGTTGGTTCGGGTCAGAGCGCCGCCGAGGTGGTTCTGGACCTCCTGGAATCGAGGGACGGGACGGAGGAGTTTAGGCTTGACTGGGTGACGCGGTCGGAGGGGTTCTTCCCGATGGAGTACTCGAAGCTCGGTCTCCAGCATTTCACCCCCGACTACGTCGACTATTTCTACGGTTTGCGGGAGGGGAAGAAGGACGACGTTAGGACGGACCAGGACCTCCTGTACAAGGGTATCGACGTCGGCACCAGCGAGGAGATATACGACGAACTTTACAGGCAGTCGATCGGCGACGACGACCCCGGGTTCGGGATGGTCGCCCACACCGAGATCGTGGACGTGGAGGCCGGTGGGAACGGTTACCGTCTCTACTGCCGCCACCAGGAAAACGGAGATGAGTTCGGTTTCGAGACCGACGCCGTGGTTCTCGGCACGGGATACCACCGCCCCGACCCGGAGTTCCTGGAACCGATAGAGTCCAAGATAAGGCGGGACAGCGACGGTAGATACGTGGTGTCGCGTGACTACCGCGTCGAGACGGACCTGGAGGGCGGTATCTTCGTGCAGAACGCCGACATCCACAGCCACGGAGTCGGTTCACCCGACCTGGGTCTCGGCTGTTACAGGAACACTGTGATCATAAACGAGTTGACGGGCAGGGAGACCTACAGGGTGGACCGGGACACCGTTTTCCAGGACTTCGATGTCGAGAGTTTTCTGGAGGGACGGAAGTAGCACGATGTTCGAGATGAAACCGTGTTTCGGTCGAGATTCAATAGAATATAATACATGATGGAAGACATTGATTTCGAGGAGTTCGACGAAGTATTTAGCCGGGAGAGGTACAGAAGGGTTGCGGGTGAACTCCTGAGGAAGATGGTGAGGGAGTTCAGTTACGAGGAACTGATAGATCCGGAGAAGGTGGAGGGTCCGGAAACGGAGGACGGTTGGTCCGTCTACCGGTTCTCGCTGGGGGACGCGGTATACAGGTTCCGGGGTCGTGAGCGGTACTGGGACTCCGTGATGGTGGAACCCGGTTCGGTGGAGGTCGACCGCGACGGCGGTTTCCGGGACGCCTACGATCCGTTCGAGATGGTATCGGATCTCGAAACCGCGGTCGAGATGTCGGGACTGACGGCGGGACATCTGGCGGAGGAGTACCTCCACACCGTGCTTGCCGACCTACATATTGACGCCTCTCCTTCCAGGGAAGTTCTCGACATGGGTTACGGCGAGATCGAGTGCGAGATGCGGGGGCATCCCTGGATCACGTTCAACAAGGGCCGGATCGGATGGAGTTACGACGACTTCCTGAAGTACGCACCGGAACGCCGTAACCCAGTCAGGCTCGACTGGTGTGCGGTGTCCCGAGAGAACGCGGAGTTCGCCTCACTCGACGTCACACACGACGAGTTGATGGAGTCCGAACTTGGTGGGCAGTTCGGTGAGTTCCGTGAGGAAATTTCCTCCCGAGGACTGGATCCCGACCGTTACTATCTCCTACCCGTTCACGATTACCAGTGGAGTAACGCCGTGGTTCCCCTCTACCTGGAACAGATAGCTAACAGGGAAGTCGTGCCACTCGGCACCGGAGACGACCGGTACCTGCCGATGCAGTCGGTGAGAACCTTTGTCAACATCGACGACACCGCGAAATGCAACGTCAAGGTACCGATGATGATCAAGAACACACTCGTCTGGAGGGGGTTGCCGGGTGAAAGAACCTTAACCGCCCCTGTGATGACGGAGTACGTAAAGAACATACGTGACAACGATCCCTTCCTTACGGAGGACTGTGGACTCGTACTACCGGGGGAGATTGCGGGACTAAACTGTTCACAGCAGGCATTCGATAGACTCGAATCTCCACCTTACCAGTTTCTCGAAACCCTGGGATGTATATGGAGAGAAAGCCTGACTGAGATAGTCGACAAGGACGAGAAACCCATTACTCTCTCGGCTCTCCTACACGTCGACGACGGCGAACCCCTGGTCTCGGAACTGATCGAGAGGTCTGGGCTTTCGGTGCAGGAATGGCTCCACGAACTCTTCGATGCCACGTTACCGCCCCTCCTCCATTACCTCTACCGGTACGGGACGGTGTTTTCCCCACACGGACAGAACGCCATCCTGGTTCTGGAGGACTGCACTCCGTCCCGTCTCGCGGTCAAGGACTTCGTCGACGACGTAAACGTCAGCGAACACCCCATTAAGGAGCTAGAGAACCTCCCGGAAGACCTGAGGTCTGTGTTGAGGACCGAGCCACCCGAGGGGCTCTGCTGGTTCATAGTACATGGACTGTTCGTCGGTGTCTTAAGGTATCTCTCCGACGTCCTGACACGTCATCACTGTTATCCGGAGAAGAAGTTCTGGAGACAGGTGTACGAAACCGTACTTCGGTACCAGGAGAGATTTCCGGAGCTCGAGGATAGGTTCGATCTGTTCGATCTATTCCAACCCTGTTTCACGAAGCTCTGCCTCAACAGAAACAGGATAACGGACTACGGCTACGGATCGAGGGACGGAAGACCCCACGCCACCGAGTATGGAACCGTCGCCAACCCACTCCACAGATTCGACGGTTAACCGGAAATATAATCTATCTACCACCAACCCCTTTATAAATATGGGATGAGACAGTAAACCATCAAAAAACAGTATACCGTGCAGATAGACGGCATTCAGTCGGTATAACATCAAACAGTACACCACTCAGACAGTATCCGTTACTGTTACGTCTCTTTAAATAAATTATAAGTAACTACCTGGAAATGGATAGGAGAAAGTTTCTCAAACTATCGGGTGCAACCGGATACCTCTCCCTAACGGCCGTAGTCTGGTACAAAATCCTGGACAACATCCATTTCGGTTATGGTAAAAACGTCACGAACCAGGACGTATCCTCGAAAGTAGAGGAAAATCTCACACCGGCGTCGGTGCATAAAGGCAGGATGGACGGTTACGACGTAAAAACGGATCACGACTTGATCAGCTTCAGTAAAAAAGACAACCAGATCGATACCGTAAACGTTGGTGATAGAACTGTTAACGAGCAGTCGGAGAGGATAGACGCCACAGTGGGTAGTCAGCTGGATCTTCTTCCGGTGCATCTGGACAGAATAAGGAGTGGGGAGTTCGAGGTGAAGCCGATGTCGATGGACTCGTTTTTTAGATACACCGAGAAAAACAACTCCAATCATTATGCAACCGGTGTTCTGAGGAACAAAAGCCACGTCGACAAGAAACCCCAGATAACCGAGTTCTCCGGCGCACAACCATCGGATCCCGAGAACTTTCTGTACTCACTCTCCGATAGCTTCCAGGAGAACGCCACCTACGACGTTCACAGGTACGTCGCCGGATCGATAACCTACCACGTCCTGATGAACAAGTACGACGTTCGCGATCTCCTGGAACACGACGTGGACTACGAAGCCCTCAACGATAACGAGCAGACCGCCATGTTCTGTTACGAGTTCACCAACAGATCGATCGAAGGACTCCATTCAGCCAGTCCCCGTAAACAGGACCCACCGGTATTCGCGGGAAGCGTTTCCGACCGGAGACATAAACACGTATATACTGTGGTGGCATCCTTGGTTACGGACGGTAGGGATGTCGAGATCCCTTTAACTTTCGTTGACTATACTTACAAGACCCTGTACGACGGCGTTGGTATGGACGACCTACTGGGTAAGGATATCAACGGATACGACGATCACCACAGGATTACTGACATATACTGGAGACGTGTTTGAATACGTACGAGTTGAATACTGAATACGTACG
>JBDGRN010000075.1:0-11636 GCA_042218125.1 Halobacteria archaeon | reverse complement strand
TGAATACGTACGAGTTGAATACTGAATACGTACGGGGATACAGAAAATGTATGAAAATTCCACCAGTACAGCCTTTTACACCACTAACTATCTAAATCTACTTTGGACATCCAGCCAAAGATCGGTTCGTTCGAATTTATAAGAACCAGGTAAAGGGAGAAGAACCAGGTATACGGAGAGGTAAATTAAATGAGGAGGTTACTGTACGGAGATCAAAAGCCAAGATGGGTTTAAGGGACAGCCTCAACAGCGTTTTCAAGAGCAAGGACCAGTTCGAACTCACGTCAGGAGGTATAGGACGTCCTCTATTCTACCTCTCGATTCCAATAGTCGTAACCAGCCTGCTACAGACTGCGTACAACGTCGCAGACACGTTCTGGCTAGGACGGCATAGCGAAGACGCTCTCGCCGCAATAAGTTTCGCGTTCCCCATGGTCTTCCTCCTCATCTCGATGGGTATGGGTCTCGCGATAGCCGGAAGCGTCCTGGTGGCCCAGAACACCGGTGCCGGAAACACGGAACAGGCCGAGTATGCCGCGAGCCAGGTCACCGTTTTCTCGCTGATGGTCTCCGTAATCCTGGGTGGTGCATCCTACTTCCTGGTCGACGACTTCCTCGCCATAACGGGAGCATCTAACACCATCGTCACCCTCGGGTCCAGCTACATGCAGGTGATCTCGCTGGGTCTGGTATTCATGTTCGGTTTCTTCACCTTCGTCTTCCTGATGCGGGGATACGGAGACACGATAACCCCTATGATCGTGACGTTCGGAAGCGTAGCCATCAACGTCGTCATCGATCCCTTCCTGATATTCGGCTGGGGACCGTTACCTGGACTCGGAATCCAGGGCGCCGCGGTAGCAACGGTTTTCTCCAGGTCGCTAGCGCTCGCAGTCGCACTATATATAATGGTGGCAACGGAGTACGGGGTCCAGGTCCATCCGTCAAGTATGATACCCGACCTCGGGTACGCCAGAAAGATACTCCGGATCGGAGCGCCCGCATCGATCGAAATGACCGGCAGAGCCCTGATCATCAACCTACTGCTCTTCATAGTCGGTATGTTCAGCGACCCCGTCGCGGCGGCTTTCGGTATCGGGTCCAGGATCTTCTCCGTAGTCTTTCTGCCTGCCGCAGCGGTTTCCCGGGGAGTCGAAACTATGACGGGGCAGAACGTGGGTGCTGGAGAGTTCGACAGGGTCGAAAAAACAAACCGGCTCGCCGCGATAGTGATGTTCGTAGCACTCACCCTTATGGGTGCAGTCACTTTCGCCTTCGCTGCACCGATCGTGGGGCTGTTCACGAACGACCCCGTAATAATCCGGGAGGGAGAGAAATTCCTCCATTACATAGCCCCATCGTTTGGGTTTCTCGGTGTAATGCGTGCCTATATAGGCGGACTCCGTGGCACCGGTAAAACCACCGTCGCCGCCGTAATCGGTGTATCGATAGTGGGTGCTGTTCGTCTCATCCTGGGCTACTTCACCGCAGTCGAGCTTGGAATTATAGGACTCTGGATCTCTTTCTCGGTATCGAACGTGGTCGGTGCGGCTGTTGCATATCTCTGGTTCCGACGTGGATCATGGCGGGAGATGGATCTCGTCGAAAGTGAGGGCTCAGTTGCCGAGACCACGGATTAGAGAAACTAAGAATATATACTATTTGATGAGAATATATAATGTTTGATAAGTATATATGCTATTTTATCAGTATGTATGAAAAACCAGACCGGTTTTCCGTGAATTTGTGTAAATACCTCCTCAGCTTCTCGGCAACCTCACCTCGAGCACCCCGTTGTCGTAGACAGCCGTGGCTTCTTCGCCGTCGAGTCTGTAGTCAAGAGGAATCTCTGTTTCGACCTCCCTGGGACGGTTCTCTTCTACATAGAAGTAGCCTGGTTCGAAGGGTTTCTCGACCTCTCCCTCTATAACGAGTTTGGAGGCACCGTAGTTGACCTCTAGTGTCTCCGAAACCACGCCCGGAAGATCCACCTGAACTATAACTTCGTCCTTGCTCTCACATACGTCGTACTCAGGAGTTTCGTGTTTCTGTGTCTCGAGTACGTCGGTTACGTCAGGTATAGAGGCGGGGTCGTCGAGATAGCTTTTTACACCTTCCCTGTGACCGGCACCCACAACTGCCACCACGTTATCCCCGCGCTGGTTTAGCTCGTGGAGCTTGGAAGCCATGTAGGCGTCACGTTCATCGATAAGTACCCGCGCCCCGGACGGCGAGAACTCCCTGAGTTCATTTATATAGGTCTGCACCTTCTGGTCCTCGAGTATCTCGTCTATCTCGCTGGCATCCACTCCACCTAAACCCAGGAATCCCGCGAGCAGAGCTCCCAGTGTCTTTATCCTTTCGAGGCCCGTCATCTTGTTCCAGAACCTCTTGATCGTTACCCTGATGTCCCGGTCGATAAGCGCTACAGGAATGTCCTGCTCCTTCGCCTCGTCTATCGCCGCTATCATATCGACGCCGTATGACACGTCGGCCTTATCCCTGAGGCTGTTTACGGATTCGTATCTGTTGTGATCGAGCTCCACAGCAACGATGTCAGGATCAAGATTTTTTATCTTATTTCTGACCTGTTGGGCGCTGTCGTCGGAAACGTGAGCGGTCCCTATAACCTGGGTATCTCCATCTTCCATTAGGTCTAAATCTACCTTATTAACTTATCTACCCTCTAGACGAAAAAAGATATTACTATTTGGTTCAAATTTGAGCACTTACTTAAGGATCTCCGATAGGTTTTGCAGGAGAGGTTTAACTTCCAGGTACAGTTAACTCCCAGGTATACCAGAATTCAAACAACCATCCAGACATCCATAATCAAAAAATCAGCCACAACCGACAAACAACCACCAAAATTCAAACAGTCATACGAACAGCCACTCCCACCTCACGCGACATTTAACTGGATCTTGAACACCGAACCCTGCGGTTCGTTGTCCTCAACCCATACCTCGCCCCCGTACTGATCGACCAGGGTGTGGACCAGGTATAGACCTATACCTGTCCCGGGGCTATCTAGACCCCTCTCGTTCTTACCGAAAACTGTTTCCTTCATTTCGTCCGGTATTCCGGGTCCGTTGTCAGCTATCTTTACCACCACCTCGGAACCGGACTTTACAGCGCTTATCTCCACCACCGGAACTTCCTCGTCGTTGTGCTGGACTGCGTTGTTAAGTATATTTCCGAAGACAGATGAGAGCATCTCGTTTGCCTTGACCTCGACTCTTGGTATCCGGCTGTGAAGTATGAACCTGGTTCCCTCGTACATCTTGCCCCGTTTCTCTATCTCATTCCTGAGATACTCAGTCAGACTTACAGGCTCGACGTGGGGTTCCCCCTCAGTTAGAGTAGTTTCAAGCACCTCCCTCGCCACCTTCGTTAGCTCTATAGTGTGTTCGCCGTTCTTGATTATCTTACGTAGAGCCTGACGCTCTTCCCTGACGTCTGCGTACTTCATGCACTCTTTCGCCCAGGCGAGAACCACCGTCATATCATTCCTGATGTCGTGCCTGAGGACCCGGTTAAGCGCCTCGAGTTCGGTATCGACTCTCGCCAGTTCTTCACCGTAGGGGTCATCACCCTCACTCGCCTCGAGTCTAACGAGACCCTGGCCGGAGACACCTCTCTTTAGACGAGTGACATTGAAGCTATAAGTATAGGGTCCGTCGTCGGGGTTGTGGAAAGTCAGATGTACGCAGTCCCTCTCATCTATACGTTCCCCTACGTCCCCTTCCTCGCTTTTTCTCACGAGCCTGGATATATCAGTATCTCTTATCTTTGAGTCTTCCAAACCAGTGAGTTCGTTCAAGTCGTGGTTCCAGAACAGCACTTTCTGGTCCTGGTTAAGAACCAGTTCGGGAGACAGGTCCACGCGTTCCTGATCCCCGCTTCCTTGAGTTCCGGCCTCAGCCGGAACTTTATCACCCATAGATAATGAGTCGTCCATCTGACATATAAAGGTATATATTGCCCATATTACCGACGCCAAAGAATTATATTATTCTTCGCTTAGTTGAGAATCTTGGAATAGGATATATATAAGTTTAATTGTTTTTGTTAAAGAAAGAACCCTTTTTTAGTCATGGTCTCTATCATCAAATCCAAGGCGGGGAGCATTATGAAATATCAGAAACAAAATCCGTTACCGGAAGACAACAGTAAAACCAACCAGGTAATTGATAAGCTCCGCGAGTGTCCTGCCACGGCGGAGGAGTTACCAAGAAACCTAAATCTTCAGGACAAGAGCTGGGTGGGTACTCTGAAGATGACTAAATCGGCTCCAGGTTCAAGTAAATCCAGGGGCCGTACAAAAACAGTCTACTACCTCTACGGCGACGAAAGACGAGCCGTGAGGAAGTACATAGAGAAGAATAAGGAGTTCGTCTCCTCCTGCATGGACGACACCGTTAACCCCATAAACATGTCACTGGAGGACTACTGGTGGCATATGTTCTGCGAGGAATGGGCCTGGGGAGAAAATCAGAAAAACAAAGATCCCACCCAAAACGGGACAACCACCGATGAAAACCATGCTGAAGAAAATAAAGCCGAAGCCAACGTAGGACAGTAACCAGGGGTATAAAAGCTCGCGGAAGCACGGGAAACGGATCGGGACAGAAGAAAACGCCCCAAACGAGCGGTTTTTCCACAGTTTACCCCATTTTCCACAGTTTACCCCATTTTCCACAGTTTACCCCATTTTCCACAGTTTACTTCAAAATGATTCAGCTAGAGGAAATAAATACAATATACAACCATACAACAAATTCATCAGATATCAAACCAACCAACTACCAAACCAACCAACCACCAAACGTCCCGCGAAAAGGGTTTTTCTCACGGACTTTTCCCGCAACCGTCAAGCCCGTAGAACTACAACTGTTTTCCAACCAATGGTGATGCAGACCAGCGACGCCGTCAACGAGTCGATGAGAGAGATCAGGGCGAAGAAGGATAGGGACGCAAATCCCGACGAACCAATCCGTGTCTGGGTAGACGAGGACAGGACGCCTGACGGAGTTGGAAAGAGTCTCACCATAATCTTCAATACCGACGGATGTCGCTGGGCAAGGGTAGGTGGATGTACGATGTGTGGATACGTCGGAGAGTCGAACCCGGGCGCCGTCTCTGCCGAATCTCTACTAAGACAGATGGAAAAAGCGGTGAAGCACGAGGAAAATGAGGGAGAGAAATGTGACAACGTCAAGATCTACACCAGCGGTACCTTCTTCGACAGCCGTGAGATACCCGAAGAGGCTAGGAAGGAGATACTCGACACCTTCAGCGACAGGAGAGTGGTGGTCGAAACCCTCCCGGACTTCGTGGAACACGAACCAGTAGAGGACGCCGTAGAAAGAGTTGATACGCTCGACATCGCAGTCGGGCTCGAAACCGCGAGTGACCACGTCCGACGTGAATGCGTCAACAAGTACTTCGAGTACAGCGAGTTCGAACGCGCCGCACGTGTGGCGGACGAAGTAGGTGCCGGGGTCAAGACCTATCTCCTGATGAAGCCGCCTTTTATGACAGAGGAGGAATCGATAGAGGACGTGATCTACTCGGTTAGAAAGTCAGCGGAACACAGCCACACAGTCTCGATAAACGCCTGCAACGTACAGCGTTACACGATGGTAGACCGCCTCCATTACAGGAACGGATACAGGACACCTTGGCTCTGGAGTGTCGTAGACGTCCTCAAAAGGACTGCGGACGAGGATGCGGTGGTGGTAAGCCATCCGGTTGCGGCTGGCCAGGAACGCGGCGCACATAACTGCGGCGACTGCGACGACGCTGTCTACGCCGCTATCAAGGACTTCGACAACCGTGGCGATACCTCTGTCTTTGACGAAGTCGACTGTGGATGCAAGAAGCAGTGGAGGGAAGTCGTCGAAAGAGGGAAACCGTGGTGTATGCCGCTAGAGTAATACAATCAGTATTTGAAACATACATTCAGTATTTGAAGTTCAACTGTTAGAAAAAACGCTGGTGTGCGGTACCTTAACGGTTTTCTAAGGCAATGTCTGAGCTTCCAGTTTAACGGATAACTGTCCAGTTCACCCAACGACTTTCCAGTTTACCCAACGACTTTTCAGTTCACCCGGTTACCGGTATCTTTTCCTGGATACGGCTAACAGAACCCCCAGTAAAACTACGACCGCTGCCGTTACTGGCTGACCAGGGATACCGTGCTGTCCGTTGCCACCGAGCCCCGATCCACCTCTGTTGCGTTTTTTATTCAGTGACAGCTGGTAGTTACTGTTGAACCTTTGCTGACCAGTCCTGTAGCTTACTACGATAGGGGCCGACGAGACGTTTAACCCGGTTAGTTTGATTGAAACGTTAAACCTGGTGGAGTTGCGGGGCAGAACCGTTCCCACGAAGTAGTTGCTGTAAGGTTGCTCGGGTTGAACGTCGTCGGTCTTCACAGTATCTATGACTATTCCGTGAACAGGGTATCTGCCGGTGTTTTCTATCTTACCCTCCACAATCAGTTTGTTTGGCTTATTGGTGACGTTTAAGGTCGATACGGAAAGATCCAGGTAGTCCGGGGTGTAGTTTAACGAAGTCGTCGTCGTGTTCGCTTCGCCATCGCCGTACATGTACTTCGCCTCGAGTAGAAGTCTGGATCTCGAGGTTACCGGAATATCTATACTTGAGGTCCAGCTCTCCAGCGACCTTATCTTGCCCTTGAACTTGCTGGAAAGGACGTTTCCACCTGGACCGAAAATCTTCAGTCTTACATCATGGATCGGTGCATTGCCGGAGTTTTCTAGGGTCGCCGTCACGTTTGGAATCCCTTTCTTCGAGTCTCCCATGCCGGCTTTTAGTTTTACCTTCTCACGCAGGGGTTCAAAGTTGTATGTCTTGTTGATATGGATAGTTTTCCTTACACCTCCCTGCATGTATTCGACAGTAAACATAATCGTGTGTTTACCCGCAGTGGGTTTCATCGCCGAAACCTCGACGGATCCGTTGCTAAATTCAGATATACGGGGTATGGCTCCGGTATCATCCGAGGAGTTGGAGGATACCATGATGCTCCTGAGTTCGTCGGACATCCTGTTCCTTATGGTGACGGTAAACTTATTTTGTGAAGCCGCCACCGGACTCGATTCTTCGATCATGACCTCCGGTTTTTTCACCGACTTGACCTTTACCGTGACGGGATACTCGACCTGGAAGGTCGTCCCCTGTTGAGTCATTCCCTGTGCAGTGATCTTTAATTTATGTAAACCGGGCTCCTCTAGCTTTCCAACGAGCGTTATGTTTGATGACGTATCGGTGCTCCAGTTACGTCCTGGTACGAAGCCCTGGAAGTTCTTTGAATCTATAATACGGTTGTCCTCCCTCCTCAACAACTTGACCTTCCTTACCTGCACAGCCTGGGAACCCTGGTTTTCTAGCTGAGCAGTTACGGAAAAGTACTCGCCGGAAGTAACTGCCTCTCCAGGGGTTTCTGCATTCCTGATAACGACGGTACTATGGCTGGTAGCGGAAGCTACGGATACAGCAACCAAGACCAACATCGCTGTCCCTACCAGGATAAATGCATTTCTTCTATCCATCGTGATCCACCTCGTCGACGAATCCATATGTTAGACGTAGGAGATAGGATCCCCCGATAGCTTTAGAAATACGGTTACTTAGCACCGAATGTTTCTTCAGGTGATCTCCTGCAGTTACGAATTTAACCGGTGTTACCGCCGGTTCATACTGTGAAATCCGTCCCTCCCCGGCAGTAAGGTTCGGAGCTTCGTTACCGCCGTTATGACCCTTCCTCGTTTTCATATGGCTCTGTATCAATGAGTTGTTCGTCTTACCGGTGTTTGCGTTTACCTCGGTTTCTGCACTGAGTTGCTGTGAACCTACAGTGTACCTGACTTCGATCGGTATTCGGGACAGGTTCCCTCGGTTGTAATTCATCGTTAGATTGAAGCTATGTTTCTGTCCCGCGGAAAGGTTTCCAACTAAGTCTTTGCCTGACGGTTGAGCAGGCGACACCAGAGACGTATCGGGTACCGAAAGTTCGAGCGATTTTAACTGATTGATTCCCGGATTTCCTACAGTACCCTGGAGACGTAGGTTTCCGTCTTCCCTCACTGTCCTTATACTCGTTATCACGAAGTCCTCGACGATTGGGTAGTAGGTAACAGATGTATTTTTGGTTACGTCCTTTCCCTCCCTGTTACTGTATTCAAGAGTGATGTCAGCGACGAACTTTTCGTCACGGTCGACGCCGAGGTCGAACTCCATGGTTTTACCGCGGTCCAGAATTCTGATTGTTCTCTCCGATATAACTCCACCTCCTCTTTCCCTCGCCTTGACCTGGAGTCCGGATACCGGCACGTTACCTGTATTATCCACCCTAACACGGATGTCGGGAAGTCCTTGTTTTCTTTCCACAACTGAGGCTTTCATCAGAACCCCCGTTCCCTTCGGAGCTAGGTTTATCACCTTCTTCTTGGTTATTTGATGAAATATTCCGTTGTCCTCGTACTGGACATGGAACGGAACTGTGTTGCTGCCGAGTTCCCCCTTTATCGGTACCCTAAAAGTATGTTCTTCAAACGGACCTATCGTCCCTACATCCGGCGACCGGTTAGATTTCGGAGACGTAACTGTCACCGAATGTATCTGCCTGTCCAGGTTGTTGGTAACATTTACCTTGACCGGGTTTTCAACCCCAGCAATCCTGCGTTGCGGATTCACTTCGACTACGGGTTCGACCTTCTCCCTAACTATAACTGTTACCGGATGGGTCGATGTATAGGTCTGTCCGCGTTTAGATCGGCCCATTACATGTATCATCAGATTCTCTTTACCTGGTTGACGCATCTTTGCATCCAGGCTCATACTGACTTTCTCGGATATCGTCCCCATATCCGAAACTCTTGTCACGACGTTATTGGAGTCAGATTTTGTTAGCTTGACCGACGTTACAGATATCTCTCCACCCATATCGGTTTCAAGGTCGAAGTTAATAGAAGCCACCTGACCCTCTACCGGTTCCTCGGGGTTAACGTCGACATTCACCACCCTCACCGCATGGTGTGGCAGCAATTTCACGTGTGTCGCCGAGACTGGTTGAGCCAGCATCAACAGAACTAATGCGACAGCCAACACCAACCTGGTTTTTCCTGAACCCCCAGGTCCTTCGGTTGACCCCGTTTCACTGTTTAGTACAGACATGTTGTTTCACTCTTTTTCAGACATGTATTCATCAGCCACCTATTTATTATGTACAGTCCAAACCTCTTCATTTTCTCAGTATTATACCCTGGTTGGTTCGAAGACATACCAAAGTTTTTACCTTGGGTTTCTATTAGATTCCAGATACTTAACCTGTTTTTGGCGCAAACCCCTAAACGTAAACGCTGGATACGGTTTGGGCCGGGTAAACTGGGACAGATTATTGGCTCCACGATCTTGTCGCACCCTGTACAGATACCCAGAACAACGTTCGTCAGGTTCTTCCTCATCAGTTCCCGTGAACCCGGTAGAGGACAACCATTGACGTGAAATCTACGAACGACAGCAACGCAGGCCAGGTACAAGGAACAATAAACTCAGGCTTGGGGAGATGCAACGGAACACGGACCATAGAACGAAACAAAAACCGATCTCAGTAAGTAAATAAAGAAGAAACACGTACACGAACAAAAAACATGGCCATCAACCGTATAACATGCCCATCAACCGTAGGAAGAAGCAGTTATCCCACGGCGTCTAAACCATTTGGTTTATATTCCTTCCTCTGTTAGATTGGACACCAATGGGTAATGGCAAGTACGCGGCACGCAAACTCAAGCGGGACCGGCAGAAGCAGCGCTGGAGCGACAGGAACTACGCCCAGCGCGCAAAGGAGACACGGAAGCAGACCGATCCCTTAGAGGGTGCGCCGCAAGCAAAAGGTATAGTTCTGGAGAAGGTGGGTATCGAGGCGAAGCAGCCGAACAGCGCGATACGTAAGTGCTGTAGGGTTCAGCTCATCAAGAACGGGAAGCAGGTGACGGCGTTCGCCCCCGGAGACGGAGCCATCTCCTTCATAGACGAACACGACGAAGTCACTATCTCGGGTATAGGAGGAGCACGTGGAGGTGCGATGGGTGACATCTCCGGCGTCAACTATAAGGTCATTAAAGTTAACGGCGTTGCACTCCTCGAGATGGTTCGTGGAAACAAGGAGAAACCGGTGAGATAGTATGGCGGCTAAGCTGTTCGGAAAGTGGGACACGGAGGAGTTAGAGTTCGCCGACAGGTCGACGAAACGGTACATAAACGTCACCCCGGTGGCGCATACGATGGGTCGTCACGCCAACAAACAGTTCGCCAAGAGCGAGGTCTCCATCGTCGAACGTCTCGTCAACCGCCTGATGGCGGAGGAGGAGAACACCGGCAAGAAGGAGAAGACCATGAAGATGGTTAGAAAGGCACTCGAAAAGATAAACGAGGACACGGGCGAGAACCCGATCCAGATTCTCATACACGCAGTCGAAAACGCGGGACCACGTGAGGAGACCGTGACCCTAAAGTACGGTGGAATAAGCGTTCCAAAGGCAGTCGATGTAGCGCCACAGAGAAGAGTTGACCAGGCGTTGATGTATATCGCGGACGCCGTCGTCTCCAACAGCTACAAGTCAAAGAAGGACGCCCACGAGGTTCTTGCGGAGGAACTCGAAAGTGCCGCGAACTACGACGTAGAATGTTCGTCGATCAGGAAAAAGGAAGAGAAAGAACGCGTCGCCGCCGCAGCCAGATAGATAGTTTAACCTAACCTACGGTTTTTAGGACCGTCGTACGGTTTACCGTCGATTTTCCACGTTACCGTACGCCATACGACTACTTAACCGGAATATATAAGAGCGCTTGCTGACACTTTCTTATGAGTAATGACGCGCAGCGTTGCGCGGAACGAGGTGACATAGTTTATGCCAGTATACGTTAAGTTCGATGTGCCAGCGGAGTTGGAGGAGTCTATCCTGGACGTAGTCGAGGTAGCTAGAGACACAGGCCGTATCAAGAAAGGAACCAACGAGGCGACCAAGAGCGTCGAGCGCGGCGACGCCGAACTCGTCGTTATCGCCGAGGACGTCCAGCCCGAGGAGATCGTCATGCATCTCCCGGCGCTCTCCGACGAGAAAGACGTCACGTACGCCTACGTCGGCAAGCAGGACGATCTCGGACACGCCGCGGGACTCGACGTCGGAACCGCCGCAGCAGTCGTCGAGGACGCCGGAAACGCCGACGACGACCTCGACGACGTGGTCGAGAAGATAGAGAACCTGGAGTGAAGCCATGGTGGAAGTCAAGGAGTGCACGTTCTGTGGCGGCGATGTAGAGCCCGGAACGGGCATCATGGTCGTCCAGAACGACGGCGCCAGACTCCATTTCTGCTCGTCGAAATGTGAGAAGAACGTAGACCTCGGAAGGGTTTCACGGGAAGTCGAGTGGACCGAAGCCGAGGAACAAGAGTAATATCTCTTAACGGTTAGCCGGACGTTTCTATTCAGTTTGTTATGTAATACCCCTACGGATTAGACAGGCGTTTCCCTCGGTTACGTTAGTAATATCTCTACGGATTTAGACAGGCGTTTCCCTCGGTTACGTTAGTAATATCTCTA
>JBDGRN010000046.1:91523-115386 GCA_042218125.1 Halobacteria archaeon | reverse complement strand
TCCGCCAGGTCGTACAGTCGTTCCTCTATCAGGTCAAACAGTTCATCCAGTTCGACGTCCGGCCGGTTGAAGTTCTCGGTGGAAAACGTATAAAGCGTAGCTTTCTTGATATCCTGTTCACAGGCCCAGTCCAGGAGTTCCTCCGTGGTGTCGGCTCCGTACCTGTGGCCCTTGGACGGATCCTCACCACGTTTTTTGGCGTATCTGCGGTTTCCATCCTGTATAACCGCTATATGTTCTGGTTGTCCCTGGATCTCCAGCTTCAGAACTTTCTCGTATAATCTATAGAGGGCATCCTTAAACATACAGTAGCTTCTTGAAGATACTCGTCACTACGGGTATAAATTATTATCTTTAAATTTTGATGCTGCTGACGCTTACAGTTAAGAATTTCGCAACAAAATTGCGTCTAACTAATTCTGGACCTGTTTTTTAGTTCTTTGCCTGTTTTTCTAATCCTGAGCCAGTTTTTTCTTCTCCTCCTTGGCCTCCATCTTGGCTTTTTCGTCGTCATCATCCGAGTAACGTTCGATTATCTCCTCCAGTGACTCCTCTGACTTCCCTGCTTTACCGCCTTTCTGTTTTCTAAGCAACCCGGATTTCATCTTAATCGGAAAAACGTCCCGAAGAACATATATACCTTTCGTCTATTCCTATATCTGTAAACATTTGTTTATATATATTGTTTTTATCTTTATTTCCTTTTAATTTATAGTTCCAGGATATTTTACAAACCCGGGTCTAAAGAAAACCCTAACATATGTGTTACTCGTACCGATTGCGTTACGCTTATGTTTGGAGTTCCCCTCTCCTAGATCAAACCGAGCAAAGGTAAAATGCAAGCCTCAATTATTCAGATAGATAACTACGGACCCTGGACAGTAACACCCGAACCACGAAGAGAGGTCGACCTCCAGGCACTCCAGTCACGCCTGTACGCGGACATTTGCCAGCACTACGGGAGTTACGGTGGACTCGTCTTTTACACCAGATTCGACAACGTGATTGCTATAACAAACGGTGTAGACCCAGAACATCACCGCAAACTCCAGCAAACAGTATCCAACAGGTACCCGGTTACGGTCTCTCTGGGGGTAAGTAACGATCCCAACCCCAAAAAAGCAATAGGTGAAGCATCCAGCGTTCTACAGGACTCAGGGAGTGCACAGGACGCGGGAAGAGAGTCCCGTCTCGAAATAGCTAAATCGGCATCGGTGGATGACGAAGTGCAGATTGCCCATTTCGACGACAACGACGTCACGTCCACCACCACCGATCAGGTGGATGGATTCGAGGCTACTTTAAGGATACAGGAAGCTTACCTCGAACTCGCCAGAAAGATGTGGGTTGAACACGACTCGATGACTTTCTTCGTCGGTGGAGACAACTTCATCAGCGTAACCCCAGGCTTGACGAAAGGCGAGTACATGGATGTTGTTGAGAACGTAGGGACATCCAGAAAGATAGATCTCAAGGTCGGTGTCGGAGAGTCCAAGACACCTGAGGAAGCGGGTATGCAGGCAAAACTAGGTCTCGAAAAATGCAGACACAACGGGAGAGACGTAGACTTCCAGGCGGGCGGACGGGAAGAGTTAAAGATTGAGGGATAACGTACCGAAATTATTACTGATATAGCCGAAAGCCCGGTTGGTTTTCAAGACTCACATGAAAAGTAAACAGGGACTAATGAGGCAGTAAACGTCTCAAGAAGATTCAACCGTTTTATAATCTAGCCCTCGTTTTGCCCACATCCGTATCACTCACATCCGTTTTACCCACCCCATATTAACTCTGTCCGTATCACTCACATCCATATAACCCGTTTCACTGTTTTAGATCGTTGACACGGTATATCTCGATCTCGGTTTTGTCTAGCTCTATGCCGTCGAGACAGCCGTCCCTGAACCCGTATACGTCTGTAACCCTAAGTTTTGATCTCAGATCATCGTTGAAGTCATCCTTCTCACCTACACGTGAAGGCGTTTTGAGACTAATGGTGGAGTCGGTTTCTTTCTCCACGGGACCCGCAAACAACCGACTCTCCGCCCTCATCGAAGAGTTCTCATCCTTCCCGATCAGTCCATCGTGTTTCTCTATCATGGTCTCGGGAACCTTTAGAACAACGGCATCGTTCGCACCGTTCTCCCTGGCGTCCTCGAGAAGTTTACGTACAACGTAGTTCATTCTGTTGAACCTGTTTCTGGTATACATTTGTGTTTTTCAGGGAAATACAAAACGATACTGAAACCGTGCAAATTCAAACTTCTACGCTACCCAGATTCAAAACACACTGACAGCATATAGATTCAATACAAACCGACGCTACCGAGAATGAAACCGTTCTCCAAACAGCAGCAAAAATCTGAAATCGAATCTTCTGGATCTATTTCATTCTGTTATTCGTTTCTATTTCACGAAAAAAGAGAGGGAATGTACAATAGTTTTATATAACCACAGGATATTTTTCTGTAAAATGAACCGCTGGGGACCGGTAAAAGAACTCAGTTTTAGCGGTGCACGGTCGGTTAGCGACATTAAACCACACGAGATAATCTGTGGTATACTGGCCACACTGGGTGGAGCAGGGAACGCTTTACTGTTCATACTGATCGGACCTGGATTCAGTTCGTACGATTACTGGATTCTAGAGTATCTCGTTCCATTCATGGCACTTGGGCTGATCTTTCCTCTTCTGGTAGTCGCGTTCACCAACACCTACGCGAAGGTATTCATAACTCTATTCACCAGTCACTCCCGGTTCCTCTCTCGTCTGTTTTCCCCGATCATTAGAACTTTTGGACTCGCTGCCTTGACCGCCATGTTTGCTATTATGTTTTGCATGGCTCTTTGGTTTGGATGGGTGGTATTTGCACTCCCAATAATAGCACCTGGAACACCTTTCACCGTTCCAAACCTTAACTTCACCATGTTCTTCGCCAGTCTTATGTTCGGGCTATCCCTGGGGGGTTTCTACGGACTGTTCGTCCAAGAAATATTCTAAAAATCAACTAACTGTTGAATCATCATAAGACGAATAACCGTTTATTATGACGGTAACTACCCTAATGGGTAAGTATTTGGAAACCACAGAGTAACTGCTGGCTACTGGTCAGCAGTTCATCTCTGTTGAAAAATTATTTCTTTAAACTCTCTTTACGTTCACGGCTCGAAGCCCTTTGTCTCCCTGTTCCGTTTCGAACTCAACTTCGTCCTCCTCATCCGGTTCGGTTTCGCTGCCTTCGACGTCCGATATATGGAAGAATATGTCTTCGTCCTCGTCTCCTTCTTCGGGGTCTATAAACCCGTACCCTTTACCATCGTGGTAAAAGGCGATTTTGCCTTTTGGCATTAGTTTTACTGAGACGACTGTTTCTTAAAACTGTTATGGTTAGGTACCATGAACTCCACTAACCCACAACAAAATCGCTAAGATATCATAAAAACCATTTAGATGTTAATAAAACCCATAAAAACCACTTAGATGTTAATAAAACAATTAAGATGTTAATAAAACCACTAATATGCCAGAATAACCACTAAGGATAGGATAATTACTGTCAGAATTCAAGTTTATATATTAAGTTATTATATTCAGTAAGTGAAGTTCAGAATCTGAACAATAAGACCCATCGCAGCTGCTCCAGCTATGACCGTTTTTGGATCCATATGTATCGCTTTACGGTCTTCCGAATCAAAGTAACGCACCAGCCCTGCCGACGACATCAGGCCGCCGGTATTTTCTCCCGAAGACATTCTGGTTTAAATTAGGAAATGACCGGTCTTATTTCTTTGGTGTTGAAACGTGAGTTCGTGCCATCAACAGATTGATTAAAGCCCGAAAACAAAACGGTGTCATGCAGCAGAACGAGCAGATGGCTTACGATCGGGGAAGTACTATCTTCAGTCCTGACGGACGTCTATATCAGGTGGAGTACGCCCGGGAGGCGGTGAAGAGAGGTAGCGTAACTATAGGGGTAAAGACGGATGAGAGTGTAGTGTTGATCGCAGAAAAACGCGTCAGTTCTCCATTACTTGTCTCGGAAAGTATAGAGAAGATATACGACATCGACGACCACATTGCTATTGCGGCAAGTGGACACGTTGCCGACGCGCGACAGCTCGTCGACTTTGCGAGGGTGGAAAGCCGACGGAACACGTACATGTACGAGGAACCTCTTGACACCCAGACACTCGCCAAAGCCGTTGGTGACCATATACAGCAGTACACGCAGTACGGTGGAACCCGTCCATTCGGTTGCGCCCTGCTTATCGGTGGCATACACCGAGGCGAACCCGAGCTAATAGAGAGCGAACCTTCTGGAGCAATCATCGGATACAAGGCAGTCGGTATCGGCGAAGGTAGAAACGAGGTAGAAGAAATACTGGAAGAAAACTACGATCCGGATATGTCAACGGAGGAAGGCCTCGAAATAGGTCTGGAAGCACTTATGACGAGGGACGAAGAAGTCTCGCTCGAAAAAGTCGAAACAACTGTTGTAGACGAAGAAGGAGTAAGGGAGCTATCCGACTCGGAACTCGAAAACTACGCTCCAGACCTCGAAGACGACGAAGAAGACGAGGAAGCCGTGGACGAAGAAAGCGAGGAATCCGAGGAGGATTCGGACGAATAGAGTGGAGGTTAAGTCAACCATCCCTCCCGGTTGAACTCAAGAGTCTCGGTTCTGTATATCTCCTTTGTGGAATACCTGCTCCTCTGAGTTCGAGTGTATCTAAGTACTTCGGTAACGGTTAGGGTGTCTGGACTAATGGACTGGAAAGAGAAGGTCGAAAGCTGCGATCCAAGTTCGGTCGACAGGGACGGTTTTGATAGGTCGGCCGTAATAGTACCGGTGATAGACGATGATCCGGATCTGTCTATTATTTTCACAAGGAGGGCTGACCATCTTCCCAACCACGCCGGCGAGATGAGTTTCCCTGGTGGAGGTATGGAGGACTTCGACGTCAGTTTACGGGAAACGGCGGTGAGGGAGATGTGGGAGGAGGTAGGAGTGGAAGCCAATGATTTAGAAGTGGTCGGAAGGCTCGACGACACCGTGACTGTGACCTCCAGCTACTCGATAACGCCTTTCGTGGCAAACGTACCATATCCATACGATTTCGAGATACACGACGGCGAGGTGGACGAACTCGTGGTCGTTCCCCTAAAAAACCTCTTGGACCCAGACGTTCATGAAGTCAGGAGGAAGGACGGCTATCCCGTGCACTACTTCTACTACGACGACTACACGATATGGGGTGCGACCGCCGAGATACTCGTGGGATTTCTTGATGTACTCGACCTCTGGCCCCTTGGGGACTAAAATTACCGTCAGTAGAGGAATCAGGTCCGGAGGTCTAATAAAAATAAAATGAGGTTAACAGATGGTTTTCCAACGTTTACGAGTTACAGCATAAAATAGTGGAGGTTATCAGTATCCCCCTGCTTCTCTGTATCAATGGACGTTCCATCCACGGTTTATCTCTGCTCGGGTTCCGGTAGCCACGATACAGAAGTAGGTAGTTTCGAGATGGCGTTGAGGGACGCCGGGATAGAGTGCTACAACCTCTCCGGTGTTTCCAGTGTGGTGCCTCCGGAGGCCGAAATAATTGATTCGGGAGAATGCAGAAGTGATCTCGGGGACAATTTAGATGCCGGACAGGTCGTAAATTGCGTCCTAAGTAAAAAATCTACCGCAAATGCAAAGCCTATATCTTGCTCTGTTGCCGCGGTTCGGGGAGAGAAAGGCCATGGATACCTCATTGAAAGCCAGGGCAGGGAACTACAGTCCGTCAAAAACAAGGCATTGAGTACAGCAGTTGACCTACTACACTCCGAGGCCGTGGAAGAAAGATATGTTGCCGAAAGGGCTATTGGGAACGAAGATTTTTGCACTACAGTTGTATCCGTTGCCCTTTTAATTGATAAAAAACTTCGGTAAAACAGAGTCTGCTATTTCAGTCGAATAGTTTCTTGTCGGACTTGTTTCTGTACCACTGCCAAACCTCGACGTTTCCGTCTTTTATGTCTATATATGTGTTGGGTCCGTCCATATTGGCTGATACACCCCTATGTGTCCAGGCACCTGAGTTCACCCATCCCTTGCCTTTACCGACGTCGTGAGTGTTTCCATATACTACGTACCTGTCGTGCCAGGACAGGAGTCTTTCCCTTACTGACTCACCGTCGAAAACACTCATTCCAGCCTGTATAATTGGCATTACCTTTTGATTATTCAGGAAAATCTCAAGATAGTCTGTAACGGGAAATCCTATTAAACCCTAAGGTTATCGTTCCACACTCCTCAGTAAGATCTAGGCATGTCGAGCGTATGTTCTGCGATGTGGTTCTTCATCATCTCGCTGGATCCCGGCGCTGTCTTCGCAAGTCTGCTGCCCTTCCACATCTCTATGACCCCGTAGTCCCTGCTGAATCCGTTTCCTCCGTGTGCCTGTAGGGCAACGTCCGTGGCGTCGTGTCCCGCCTCACTCGCCCTGAGTTTCGCCATGTTGGATATCTCGGCTGTCTTCTTCATGTCGACGTTTTCGTCACACATCCACGTCGCCTTCCTGACGAGTAGCTTGGCTGCCTGTAACCTGGAGTAGGTGTCGGCTATCGGGTGCTGGAGTCCCTGGTAGCTTCCTATAGGTGCACCGAAGACCTCTCGGTCGTTGGCGTAATCAACGGCGCGGTCTATCGCACATCTCCCGACACCGATTGCGCCCGAGGCACCGATCAGTCTTTCGGGATTGACGGTGTCGAATAGCTGATAAAGACCCATTCCTTTCGTTCCCACGATGTCCTCCTCGCTTGCCTTGTAATCGTCTATAGATAGCTCGTACTGTTTCTCGGGTGTGGGTATACCCACGTCGAGTTCACGCCTCTCGATTGCGTCGTCCTGCGGATCGACTAGGAAGAGAGTCACACCCATCGTTCTTTTATCTACTTCCTCGAACGGCGTTGTCCGTGCGACCAATAGCATCTGGTCGGCGACGTCGACGCCGCTAATCCACTGTTTCGAGCCACTGATTACGTACTCACCATCGTCCTCCTCGGCCTCCGTCTCGAGTTCTGGGACGTTGTGTCCCGCGTTGGGTTCGGTGAGCGCCATCGCGAACCTCGTGTCACCGTTTGCGATTCCGGGTAGGAGTTCTTCCTTCTGTTCCTCGCTGCCGTTCGCTGTAAGCGTGACGCCGCCGAATACCACGTTGACGACGAAAAGCATCTCGGCACCCATACAGCCGTTCGCCACTAACTCCTCCACAATCATCGCGAGTTCAGTCAGACCCATTCCCTCGCCGCCGTACTCCTCGGGTATAGTTGTGCCCAAGAAACCTGCCTCTGCGCAGTCGTTCCAGAACTCTGTGGGTTCCATTCCCTGCTCTACGTCGTACCAGTACTCGTCACCGTAATCCTCGGCTATCTCTTCTACCGTCTTCCTTATGAAGCTGTGTTCCTCCGATTCACCGAAAAATTCGGAATCCATACTTCAACGGTGTTGGTCTGAAGTATTATCGTTTTTGATTTGGAGTGAAGTTAAAAATTCGGAAACCCTACGCCTTACAGCGATTAAATAAACTTATTCCAAGTTTATCTCTGTTCCAAGACCTGGTTGGTCGGGAGGTGATATATAGCCGTTCTCGTGATCGATAGGGTCAGATAGGAAGAAATCCCGCTCCCCTGGGACCCAGGCGGGTGGTTCGATTGGATACTCACACCACTCGGCATGAGTGGCAGCCATCAGATGGAGGTTGGCGAGTAAGCCGAGACCGTTGGTCCAGGTATGTGGAGCGAACTCGACTCCGTGAAGTGCAGCCATATCCGCCACCTCCTTTCCCCTCTTAAGACCCGTAGCCATCATCACGTCGGGCTGGAGTACGTCTAGAGAACCGTGTTCCAGGAACTCCCTGAACTCGTAGATACCGCTGTTTAGTTCTCCGCCCGCGACCGCGATATCCGTCTTTTCCCTGAGTTCTGAGTACGGACGGTATGCATGCTGTTCCAACGGTTCCTCGATCCATTCAACACCCCCGATCTCCTCCAGACCCCTGCAGACCTCCAAGGCTTCGTTAAAGCTCCAACGCTCCTCGATCTCCATTACACGGGCACTCCAACCCATGTTGGGATCCACCATCAACGTCAGTTCGGGGAACTCCCTTCGAACTCGCCGGGCAACTTCGAGGTCCTCCTCTATCTCTCTACGTCCGAAACGTAGCTTGACCGCCTCGAAACCCTCCCTAACGCGCTCCTCGATGTAGTCGAGACGCCTCTCTACCTCCTGGTTCTCGGCGGTGCTGGCATAAGCCTTGAGTTTACCATCGGTCTTTCCACGCGGGTTGTCCCCACCAAGGAGACGGTAGACGGGTTGACCCGCATCCTTGCCCATTATGTCCCAGAGCGCAATCTCCAGGTGCCAGGGACGGGGACCAAGGAGGTCGATCGTCTCTAACTTCTCGTAGAACCTCTCGATGTCGTAAGGATCGATCCCTACCAGGAGGAGATTTAGTTTGTCCTCCATGTCAAACCCTCCCGCGAAACTCGGGGAAGCGGTGTATCCGGTTATTCCCTCGTCTGTCTCTATCTCGAAGACCTCGGCTTCGTGTATCGCCTCGGGATACCCGGGAATCCAGACCGGGTTGAAGGTGTCTGGTAACAGGTTTTCGACGTGGTGCTGGGTTACATCGGTAATCTGCATTTTTTATCTATATAGGTAATTGCGGATTTTCCACGGGTTTCCGCGGAATTTTCCGCGTATTATTCAGGATACCTCGCCGTAAAGATCGGGATACAGGGGAAACTCCTCACATAGTTCCCGGACGGTATCGGCTGCCTCCTCCTTGACCTCCGATGAGTCGGTGTTGTCCAGAACCGTGGAGATAACCTCTCCCACGGTCTGGATCTCTTCAGTCCCGAGACCACGTGTAGTGACGGCTGGAGTACCTATCCTTACGCCGCTCGCTATCGTGGGGGGTCGTTCCTCTCCGGGAACAGTGTTCTTGTTGACCGTGATCTCGACGTCACCGAGCGCGTTTTCGGCTCCCTTTCCTGTTACTCCGGTGCCGCGGAGATCCATCAGTACGAGGTGGTTGTCGGATCCGTCGCTGACGAGGTCGTATCCCGCATCCGTTAGGGTTTCTGCTAACTGATCGGTGTTCCGTACTATCTGTCGCTGATATTCGGCGAACTCGTCGGTTTCTGCTTCCTTTAAACAGACAGCTTTTGCGGATATCACGTGCATCAATGGACCACCCTGTACTCCCGGGAAGACTGTAGAGTTTATGTCGCTGGCGTGTTCCTCGTCACACATCACCATTCCGCCACGGGGACCCCTCAAAGTCTTATGTGTCGTCGTCGTGACGAAGTCTGCGTGAGGCACGGGTGACTGGTGTTCTCCGGCCGCAACGAGTCCCGCGATGTGGGCTATGTCGGAGACGTGGTAGGCACCAACCTCCTCAGCTATCTCGCCGAACGCCTCGAAATCTATCTCCCGAGGATACGCGCTTGCACCCGAAACAATTACGTCCGGCTCGAACTCTCTTGCGTGGCTCTCAAGTTCGGCGTAGTCGATACGTCCGGTTTCCTCGTCCACCTCGTAACTCTCGACGTCGAAGAGCTTACCCGAAAAGTTAGCGGGATGTCCGTGGGAGAGGTGGCCACCGTGTGTGAGATCCATTCCGAGTATCTTGTCACCGGGTTCGAGTACAGTCATGTATACCGCCATGTTAGCCTGGGTCCCTGAATGCGGCTGGACGTTGACGTGTTCGGCGCCAAAGACCTCCTTCGCCCTATCGCGAGCGAGATCCTCAACGACGTCCATGTACTCACACCCTCCGTAATACCGGGCGTCAGGATACCCCTCTGCGTACTTGTTCGTCATAACAGATCCCTGCGCCTCCATAACTGCATGCGATGTGCAGTTTTCGCTCGCAATCATCTCGAGACCCAGCTCCTCCCGTTCTATCTCGCCCTCTATCGCGTCCGCGACTTCCGGATCCACGTCACGTATATTCTCCATGTATAATTTCACTTAAAGCCAGAGTATAAGTGTTCTCAAACCGCTATTAAAACATCGTATTATGCCGGAAAAGAATGGAAGCGACGACCCGGAGGAGGACTTTACCGAGAGGATCACCGATAGCGGCAACGGAATAGACGGTGGAAACGGTGCGGATAGGGACGGATCCTACGCGGTGAAGAGGGATTTACAGCGTACCTTCGACGAGATTTCGGACGAGTTCTCGGAAACCCGGAGCTATCCGTGGAAAACCGTGGAGGAGTTTCTTGACGATCGGCAGGACCATCGCGCCCTGGATCTCGCGTGTGGAAACGGACGACATCTCCTCCAGTTAGAGGAAACGCACAAGGAGGTCGTCGGGATTGATTTTTCGATAAACCTCTTGACTTCCGATCTACACTCCTCCGTACCGGATCTCGATGCCGAACTCGTCTGCGGCGACGTTGGATCGCTGCCTTTCTCGAGCAATGTATTCGACACGGTGCTTTACGTCGCGGGTCTGCACCACCTCCCCTCCCGGAGGGACAGGATAGAAAGCCTGAACGAAGTTTCACGGGTCCTTTCACCGGGAGGCGAATGTTTAGTTTCCGTCTGGGCGATTGAGCACGGCAGGTTCGATGGACTCAGGGACCAGATACGCCGAAACGGCCACGACTTCCACGTTCCTTGGAAATCCAAAGACGGAGAAAGTTACGACAGGTACTACCACATATACGGTCGAGAGGGGTTCGTCGCCGAAACCGAGGAGTCAGATCTTTCTGTGCATAGGATATGGCTGGAATCAGGAAACTACTACGCCGTTCTTTCAAGTTAAAGATCCGCACCCTTCGACCAGATAAGCTACCTTGGAACAAATAAGCTACCTTGGAACAGATACTGGTTTATCGTCACCCATTTTTCTAAGTAACGTCCATAAGTAACGTACTTTCTTTCGGAACACGTTTTTGCTCGGCTATCACAATGTAGTTTTCCTCGGCTATCACAATGTAGTTTTCCTCGGCTATCACAATGTAGTTTTCCTCGGCTATCACAATGTAGTCCGTGTTAATCCAGAAAATGTCGAACGGGAATGCATAATAAAAGCAGCCTGTTTTTTCCGGTAACGGAAATATTTTACAGGTAGAAATTAAATATATGGCGATGAATACCGTCGAGGAAGAAGAGATCCGCGATCTTCCGTGTGACGCAAAACTCGCTTATATCGTGCTGGAGAAACGGGGTCCGTTCACGGTAGAAGAACTTAAAAGAGAGACGTATCTAACGGGAGACGAAACCGTGTGGGCTCTCGCCGTCCTGAATAAACGTGGACTTGTGGACAAGTACGACGAACTCGACGACAGCATCTACGAAGCAGAAGCCCTGGAACCCTCGAACTGAAGGGAATAATCAAGGTTTATAGAGGATCTATATTTTTAAAAGCTCCGTCAACGGTGTATATTTATATAGTTTAACAGCACTGTAACTATCGGAAAACCGAAATCCTCCCTTAGTATTTTCAAATACGGTAGTTATTTAGACATGTATCCGTTTAACAGGTCTGTAGGGTATGTAGTTCAGCCTGGTAGAACACCCAAGGGTAAGCTCCGACGTGGACCGCGCGGCACGCCGTAAGTGGCAACCCCTTTGGGAGGACTGGGGTTCGAATCCCCACGTACCCACCTCCTAGATAGTACTATATTTAAAAGATACTTATATTTCAGCAAGACAAGTGTATGACATTTAATGAATTCGGTAGGTGAACATCAAGTTTTAACCATATTAATCCATAAATTTTGTATATGATGTCGAAACAGGAAGATGAATCCGTAGTATGTTAAATTATCCATCTTCGCGGGTGGAGGATCCGGCCTTCTTCTCTCAATGATGATAGATGTAAAATGTATCGGCGGTGATTCAGTTCAAGTTTTTCGCGTCAGTTTTTGTTTTTCACCTCAGTTATACACGTCAAGTTTTAGAACCGTGATGGCATGGTTTCATCTAAATGGCAACACCCGAAGCTACATCTAACTTGGAAGGTCCAGGATACACACGACACGTCGACGTAACCATATCGAACCTGGGTATCGGAACATACCTTGGAGAACCGGACGACGAAAACGACGACCGTTACAGGAGAGCGGTGGACAAGGCTCTCGGACTCGGATGCAACGTCATCGACACCGCAGTCAACTACAGGAACCAGAGAAGTGAAAGAGTCATTGGAGACGTCCTCAGCGAATACAGGCGAGACGAGGTATTTCTGTCCACCAAAGGTGGCTTCATACCTTTCGACGGGGACGTGCCCGACAGTCCGGAGAACTACCTGATACGTAACTACGTCGACCCCGGTATTGTGGCTCCGGAGGAAGTTGTCGAAACAAACTGTCTGACTCCCAAGTTTATCGAAAACCAGCTGGAAACCAGTCTCGACAACCTCGGTACGGACTACATAGACCTTTACTACGTCCACAACCCCGAGATCCAGCTAGCCGAGTTCGACGAGGGTGAGGTAGAGAATAAGCTGAGAGAGGTCTTCGAACTCCTGGAACAGAAGATAACGGAGGGGGATATCAGAGAATACGGAGTTGCATCCTGGAAAGCTTTCCGAGTGCCTGAAAGCCATGACAGGCATATGTCGCTCGAACAGATATGCCGTATTGCCGAGGGTGCATCAGACGGAGACTCCGGTTTAGAAGCGGTTCAGCTCCCATACAACGCCCACATGAACCAAGCATACACCGAAGAAACGCAGAGAGTTTATGGAGAGAAGCTATCGGCGTTCGACGCCGCCGAAAAACTCGATATCGACGTCTTCGTCAGCGCCAGCCTGATGCAAGGAAGGCTATCAAAGATAACTCCAGAGGCCCTAGATGATATCGAAGGTTCCAACGTAGAGGCCGCACTCAACTTTGCCAGGTCACCACCACAGGTTGCCGCCGCACTGTTTGGTAGCAGGGACGTTGGTCACGTGGAGGAAAACCTCGAGGTACTGAACAAAGATAAAGTCGAGGGTAAAGAATACCAGAAACTGTTTGAATAAAAAATCGGTTAGCTCGATCAGTTACTGTAATCAGTTACTGCGACCAGTTACTATAGCTGTTTTTAACTTGGACGTTCTTTACTTACCTATCCAAAAATACGGTTAGTTTAAAGCTGTACGGGCGTTCTATGGTTTCTTGCTGGGGAAGTTTCCGGACGGAGCCAGGCCACCACCGATCAAGGCTGCTGCCGACAGTATCGACGCCGCCAGGATTACCTGGTTACCGTCGAGGTTGGAGTAACCCGCCAGGTCTGCTCCCGCCGATATCACGAAGACCGTAATGTAAAACGATATAATCGCCAGTACGATCATCACGAATATCGCAATAACACCCAAAACTATTTCTGAAAACGCTTCACCTACACCCATTTTTTGTCCTCCATACAGAATCTTTTCGACGTTACCGACTTAATGTTATGGGTTCATATCCATAGTTTAAAATAATATTGAATAATAAATTTAAAATCTAGCTTGATTGTTACAGGAGCGTGTGACCATAACTGGTTTACCGGTGTGGATCGAACTCCCTGTAAGCTATGGTTTTAGACAGTCTCGGTTCATCTCTACAGAGTGCTCTCGAGAAAGTAGCGGGTAAGACCCGCATAGACGAGGAGGCGGTGGACGAGGTAGTTAAAGACATCCAACGTGCCCTACTCCAGGCTGACGTGGACGTGGATCTGGTGATGGAGATGAGCGACTCCATCAGGGATCGCGCCCTGAACGAGGAACCACCAAAGGGTACGAGTCCAAGGGAACACGTTCTCCACATCGTCTACGACGAAATGGTGGATATCGTCGGAGATACTACCGATATCGAACTCGACGACCAGGTCATTCTTCTCTCCGGTCTCCAGGGTTCAGGTAAAACAACTTCCGCCGCGAAGATAGCCAAATGGTTCAGCAGAAAAGGTATGAAAACCGGTTTAGTCCAGACTGACACTTTCCGTCCAGGAGCGTATACTCAGGCCAAGGAGATGTCAGAAAAGGCGGAGGTGCCGTTCTACGGCGAGCAGGATAACGAAGACCCCGTCGAGATAGCAGAGAACGGTCTCCGGGAGTTCAGCAACCGAGAAGTCGTGATTGTGGACACGGCGGGACGCCACGCCCTGGAGAACGATCTGATCGACGAGATCGAGGCTATCGAGGACGCCGTGGACCCCGATATGAACCTCCTGGTCCTAGACGCTTCGCTGGGGCAGGGAGCCAAGGACCAGGCGCAGGCTTTCGACAGTTCGATCGGTATAGGAGGAGTCGTCATCACTAAGCTGGACGGTACCGCCAAAGGTGGTGGTGCTTTAAGTGCAGTGAACCAGACGGACTCGAGTATCGCCTACATCGGTGTCGGTGAGGGCGTCAGCGACCTCGAAAGATTCGATCCCGACGGCTTCATAAGCCGTCTTCTCGGGATGGGTGACATCAAGGCTCTCGTCGACCGGGTCGAGGAGGCGATGGAGGAGAGCGAAATGGATCCCGAGATGGAGGCGGAAGAGATATTCCAGGGTAACTTCACTCTTAAAGACGTCTACAAGCAGATGGAGGCGATGTCCAACATGGGGCCCATCGACCAGGTTTTAGACATGATCCCGGGAATAGGTGGCATGGGTGGCATAAAGGACGAGATGCCTGACAACTTCGCTGACGTGACGTCGGAGAAGATGTCGAACTTCCGCGCCATAATGGATTCGATGACCGAGGAGGAGCTAGAAGATCCCAACGTTATCGGAGCCAAACGTATCGAGAGGATCGCTAGAGGGAGCGGTAAGACGGAGCAGCAGGTCAGGGAGCTGCTGGAGTACTACGAGACCATGCAGTCCACGATTAAACAGATGAGAGGCGGGGGAGGGCGTGACATGCAGAGGATGATGAAGAAGATGGAGGGCGGAGATATGGATATGGGAGACATGGGCGACTTCCCCGGTATGTAGACAAGGATAGAAGGATCCCGGTTTAATAACCGGTTCGAACTGTTTTCTTAGTAACTTTTTCAGGTCTAAACTCGATATTCAGCCGTATTCTCTCGACTCCTTATAATTTATGGGGCTTCGAGGCTAGTTGTAAACGTTATGAGTGAATCCGCAGCCGGTGGTTCGAGTCCGCCGGCCCGCGTCCTTATTGCGAAGGTGGGGTTGGACGGACACGACAGAGGGGCACACGTTGTGGCGCGTGCCTTCCGGGACTCGGGTTTCGAGGTTATATACAGCGGTCTACACAACACTCCGGACGAGATCGTCAACGCAGTGGTTCAGGAAGACGTCGATGTCCTGGGTATATCAATTTTAAGTGGTGCACACAACACAGTAGTTCCCGACATCGTGGATGGACTCGAGGAGTACGGGGTAGCGGACGACGTTATGATTGTGGTGGGTGGAACTATTCCGGATCAGGACCGAGAGGATCTTTTCGAAGAAGGGGTCGACGAGATATTTGGACCCGGCACCGATACAGGTAAAGCGGTCGAGTACGTTCGGGAAAACCTGGAGAGTTGAGAGGAGGAGCTATTTTGACGCGTGATTCAGACGAAACGGACGGTAGTACGCGGGAAACAGATGACGGTGATCCACCAGACGACGAAAATCAGAGAATAACAGACGGCGGAAACGGATATTCAATCGACGAACTCGTGGACGGAGTGAAAGAGGGACATCACCGGGACCTCGCTCGGACGATAAGTACTGTGGAGGACCGCATGGAAGGTTACATGGAGGTCGTCGAGAGACTTCACGGAGAAACCGGTGGATGTCACGTAGTGGGGATTACGGGTTCTCCAGGTGCTGGGAAGTCGACTGTTGTCGACAGACTCGTGGAGGTTTACCGCGATCGCGGCCTGGAAGTTGGGGTTCTCGCAGTGGATCCGTCGTCACCCTACACTGGTGGCTCGCTCTTGGGCGACAGAATCAGGCTCGACGCCGCGGCGGGCGATATGGACGTCTTCTTCCGTTCTATGAGTACTCGTGGCGTCCTGGGGGGACTTGCAGCGGCGACCGACGACGCCGTTACTGTGCTGGACGCTTTCGGGAAAGACGTCGTTCTGGTCGAAACCGTGGGTGCGGGTCAGAACGAGATAGAAATAGTCGAGACTGCAGACACCGTTGCGGTGCTGGTAACACCGACCGGTGGAGACGACATACAGATGTTGAAAGCTGGAATTCTGGAGATCGGTGACGTTTTTGTACTCAACAAGGCGGACTTGGAGGGTACCGACAGGATGGCAGTACAGCTAAAGAACATGATCCATCATTCGGATCGCGAACCCAAACCCCGTCTGGTGGAGACGGTTGCGGTCAAGAACCAGGGAATAGAGGGTCTTGCGGACGAGCTGGCGGGACACAGAAAATATCTCGAAAAGAAAGGGTTGCTTGCCGAGAAACGTAGAGAGAGGAAGAGATCGAAGCTGGAAAAAATAGTTTCCGACCGTCTCCGTGTCCTGGCTCGCAATCTGGTTTCAGACGTCGACCTGGAGAACGAACATCCGTACACTGTGGCGGAAAAGGTCGTGTCGCCTGTAGAGGACTGTATCGAGGGAGAAACACGTCGGGAGTGAAACATGGGTAGTAGGGTCGCGGATACCTCGGAACTGGGAAGCCGGGACAGGTACGTCGTGGAGGGTACTCCACTGGTGGTTTATCGAGTGGAGGAGGAGTTCAAGGTATACGTCGACGTATGTCCTCACGCCGGTGCAAGGCTCTCGAACGGCGGATTTCACCGCGGTGTAATTAGATGTCCTCGCCACGGCGCCGAGTTCGATCCAGAGACCGGTGAAAATAAGTCATTCCCCGTAACTGACGACCTCAGATCCGTCGAGTCATTCATAACAAACGGAGTTCTATACGTTGATTTCGGCTAGTTTACGTAGCTATCTAGACGTGTCTTTTAGATCGATTCGGACAGGATCACCTGTCTTGAGTCCGGTTCTGTTAGCGAAACCTCTCCTGACCTCTATAACGTACTTCGCGGGGCCGTCGCTCCTGTACCGTTTGTAGGGTGTACCGTTCCCGGGTTCCGCGTGACCTACATTTAACACATGGTTGTCGTTGTCCACGAAGACTATGTCGAGTGGTATCCTTGTGTTTTTCATCCAGAAACTCCTTTCTGCTTCCCCGGGATAGACGAAAAGCATACCGTGGTTCTCCGGGAGAGATGTCCTGTTCATCAATCCCTTGGACCGTTCGACAGGTTCATCTGATACCTCTACAGTAACAGAGACGTTTTCATCGGTTTCAGGGAACTTGAGGGTGCCGTCGGCATCCCGCGTTTCGTTGAGGCCCCGCTCTTCCGAAGACCCATCAATCTGTGTATCCATCGAGGAAAGACATCCGGCAGCGGAAAGTAGGAGAAGAGAAAAACCTATAACAAGTATAGATCTCAACCCTGGTTGCATATAGACCGGATAGTATGTGAGACAAGATAACCTCTACGACCGACCGTTCTTTGATTCAGTAGTTTTCAGTACAACTAACAATAAAGCTAGCTATACTGTTTTTGTTGAAGCTAGACCACTTCTTAACTCTACCATCTATTTGAGTCCCTACACTATCACCACCACACTTCGCATTGAGCGGTGTGTTATCTAGTGAGTGATATGTGTTTTTCAGCTTTTTTGGTTCCTTTGTAGCCGAGGGACTAACGCCGGAAGAACAGTCACTATGCTCTAGCGGAAAACCAGCGTAGTTACCCCGCGACATATAGTCACAAGGTTTCGCTTCCTCCATTCTAGAGCTAGATAGATGTTTTCTCCCTACGTTTATCGCACCGGCAACATCCCTGTCACAACCATGATATACCTCACCATTTATTTTACATCCGTCATTATCACATTTCAAGTAACCACCATCCCTACATTCCTCCAAATTATTCGACGCCTTAACCGTAGTACCTCTACAACCACATCTAGGGCAATACCTACTAGTTCCCCACGGATTAACTTTCTCAATATCTATATCCATTAAACCTGCTTTATATTCAACGTATTCAAGCAACTCACCTCTAGCCCAACTAGATACACTCCAGCTAGTTACTCCACCACCTTTCTCCGCCTCCAAACTAGCTAAATCCTCAAAAACAATTGTACTACATCTATGTTCTAGAGCCATCCATACTAACAGGTTTGAGATACTATGCTGTATCTGTGTTCTTAGATTCTGTTCTTTTTCTCGAACATTACGGTACTCCCCCAGTAGTCTATCAAAATCAGTAGTGTGTGATAAACCGTTTTCGCGTAGTCTAGCTAGCTTGGTGTTCAAGTTTTCAGCTTCATCCTTCAAACGAAACAACTTCTGTTTACAGGGGTGGTCAAGAAACTCTGGTTGCTCTAACTGAACAACTCTATCTTCAATTTCCTGTAACACAGTACAAGTGACTTGTTTCTTAACACCTAAATCAACCGACAACACACGATCTTCAACTACATCACTAGACAAGTTATCTACTTCTACCGGTATATCCAACACAAACATTTCTTTCCCATCTTTGTTTTCTTTGTGTAACGTAGGTTGCTGTAACTCAAACTCATCAAGAAACTTTTTCAATCTTCCATATACTGGGAGTTTTTCTGTGTGTCTACTCCAATCACTTTCTTTTTCAGGATGATTCTTAGTCGGAGCTTTAATGGTAACATCAAGAAACTCATCACTTTCATTATAAAATATATCTAGTACATCACCTCTGGAATCAGCACTAAAAGATATAGTGCCATTAGGTTCAGGAAGACTAACTAACTCAGTGTATCTATCAGGGAAGCAACCGTGTCTATCGTAGTAGTTATTCAGCTGTTCGGCTACATTCTGTATATCACTCCAGTTAATATAACTAGTGTTTTCATCAAACAGTTTATCTCTTATACGTTTAAAACTAATACTCTTTATTTTACGTTCCTCTACAGTATCTAAAATAAAGTTAAACGCTTTATATTCACCTTTATGTGCGTCGAACACTTCCCTTAGTCTGTCATATACACATCGATTAAATCTAGTATAAAGATAGATATCTTTCTCTTTTAATGGATTCCCTTGCTGAAAATATTTCCAGTAACTACTGGAAGTACGTCTACCGTCACTCGTATATGTCAGGTATTTTTCTAGGTGTCTGTCGCTCCAAAACCGGTTTTCTAACAGTTCCCTAGAGTATTTTTTAGTGTGTTCCAGTAACCAGTTATACTTGTCTTTGTATTTGTTAGATAGTGTTTGTTGATAAGATAGTGTTTGATTGTTTTCTTCACTCATCAGTTATTTCTTCGGTTCTTACGATTTTTACTCTTCCTCCAATCCATTCTTTCGGAAGATAAACTCTACCTACTCCGCCCTGTTCTTTAACTTCTTTTTCCAAAACTTCGTGTCCTTCAACCTCATACCTATCCATAACACTCACTAAACACTTAACACTATAGGTTAATACAAGTTACTACATACAAAACCACAAACCAAAACCAACTAAAACACACTAAATAACACCAAATTCAACAACAGTTACGTTACCCCCTGTTTTCAGGTCAACCGTCGTTCTTCGGTATCAAAGCACAGTCAATGGTTCAGTTAAGCAGTTCAGTTTAAGCAATCTCGTTGGCTGTGTTATCGGATGGTTTATCTCCGTACTCCCGTCCGTTGACGGAGACTGGTACTGCCCGTCCATCGCCCTCCCCGTACCAGTCCTGGAAGTCGTATACGAAACCGTATATGTCGACATCTTCTGGTATTTCGTCGGACTCCAGCAGGAACTCGACCTGCCTTTTTACCGAATACTCGACCAGGTGGTTTACGGTTTCATCTTCTCCCTTTGCCTCGGTAACTTCCGGTTCCCCCAATCCATCTGATACCACTTCGAGTAGGAGTTCTACACAGTCACGGACGCCGGGAGATTCGGGTTGCTCGTCTTTCTCGATCCATCTGTATGCCGCGGTAACGGCGCCGCACCCGGTATGTCCCACCACAACTACGTTACTGGTATCGGTATGGAGAACGGGATACAGAAGGTTCCCATCCACTACTTTCTCCCCATCCACCACCCGCCATACCTGATTTCCGATGTTGTCCGACGTAAAGATCCAGCCTGGTTTCCCGGTACTCCACATATTTTCGTTGGAAACTCTGGAGTCGCTACAACAAACAGATACGAGTTCCGGGGACTGACCCGAACGCAAACCTTCGAAACAGTCGTCGTCGAGTCCATTCACGTGTCCTTCGTTCCTCTGAACCAGGTTTTTGAACATTAGAGGGAATTTGGCAACCGTCATAGTTAAAAGAGATGATTGCCGACAGTCAACGGTTCATTCAAGAACTTGGATACCAACAACAGGCTCTGGAAATACAAACTTCCCCACAGTTCTCGCTTCGGGTAAAGCTTCCGCACCAACTTCATCTAAACCAACTCGACTGGGTTAGGCGACGGTGTTTTACATCTGAAAAACCATGATTTGAGTTATAATGCCTGACAAGAGGTTGAGACGAACGGTAATGGTAGCCTTGGTCCTGTTGATCGCGGTTGGTTTCGCGGGATGTATGAGTGGAGGGAACGGATCCGACGGCGAAACAGCAGCACCCAACGGTACGTCTCCAAATGGTTCCGGCGTTACCGACGCTAAGACATCGAACGACACCGGGTCCAACGGCGACATGGAGACGAATGAAACCAGCGATTCCGGGGATATGAAGAAAGGTGGCGGAGCAAAAGCGCCTGTTTACAGCACCGGGGAAACGTTTACCGCAGGTAACGTTAACTACAATATCACGGATGTAAAGACTGAGAAAAAAGTGGGTAACGGTAGCCCTGTCGAGACTGCGGACGGTAAGTTCGTCGTAATCACGGTACTTATGAAGGCTGCTGGAGATCAAACCACGACGGTTCAGGCCCGTAACTTAGTCTTAGAAGACGGACAGGGACGTACATACGACTCCAGCACCGGCGCAATGATAGCACTCAGACACGAACCGTTACTGACTATCAAGCTTGATCCGACGGTGAAGAATCTTTGGGACAGGGCTGTATCGGCTTACGATGTTCCGCAGGACGCGGGAGATTTCCGTCTAAAAATCATTCCACCATCGGACTCCAAAAACCCGGTATACGTGGATCTCGGGATGTAACATCACTAATTTGGGGTTAGCAGAAACAAGTTCGACCAAGTTAAAACTGATACTTACTGTACTGCTGTTTATCCTCTTCGTAGAAAGCCGTTAGTACGAAGTAAAAACCAAGACCTATAACCAAAACTGATAAGACGACACCCAACATTGCGAGGAAAAAACTCACCTGGAGTGCCTCAGGATTATTAACGATCTTTTCCTGTACGTCGATATCTACCTGGGTAAAAGACCACATGAATAATGGGAAACCGATTATAACCAGTATGGAACCGAAAATACTCCTTGCCTTACTCATATTTTGTGGTTTTTGGCGTTATTTGTTCTTATCCCCGGACTTTCCTTAACAAACGTACTAGGTTGGTACCCAGGGTTGGCAATACGTTGTCTGTACTAATATAGAACTGTGAATATTATAAAGCCAACCCAATAAATCCTTTATAAACACTACCGGTATATACACGGCTATCCAGCCTCATCCATTTATACCGGAATCCACTTAGAGGAGAACAACTGCATATTGGAAAAACAAAGTCAGACGTAATCCAGTAGTTTAGACCGGGTCCACCGTTTAGTATACGACGATTTTTATATAAATAGGTACAAACCCCAATCAAAGACCTTCGATGAACAGGATAAACGTGAAGTCTACCCCCGACGGATGGCGGTTACTGGTGTCACGTAAGATAGACGCACCGGTAAAAACCGTCTGGAACCTGCTTACGGATACGAAGGCGTGGAGGAAATGGGGTACGTCGGTTGTTGGCGTCGAGGCGGACAGACGGTATATTAAGGAAGGGATGGAGGGTGAGGTCGAGATACTGGGTAGTTTCTGGGTACCGTTCGAAATCACCAGCTACGAGGAGTATCGTTGGACCTGGGACGTAGCCAAAATACCGGCGACAGGACATAGAGTGAATGAGTTAAGGGGAGAAAGATCTAAAGCAGTCTTCGAGGTTCCGATGCATATGTCTGGATACACTCCCGTATGTGGAAGGGCGTTGAAAAAGATCGAGGAACTGGCTGTCGACTGAGAAGTAGTTTTGTACGTCTGCACGAACCGAAGGTGAGTGGAGGGTCAAAAATAAGCGATTTTTGCACGGGCTTGGCGGGATTCGAACCCGCGACCTAGACCTTAGGAGGGTCTCGCCCTGTCCACTAGGCTACAAGCCCACAACTATCCCATATACCGGCATTACACTTAACCTGTACGGAAAACGGGGACTGAATAAACCGGACTGAAGTTCAAGATCTACGATAACCGTCGTAAGTACCAACCAAAAAACCCGGTATTTCCTGAACAGTGGTGCCGAAGTTTACTTTATGTTTCCGAACCCTTTACGTCGTTTACGTCATTCTCGGTAGTCTTGTCACTCTCAATCTCTTCCTGGTACTCCTCAAGTTCCTGGTCGGCTTTTATCTGGGCTTTTTCGAACTCCTTCTTTGCTTCACCGACACTACCTGCCAGTTCGGGTATCTTGTTCGCCCCAAAGAGCAGGACTATCAACAGGAGGATTACACCAATCTCGAGAGGACCCATGGGTCCTACAAACAACGGTGCTAACAAGGTCATCGAGTTAACCTAAGCCACCTGTCTTTAATAACCTTTCGAGACGATAACAGAAGGTAAAAAACCGGAAGTGGTCCGCTTTCTGTCGGTGGTCAGCACCTGTTTCATTTTAAGTTGCTTGATGGAAACTTAACCCTCATCTCCATCTCGGGGGTATAAGTTACTGCCCTATGTTTCAATATATATGTCCCTGTTCGACGAAGTCCTGGGGAAAAAGGAACTCAAACAGAAGGTCCAGGAACTAAAGGAGGAGAAGGAGTCTCTAGAGAGTCAGTTAGAGGCGGAGAACCGGCGACGTAAAGATGCGGTTACGGAGAAACAGAAGGCTGAACGGGAGATCAACGAGCTCGAAACCAAAATAGCTACGATGGAGGACGAGCTCGAGAAGGCTAGCGGCGAAAAGGAGGAGGAACACGAGTTCATACGGGTTCGGCGGAGGAGCCTCCACGAAACCCAGGAGTTTCTGAAATATCTTGGTTCGATGGAGGACGGTGACGGAAACCTGGCGTCGGCGTACCTCCCTAAACCGGCTGAGTCACTGCCCGAAGTGATGGACGAGCTGTTTCCCGAGGACGAACGGGTGAACGGCACAGGAGGAGGCAAGGGTGGGTTAGAACGGGAGAGAAAGCTCCTCCGGCGTGCATACAGGTCGAGCCGGAACGGACTCGCGGTGTTCAGAGACGAGTTGGGGCTTTTGCGGGTCACACTCGAACCTCCGTTACCCGTTCAGGAGGGAGAGATAGTCCACGACGACGGCTACCTCCTGAAGGAGAATCTGTTTCTACCGAACGACAGATACGCCGTTGCCGTCGTCCGTTCCGACAGCTTCGCCGCCGGCGTCTACGAGGGATGCAACCGCAAGGAATACATACGTGTCGATTCGAGCGTGAAGGAGAGCCACTCCAAGGGAGGTTACAGCCAGTCGCGTTTCGAACGTAAACGTGAAAACCAGATACAGAGCCACGTCGAGGAGTCCGCGACCGAGTTCGACGAACTACTATCCGATTCACGGATCGAGTTCGTAGCGGTACTGGGTCAGGGCAGCGTCTGCACCAGCTTCGTTGAGGAGACACGTTACGACGGAGAAGTTATCCAGAAAAGTTCAGACGCCCGGGGAAAAGGAGAAGACCTGTTGAGGGACGGATACATGGATTTCTGGTCTACGCTGAGCCACATTTTTTAGATAGTT
>JBDGRN010000046.1:20401-91423 GCA_042218125.1 Halobacteria archaeon | reverse complement strand
TAGAACTACAACAGAACTGAAGATCTATTAGAACTACAACAGAACTGAAGATCTATTAGAACTACAACAGAACTGAAGATCTAATTCAAGGGTAACAGAAAAACACCGTCCCTTACTGTTTCTGACTTTTTCTACAGGAGGTAGTCGGTTCCCGGTGGTAGCTCCTGCTTCAGACCCTTTCTTTCACGTATCTCCATTATGATCTCCTTCTGGAGGTTGTTGGGGAGGGACTGGAATCCGGCGTTCTCGGCGTTCCACGTCGCTTTTCCTTCCGTCGCGCTCCGTATGTCGCTGGAGAAGCCGAACAGTTCGGAAACAGGTGCCTGTCCATGTATCTCGACGAGTTCGCCCTCGTACTCCATGTTGTCTATACGGCCCCTCCTTCCCTGGAGTTCGCTCGAAGCCTCACCCATATGTTGCTGCGGCGACTCGATGTAGACGTCCTGTATCGGTTCCAGGAGATGTGCCTCCGCATCCACCATTGCCTGATGGATCGCCGTGCTCGTGGCGGGAATTACCTGAGAAGGACCGCGGTGTATCGCGTCCTCATGCAGCTTGACATCGTGAAGACGGAGTAGAACGCCCTGGGCGGGTTCACGTGCGAGCGGACCCTCCTCGAGCGCCTCATCCATACCTTCCTCGATGAGCTCCATGGTTTCACGGAGATGCTGGATACCTTTCGTCATGTCCAGAAGGATGTTCGGTCCGTTCATGTACTCGACCTTCTGGGCGTCTTCCTTGTCGAAACCTACCTCCTGGAGTGCTTCGCGACGCTGCTGTTCGGGCATATCCATCGAGATGTCCCCGAGTTTTATCGATTTCACGACGTCCTCGTCTAGAGGTTCCGCCGATATGTAGAAACGGTTGTGTCGGTTGGGAGATATACCCTCGACGGTTTCGCTCTCGTTCCTGACCGTCTCCCTGTAAACAACTATGGGTTCACTGGTAGTGACTGGGATTCCTCGGTTTCTTTCGATCCTCTGGGTGATGACCTCCAGGTGGAGTTCACCCATCCCGGATATCAGGTGTTCGCCGGTCTCCTCGTCGATGTCCACCTGTACGGTCGGATCCTCCTTCGAGATCTGCTGAAGAACCTCGATGAGTTTCGGTAGGTCGTCCATCTTCTTCGCCTCGACGGCGACCGTAACGACGGGCTCAGAGATATGTTCGATTGACTCGTACGGCGTCATTTCGGTGCTCGACACCGTCGAGCCCGCGATCGCGTCCTTCAAACCGGTGACTGCGGCTATGTTGCCAGCCGGTATCGAATCGACTTCGTTACGTTCATCCCCCATGAATATACCGACGCTCTGGATACGGTTCGTTCCCGCTGTACCTGAGACGTTGAGCTCCTGTCCCCGCTCCAAAGTTCCGGAGAACAGGCGCCCGGTCGCCACCTCTCCCGCATGAGGATCCATTCCGATATCGGTAACCATGAAAACCACCTCGCCGTCGGGGTTGGACTTGATCATGTCCTCTCCGATCTGGCTTTCGGGGTCACCCCTCCAGATCGTGGGGACGCGTTTCTCCTGAGCGTCGAGGGGGTTGGGGAAATGGTCGATAACCATGTTGAGGACGACTTCGTAGAGAGGACTCTGTTTAGCGAGCTTCTGTACGCCCTCCTTTCCTTCCTCGTTGTAGTTGTAGACATCGGCGAAGTCGATGCCGCTCTTTGCCATCGAGGGTGCGCTTATTGCCCAGTTGTATAGTGCGCTGCCGAATGCTACGCTGCCGTCCTTTACCTTTACCTTCCATCCCGCCTCGAACTTCTCCTCGCTGACCTGCCGGATCAGATCGTTGACCTCGTCGATCACGTCGGTGAGCCTGTTCTGTAGTTCCTGTGGCCCCTCCTGTAGCTCGTTGATCAGGCGGTCGACCTTGTTGATGAAAAGAACGGGTTTGACGCCCTCCCTGAGCGCCTGCCGTAGAACAGTCTCGGTCTGGGGCATCGCCCCCTCAACGGCATCCACTACGACTACAGCACCGTCGACTGCACGCATCGCTCTGGTTACGTCGCCACCGAAGTCGACGTGGCCCGGAGTGTCGATTAGGTTGATCAGGTGGTCTTCACCCTCGTAATCGTGCACCATGCTGACGTTAGCTGCGTCGATCGTGATTCCACGTTCCTGTTCGTCTTCGGCAGTATCCATCGCGAGCTGTTCCCCCGAGAGATCCTCGGAGATCATTCCCGCTCCCGCGAGAAGGTTGTCCGTTAATGTTGTTTTGCCGTGGTCGACGTGTGCTACGATTCCTATGTTCCGTATATACTCGGGAGTGTCCATCAAGTCGATGCACTGGTCCACGATTTTAGATTCTCGTCCCATAATTGTCCCTTAGTTTATGAGATGGAATACGGCGAATTGTGGTAAAAGCGTTGTGTTGTAAGGGAAAACTACGTGACGTTAACCGAATAACATATAAACCACTGATACTGAGAATCAGTTAACGTCGAGCCCTGAATCCGACATACATATTTATTTTACAAACTCCGATCTAATTTTCGTGTACTTTTACAAACTCCGATCTGAATTTCATGTACTAATTTAATCGTCCCGTTACACGGTTACACGATCTATTCCTCGTAGGTCGCGAAAGAGGTATCTGTCTCCCATAGCTTTACACTGCTAACGGGATATCCCTGTTTGTCGACCTTCTTGTAGATCAGTTCCGCGATTGCCTCCGCAGTCGGATTCTTCTCCATCACGTAGTATGGTTCACCGTTTTCCTCCAGATACTCTATTAATTCGTCGTCCTCCCTCACCAGCATCGTATGATCGATGTTGTCGTCGATCCAGGACTTGACGTCCTCCTTTATGTCGCTAAAGTCGTGAACCATCCCACGTTCATCAAGTTCGTCACTCACCAGCTCGATCTCGGCCAACCCGTTGTGTCCGTGTACGTGCTGACATTTTCCGTCGTAGTTCTGTAATCTATGGCCATAACAGAAATCAATCTCCTTAGTTACCCGGAACATATCTAACTAGGAGGAACTCCAGAGTATATTGGTTTTCCCTGTTATCTTCCGATAACCTGAAAAATAGAACAGTAACCGGATAGAGTACTAACCGGATCGTTCATGTAATCTTCGTCAGGTTATGCTATCCGATCAGTCTGCCGCCATCTATAGGTAGAACCGTACCGGTTACGAAGTCGCTGCCCTCCATCATGAAAGCCACACCTTCGGCTATGTCCTCAGGGGAACCGATCCTTACGAGGGGCGTGTTTTCTATTATCTGCTGTCTTTCCTCGTCGCTGAACTCCGGGGGAAGCATAACAGGTCCGGGGGCGATTGCGTTGACGTTGACTTCCGGTGCGAGTTCCTTCGCTAATCCTTTGGTCATCGCTATGATACCCGCCTTCGAGATGCAGTAGGGGAGATACCTGGTGTAGGGCCTGTACCCGCTCCAGTCGGCTATGTTGACTATCTTTCCTTCCTCCATCTTTTCGGCTGCCTCCTGAGCGCAGAAAAACGGTCCACGGAGGTTGACGTCCAGCGTCCGGTTCCAGTCCTCCTCCGAAACCTCCCCGACGGGAGTGGGGTAGAAGACGCTTGCGTTGTTCACGAGTCCATGGGTTGCTCCGAAACGGGAATGAAACGAATCGATGAGTTCCTCCACCTCGTCGACCTCCGCAAGATCAACCCGGAAATCCTCTGCTTCGACACCTTTCTCCCGTAACTCCTCCACGGTTTCGGCGGCTTCCTCGTCGCTAGTCCTGTAGGTAACACCTACGTTAGCACCGCTTTCCGCCAGCCTGAGAGCTATCCTTCGACCTACGCGTTTCGCGCTTCCGGTTACGAGGACGTTCTTGCCTTTGAGATCCATGTTTCTCATATAAGACCGAGGCCAATTAATGACACCGCCAAACAGACGTTAAACCGACAGTTGGCTGTTTTGCCGAATTAAGATCTATAGGGAATGTAGCGAGAGTACCACGGGTGACCTCACCCGTGGTTGTTTACTCGAGTCTGTAGTTCTCCGGTAGGGAAACCACGAGTGGTGCGTCGGACTTCCTGCCGTAATGGACGACAGGATGTCCCTCGTGGACCGACCGTCCTTTCTTGAACGCGAACACCCATCCGTCGGATTCCGCAGTTACTTCGTGACGTTTCTCGCCGAACAGGTCGAGTATCCTGCATAGAGTGTCGTCTTCCCCGAACTCCGTACCGGTACTTACGGCTTTCCGGAGGATTCCACTCCTCTGGCTTCTCGCACACGCCTTCTGTAGATCCATGTTCGACAGACTGCTTACCTGGGGTCTGTCCGACTCCTTCTTCAGTATATCCTTCTGAGACATGTAGTGACGTATACCCTTTACCGTAGTGCCGATGTTTTCGTCCAGAATATTGTACTTGGGTCCGAGTTCGATCGTTACTGCAGGGGTTTTTGCGGCGTTGAGTGCAGCACTCGCGAGAGAACGGTGGTAGTTGTTCTCTATTATCTCTTCGGCGGGCTCCTCCTTCAGCGAAGTGAATCCGACGGCTTTAGACATTAGCTCCACCTCATCCTTTATCTCCTGTGCCCGGGGTTCAGGTAGTCCGTCGTGTACGAAAGCACGGTGTTTTATCGTGAACGGAGCGCTGTCGTAACCCCAGCTATGTAGGTCGATGAGATAGTCTGCAAACTCGTCTATCCTGTCGAAAAGCCGCTTGTTTACCCTCTCGGTCGCACCCATAACGTCCTCATCTTTCTCGTCGTTCCGGAAGTCGGGATAGACCCGGTTCGGATCGTTGTGGTCGTATCCCGAACGCCTGGTGCCTGACTCGAATCCACTGATGTTTATCGACGGTATACAGACGAGGGTACCATCCAGGTTTTCCGGAGATACCGACGAGAATAAACGCTGGGTAACTTCGACGCCCGCGGTTTCGTTCCCATGAACGTTAGCAACCACCCATAGACAGTCACCGTCCCTGTCGCCACAGGCAGCCATAACCGGTGCCCTATCAATATGTCCTGTCGATCTTCCTATTAGCTCTAGATATCCCTTGGTTGTCTCACCTTCCTCTACGTTAACCGAGCCTATCTGCATACATGTAAATCAGGGGGCGCTAACTTAGATGTAGGTGTTCAGACCGTCTTTATTTCGTTGCCAGGCTATGTTTTGGCACATCAACCAAGTTAGGCAGTAAGTTTATACCAGATACTAATGGAAAGTAATCACAATGAGTAAGAGATATCTTGCTGCCCTGGTTGTCATCCTGGTAGTCGCCGTAGCTCCCGTGGCGGCGGCACATAACACGGTTATAGGAAGTCCGAATATAGAGTTAACAGCCGCCCAAGATCACTTCAGATCGGGGGAATCAGCAACACTCAAGTTATCGGTATCCAACGACGGAAACATCAGAAAGGGCGGCCCGGGACAGTTTGAGAAACGCGTCAAAACCGCGAGAAACGCGAAGTTCAAGATAAAGCAGGGTGCTATAGATGCCGACATACAGGTCAAGTCTGGGACAGTACTTGCAGGAGACGTTCCCGAGGGCAGTCTACCTGAAAAACTCAAGTTTAAGATAGAGATTGGAAAGGAGGTCGACCCCGGTAGGTACAGAATCCCGGTCAAAGTCAGCTACGACTACTCGGCCGCGGCGCTTTACGACAACCCAGACAGCCCGGAGTACGTCGATCGATCAAGTTCGGAAATCAAGTACGTCTCGATAGTCGTGGACAACAAACCCGACTTCGAGATCCTCAACAGCAGTTCCCGGCCGGTACTCTCCGGCGGTACAGGTCTCCTAAACCTGACACTAAAAAACACAGGAAACCAGAAGGCGTCCGACATTCGTATGAAGTTCAATACCGAGAACCAGGCGGTATCCTTCGGCTCCGGAAAGAACCCCCAGAGTTCGACCTCAAAGTTCGTAGAATCTCTCGAACCCGGATCTAAGACCCGTATGAATGTCAGGTTTACCGCTTCAGCGGATGCACCGACAGGTAGCTATCCCATTGACGCGGTAGCTAACTACCGGAAGCCCAACGGCGTAGAACAGAAATCAATGCCGCTATACCTCGGCGTAGAGGTATCCAGCCGGAACCGTTTCTCCGTCGAAGACATCAGTTCCAGCCTAGAGGTCGGATCAGAGGGTAACATCTCTGGAACCATCCGAAACGAAGGTTCAACGACGGCTAAAAATCTAGATCTATCCCTCGATATAGAAAGCCTGAACTTCAACTCCCTAAACAAACATTCCTCGGTGGGTAAACTCCGGGCAGGAGAAACCGGTAACTTCAGCTTCCGTATCGAGGTTGGTAGCGAGGCAGAATCCGGAGACAGGGAGTTCCTTGTCAACACACGTTACCGTGATCCCGAGGGTAAGATCCGACATGGAAACAGTCTCGACCTGCCGGTGCACGTGGCAGGAGAGAAAAACAGTTTCGTTCTCAACGCTTCGAACGATTCTGTCGAGCAGGGATCGACAACGCGTATGGAGGTAGAGGTAAAAAACAACCGTAAGGAGACCCTGAGAAATATTCAGGTAAGGGTGTTTACCGACGATCCGCTCGACACGAGTTCCGACAAGGCAGGATTCATACCCAAACTAAAGAGCGGAGGTTCGAGCCGTATAGAGTTCGACGTCTCCGCGTCAACGGATTCGACACCCGGTAACAACTCCGTGAAACTAGACTTCAGGTACGAAACCCCGAGAAACGAAACTAAGGTCACGGACTCTTATCTTCTCCCGGTGAAGATTACAGAATCCGACGAATCACAGCCAGGATACGGTGCAGGCGCCGCCGTACTGGCGATAGTTTCCGTAATACTTCTGTACAGAAAGAGGAGTTAACGAGGACAGATGTCTCTTCGTATAGCTTCCAGGATAAACGACTGGGTCGTCAATAGGCCTGTATGGGTGATCGCTGCCTTTCTCGTAGTCACTCTAATAATGGCGGGTGGCCTTACAAACATCTCGACCGAGACGGGCACCGACCAGTTCACCGAGAACATCCCAGCCTATAAAGCCCAGGAGAAGATCGATAGGGAGTTCAGCCCGGTTTTCGCCGAAGACAACGAGTCGACCAGCCTGATACAGCAGGGCTCGAACGTTCTTTCAAAACCGGATCTAACATCGATGCTGAAGATTCAACGCCGTCTCAAAGAACGCCCCGACCTACGGGTGGTGAAAACATCGAGTGCCGCTTCGATGGTCGCACGGTCCCTGGACAGGAACGCCACCTCCCTCACCGACCAGTTAACCGCCGTCAAAACCGCGACACCGACAGAGATAGACAGGGCCGTCCGCAAAGCCTCCAAGAACCCGGGTTTCGAGAGCCAGGTGAGCAAGGACTTCAACGCCGAGGACGGATCAGCATCTTACACCGTAGCTTCCCTCCAGCACTCACTCTCCGGAAACGTCGACGACCAGATAAAGTCGATACAGGTGGAGATTGAAAGTATAGTAAACGCCGTAGACACCAGCTTCACTGTGTTCGGAGAAGGGGTTCTTCAGGAGGAGCTAAAAAACGTTATCTCAGATTCTCTCGCTATAGTGATTCCGGCTGTAGTGATCCTTATCCTCTTCTTCCTGATAGTTGCTTACAGGGATCCGTTCGACCTGGTTTTCGGACTGATCTCGCTCTTTATTGCGATCATCTGGACCTTCGGCTTCATGGGATGGGCGGGAATAAGTTTCACCCAGATGCTGATCTCGGTACCACCTCTTCTACTCTCGGTTGGCATTGACTTCGGCATACATAACATCAACCGGTACCGCGAAGAAAGAGTACAAGACAAGGGAATAGAAGAATCCATGAGGATTACCCTGAGACAGCTTCTGGTTGCTTTCTTTATCGCCGCCGGAACCACCGCTCTGGGCTTCCTGGCTAACCTAACCAGCGGACTCGCCCCCATAAGGACGTTCGGAATCGTCGCCGCTATCGGCATCATCTTCACAGCCGTTATATTTAGTCTGTTCCTCCCAGCACTCAAGATATACAGCGACAGGTTAAGGGAGGATCTGCCGGTACCGGAGTTCGGAACGCAACCTATGGGTTCCAGCGACTCGGTAATGAGCGGATTCCTGACCTCCGGAAACAAGATCGGGAAGAAAGCCCCCTACATCTTTCTGGTACTGATGGCTGTTCTTACGTTGACGGGTGGTTACTACGCAACCGGGATCGATACTTCGTTCAGCCAGAACGACTTCCTGCCTCCCGAGAAACAGCCTGGCTACGTCAAGTACCTACCCGCGTCTTTACAGCCACACGACTACAGCATCACGGCAGTAACAAACCTGATAAAGGACAAGTTCGAGAGCGGAAGCAACGACAGGGTTACAGTTCTCACAAAGGGACCACTTACCGAGAACTACGGTCTCGACCAGATACATGGGGCGGGTAAGGATCCGCCATCGAGCTTCCTGCGAAACGACGACTTTAACGCCAAATCCACCAGCGTAGTCACGTACATCAAGGCCTACGAAAGACAGTCCCGTGGTTACGGTGAACTGGTGGAACGTAGCGACCTCAACGGAAACGGGGTTCCCGACGTAAACATGAACCTGGTTTTCGACGAACTCCTGCGCTCCAGTTACGGAGATGAAGCCGAAAACTACGTTACCTCCGACAAGAGGGACGCCCGTATCGTATACCAGGTGAAGAGCGACGCAAGCCAGGACGAAGTTTCTGCCGACGCAAGGAAGTTAACTTCGAGGTTTCCGTTCCATGCCATCGCTACAGGACAGATAGTGATTTTCCAGGCAGTATCCGATCTAATTTTGTCGTCGGCTATCAAGAGCATGTTGGTCGCAATCGGACTGACACTGTTTTTCCTGATCTTGGTCTACAGACTCCTACACGGGAGATGGAGCCTGGGTGTCGTGAACATCGTCCCTATAATGGTTACGCTTGCACTCCTCCTTGGAACGATGCGTTTCTTCGACATACCCTTCAATGCAATGACGGCCACCATACTCTCAGTAACCATAGGTATCGGGGTAGACTACTCGGTACATGTCATAGACAGGTTTGCTACCGAGTACAGAGAGAGTGGGGACGTCTACGAGTCATTAGAGGTGACCATGCTGGGGACGGGTGGAGCATTAACCGGAAGTATGCTTACAACTGCTGTCGGAAACGGAACTTTAGTTCTCGCGATCACACCGGTTCTGGGTCAGTTCGGTGTACTACTGTTCATCAGTGTGTTTTTCGGATACCTAACTTCGATAGTCGTAGTGCCACCTACCCTGGTGGTGTGGAGCAGGTTCACCGGCGGTTTCTGAAAATTTCCTTGGAAGACATCCCAACTGCCAAACAGGTATCTAAACTGCCAAACGGGCAATTTTACTGCTAAACAGGTAACTATACTGCCAAACGGTTATTTATAAACATGTTGACCGCCAGTCCTCTACCATGGAGCGGGTTTGTCTACTGTACAGCGCAGGAGTGGAGAGTACGGTGCTACTCCATGAACTCTCCCATAGCTACGAGGTTGTACCTGTATATGTCAGTAATGGATTCGCCTGGGAGGAAACCGAATTAAATGCTGCGGAGAACGCAGTCGCTAACCTCGATGGTATCCAGGATCTAAAAACCTTCAGTACACCCGTAGACGACCTGTATCCTCCTCACTGGAGTACCGGTGACGAGGATATTCCGGATGAGGACTCCCGGGACGAGGAGGTCTATCTTCCGGGTCGGAACTTCTTCCTTCTAACCAAACCCGCTGTTTTCTGCAGTCTCAACGGAATTAATGAAATATACCACGGTACTCTCGGAAGTAATCCGTTTCCCGACTCGACGGAGGATTTCTTTGGACTCGCCGAAAGGTTTTATACAACCGGCCTCAGTACCGAGATAGAAATAAAAACACCATACTCCGGCATTGATAAACCATCAGTGATAGAGAGAGGATCCGAACTAGATGTACCTTTTGAGAAGAGTTTCTCCTGTATAGATCCCGTGGATGGAGAACACTGTGGCAGCTGTAACAAATGTGGCGAGAGATTCAGGGAGTTCCGAAAAACCGGAGTAGATGACCCGATTACCTACGTAGACGGATTCCGGTAATCAAATATAGACCCGTAGACCTCCCCCATCCAACTGCATAACAGTGAACCCGTTAGTTCAGCCTCCGAAGCGGATTTATCTTGAACCCGTATTCACTGGTCGGTATTCCCTAGATCACGTCTTCCAGCTTCTAAAGTTCGTAGCTTCCACCCTTTCTGCCGGAAACTTCGTCGTCTTTTAATCTGTATATCTGGAACTCGAGGTCGGAACGTGACTCTCCCCATGGATTATCAGGTGCGGGACCCTCCTCACTCGACAGCGCGACCTGTGCCGCTTCCCGCTCCTCGACTTCCTCGAGCTTACCCCTAATAATTACGCTCGCCCAGGCCAGCTCTGTATACGGACCTGACGAATCCGGTTCGGGCTGGGTTTCGAAGACAGTGAAACTCACTTTAGGATTCTCCTCGATGATCTCGATCTTTTTGCTGTCTTTCGGTCTACCGAGCTTGAAGTAGATGTCTCCATCGACGTATCGGTAGATAACGGGTACCGAATACGGGTAGTCATTCTCCGAGAGTGCCAGGGTACCTTTATTCTCCTTCGATAACAGCTGGTCGATGTCGACGTCATCCATTTCAACCATCTTGGAGTCTGGTGTCATGTAATCCCAAGTATATTATCTGTCTCAATGTATAAAACGGCGGGTTGGAGTTCCAATTTTTACCTCAACCGTCCGAGTATAAATGGTTCGAGATACAACACATTCATGTCATGTCAGAATACGCTAAAGACGTTCTGGTCACAGCAGACTGGGTTGAGGACAGGTTAGATGAAGTAAAGTCCGACGATCCCGGACTGCGCGTCGTCGAAGTTAACAGCCCCGAATCGCCCGACAAGGACTTCCCGTCACGTTACGACGACGGCCATATCCCCGGCGCCATCGGGTTCAAATGGGATGATGACCTCAACGACGCCACCGAACGGGATATACTGAAGAAAGACGAGTTCGAGAAAGTCGTGGGTGACGCGGGAATTACGGAGGATTCGACAGTAGTCTTCTACGGAGACGGTTTCATAGCCAACTGGTTCTCCGTTTACGCCTACTGGCAGTTCAAGTACTACGGCCACGACGATGCCTACGTGCTCGACGGCGGCAAGGAGTACTGGGTCGAGGAGGATTATCCCCTGACGGAGGAAGTACCCGGCTACACCCCGCGTGAGTACGACGCCGGTGGACCTTTCGAGAGCATAAGAGCCTACAGCGACGACGTCCGTACCGCTATAGACAGCGACCTCCCTCTCGTAGACGTACGTTCGCCCGAGGAGTTCAGCGGCGAAATTATCGCTCCACCTGAACTTGACGAGACGGCGCAGCGTGGAGGTCACATCCCTACCGCAAAAAACGTTCCAGTCGCCACAGTACTACAGGATGACGGCAGGTTCAAGAGCCAGGAGGAGCTCGACGAGATATACGGAGAAAATGACGTCGATGGCAACGAATCCATCATTACCTACTGCCGTGTTGGTGAACGTTCGTCGATAGAGTGGTTCTGTCTCCACGACCTTCTGGGATACGAGGACGTCAGGAACTACGACGGATCGTGGACAGAGTGGGGTAACCTGGTACGTGCACCGATAGAGAAGGGCGACTAGGGAGAACCGTCGAGTCTCGACGAAATAATTACTTTTTACCGGCGAATTTCCGTTTTCCGCTACCTGTACCTCCGAAAAGATATTTAAAACTTTGTGTTGTTGACAGAGTTTTGCCGGTAATGACAGTCTTTTAAATAGGGATACCAAATAATGGTGTAAGAAAGATGGTCGACGAGATCACAACCGACGAACTCAAAAACAGGATAGAGTCCGACGGCGACATACAGGTTCTCGATATCCGAGAGGAACACGAGATAAAGAACGGATACGTCGAGGGAGCAATCCACGTTCCTATGAGCCGCCTGACTCTTGAGCTCGGTGAATACGACTGGACGGAAGAGATATACGTGATCTGTCGCCATGGAAACTCCTCTATACAGGCATCCCGTCTCCTGATGGCGTACGAAGGCGTGTCGGACGATGCAACCGTCGCGAGCGTCGCGGGAGGATACCAGGACTGGGAGTACGAACTAGTGGAGGGTGAGAGCAAGACCGAACCCACGAAAGCGGCAGCCTGAAAGGAACGAGCCGTCACATCTACGCCGAAAATTAAATCCCAAATTAATATCAACGCCAAGGAATAAACTCCAAATTATTAGCTTATAGGGGTAGCATGACCCTGTTATACGTAAATACTTAAATTCCCGTAATATACAGTAGAAATAATTTTAATTACTCAAACCTGTGAAAAAATTTGAAGGTTTTGTTCCGGTACCGCTATAATTAATAAGTCTTGAAGTTTATAGGTAGAGTTTTAAGACTTCGTCCCCCAATATTATGGTGTTATGACGCACGAACTACCGGAACTACCCTACGATTACGATGCACTATAACCACATATAAGAGAACAGGTCCTCACGTGGCACCACGACACCCATCACCAGGGCTACGTCAACGGACTCAACTCCGCCGAAGAGACCCTCGCAGAAAACCGTGAGGAAGAAGACTTCGACGGCAGCGAAGCAGCGATGAGGAGCGTCACACACAATGGCTGTGGACACTACCTTCACACGCTGTTCTGGGAGAACATGTCTCCAGAAGGCGGAGACGAGCCGGAAGGCGACCTCAGAGAGAGGATCGAGGAGGACTTCGGCAGCTACGAAGGCTGGAAGGGAGAGTTCAAGGCAGCCGCGAGCGGCGCCGGCGGATGGGCTCTCTTGGTATACGACCCCGTGGCCAAACAGCTACGTAACCTCGTAGTCGACAAACACGACCAGGGAGCACTCTGGGGAAGCCACCCCATCCTGGCAGTCGATGTCTGGGAACACAGCTACTACTACGACTACGGTCCCGACAGAGAAGACTTCATAGACAACTTCTTCGAGGTAGTCGACTGGGACGAGGTAGAGGACAACCTGGAAACAGTCACCGAGATCTACGAATAAAGCAGATAACCGGGTGCCGTTAGACCCGGACTCTCTTGTTAGGAACATTCAGAAAAACAGTTCCGAACAAACTTCCTACCGAACAAACTTCTTATGGGATTTTGAAAACATTTCCAGGAGATGTATTTTAGATCCCGGGTAAATGCCGTAAAAAACAATAAGCATCCGCTACACGTCCAACTATGTCGGTAGCGAAAGCCGAGGAGTTCGCCAGATTCCTCAACCTACCCCCGGAACTAACCGTCTTCGTGATCGCGATGTTACCAGTGTTCGAACTTCGGGGAGCGATACCCGTCGCTATCACTGTTTTCGACATGTCTATACCCAAGGCATATATACTCGGCGTAACGGGTAATACCGTGCCGGTGCCCTTTCTTCTGATTCTACTGGGCAGAACTTCGAGCTACCTATCGAGAAAACACAGGATTTTCGAACGGTTTTTCAGCTGGTTCTTCCAGAGAACCCGTAAAAAGGTGGAAGACAAGTACAGGGAGTACGGAGCCCTCGCGTTGATACCTTTCGTCGCTATACCTCTACCCATCACTGGTGCCTGGACAGGTTGTGCTGCAGCCTGGGTATTCGGAATCAAGTTCAAGTACGCGTTTCCCGCAATCGTGTTCGGGATACTGGTATCCGGTACGATCGTCACCGCAGTTACTGCTGGAGCAGTGAATATTACACCGTAAAACGAGGGCTTCGCTACACCAGCCATTCAACTTCTCTCACTAAACATTACAGTTAGCTACCCCAACCGATTCGATACCGCTCCTTCAGGAGACACGGAGATTCTACGTGTAGATTAGTACATACCATTTAGTTATAGAGCCCAAACTCCTGACCCGGTACCGGATCGTGATTCGCAACTTCTTGAGGTGAAAGAGGAAACAAAACGGTTCTCATATCTCCGAACCGTGAGAATGTTGATGAAGTAGAAAAGCTTTGTACCCTCGGAGTTTCCAGGGAATTTTTAAATCTTTTTTGACGGATTGAAACAGGTTTCTTAATACCTATACAGGAAACCAGGACGGTACATCAGTCCTGGTAACGGCTTCAGCTGGATTCGTTACCGGACGAATCAGTCTGCGTAGACCCGTTACCGGACGAATCAGTCTGCGTAGACCCGTTGTCGGTACTAGAAGTTTCTGTCTCGTTATCCGTTTCCTCCGTCTGGGTTGTATTTTCCGCCTGGTCGGTGGAGGTTCCCTCACCCGTCCCAGTATCGACGGGTGACTCGTTTCCTGGTGAAATATTTGCGTTATCGCCAGACTCCGGCATCGACACCTGGTTCAGCTCAACTTTAACCTCGTTTCCATGTAAGACGTCTTTTTCGGTCACGTTAACAGTACCTCTAGCTTGTGGTTTACGGATCGAGTTCCCGACGGAAACCACGTATGGTGCAGTGGATTCGACTGCCGAATCCGTTCCACCATCTTCAACGGGTACGGATCCCTTGGTCGAGTAGGGTACGGTTACCTCGAAGTTACCATCCGAATCCGAAGTGGTTCTCTGGGCATACGTAAAGTTTCTCCCCGTGTTCTGCATCCGGAAGTTACCTATCAAGACCAGGTTCTGGTTGGGTTTGTCGGTCTGACCCTTTATTTTAGCTCCTTCGACCTTTTCGAAGGTTTTGACTGCCGGCTCTACACGTATGTTGTAAAGGAAGTTGTTCTGACCTAGCCTTATGGGCTGTTTTTCCGGTAGTTTGGTGGCATCCTTCATCGTCATACCTGCCAGCACCTGTTCGTTATACCTGGCACGGGACTGCAACTGGTTCAACCTCCCTCTACGTCCAGAACCGACGTTAATCCTCGTCCCAATCAGGCTGTATGTTTTAGTTTCATGAACCAGACGGTAGTTCTCCATACCATTCGCGTCACCGAAGTACAGCTTAGACAACGTGGTATTATCGTACTTTTCGTTTGTAGAGATGAGATTTACCGACTTGTTTTGTCTCCCGATCTTGTAGCTCTCCCTTGAGTAGTAGGTTCCAGGGTTACCATGTAGTTCTCTCGACCAGGTGGCTATAGGGTTGAACTTGCCTGCAGCCATCTTGTCATCGATCATTATGTAACGGGTGTCCTCGTCATTCTGCTCATCAGTCTGATTCCCGATGATGGACCTGAGTTCGGATTTAGACAGGTTTGCAGATTCTTTATCCTTGAGCGAAGGTAAAGCCTCCAGTATCAGACTGGATCTCTCTTCCGACTCTGAAACGAAGAAGTCGGAGGCTCTTCTCTGACCCTGCTGGAACGGATTGGCATCCGGAATCCGTTTGCCCTTAACCGTTATCCAGTGTCCGTAGTCCCACCAGGACATGACACCATAGGCACCCCTCAACCCCTCACCTTCGGGGTACTCAAAGTCCATGTTTTTGGGTGGCTCGTAGGCACCGTAGTATTCGAGCTTCTGACCCATCTCGGCGGGTGCATCTTCGGGGTCGAATGTTCCGTTCTGCATCCACTCAAGTTCCTCGAACCAGGGTGCGTTGTATCCTCCGAGGTGTGGTGCTCTATCCCACGACGGCTGCGCCGCAGACATCGCGACCACGTTTCCCGGAAGAACTATTATGATCATCAGTATGATGATTATGACCTGGTATCCCTCCAGGTTGTAGTTTCTTAGATCATCCATCGATAGATCCAATAACTCCGTGAATATCCAGTAGAACAGAAATGCGGAGAGTATTGCGACGTTCAGAGCCGTGTAGTAACCGAACCGGATCATCGTGAAGTAGGCGGAAAACATCGTGAATGCCCAGAGCAGCATGAGAAGCTCCGTGGGTCTGTTGTCATATACGACCCGCGCAAGCATCACAAATCCACCCGCTATCGCGACGAAGAACATGGCTCCGAAGGCAACCCACGCGTTCCCTACAGAAGCGGGAGCTAGCTCGGCGACTGTTAATGCGGACTGACTCTTGAGGAGACCGAAGCTGTACACCCTCTTCAGCAGTCTGTTCAACATCTCGATACCTTCCGGGAACACGAGCATGGAACCGATTAACCCGACGGCTATCGTGACCCCGATTGCAACGGGATACATCGATGGTTCGTAGTCGTTGTTCCTGAACCACCGCGACAGGTAATGCATATAGATCGCAGTTAAACAGACACCGAACGGAACTAATGCCTGGAGCATCGACGCCGAAGTCGAACTCAGTGTCAACGTATCGGCGTAGGCCAGATTGATTACGCCTGCAGTTATCATGGATACCGAGACGCCTATAGTGAAGTACTCGGTTGAGTTACCTTCCCAGTGCTCCCTGATCATCTGAAGGATCACGAATACCTCAAACGTAAATATCACCATTACGCCGGGAGGCCATACCATTAGGTATGAGGCTATACCAACTCCCCCAAGTACCGCTGTAATCAAGGGTTTCTTCAGTCCGGAGAAGTCACGGTCCTTGAAATGTGCGACCGTCGGTTTCTCTTTTAGCGCGGTGTTGTAGGCACCAATGAAACCCATAACAGCTATCGCGCCGAAAAGCGCCTCCGCCGACTGGTGGTCCGGGTTACCCACCATAGTTCTCTGCAGGAACTGACCGGTAAACAATGATAGAAGCAACGCGGAGAAAACCGCAGTCCATCTGTTAGTAAATGATTTGACTATGAAGTACACGGGAACTACCGTCAACGCTCCGAACAGAACCGGTGCGTAGGCACCCACTACGTTAGTTAAGTAGGTGCTTGGGTCACCGGCACCCAGAATTAGCGCGAAAGTCGCTATAATCTGATCGAAAAGCCCACCGAACCCCGAGTGCCGTCCCGTACCAAACGGGAAGAGAGACCAGGGATCGAAGGCAGGGGAGTTCGGGAAATGTCTAACTACATACTGAACCATCCGCATGTGGTACCATGGATCGTTGCCACTGTAGAACACGGCGTTGGGTTTTATCATCACGTCGGCCGGTAGGGAACGAAGCCAGGCCATAAAGGCAAAAATAGCTGCAAGCAACACGGGCGGGGCATATCTATCAAGAACTCTAATGCCACTTCTATCAGTCATTGGCATAACGATTTTCTGATATATTTTTAAACGTGTCGAAAATAACTGGCGAATCAAAAGATTTTATTTATTTCCTACCTATAGTCCAGGAAATGAAAGTCTCGGTGGTAGTACCTACCTACTCGATGGACAGATATCCGGACTTCAAGGAATGCTGTGACTCAGTTCTCGCCCAGACATACGACGACATCCAGCTTGTGATCATAGTGGACGGTAACGATGATGTTTGTGAAAAAGCAAGGAAGGACTACGGTGATAGAAATGACACAAAGATCTTCTGCAGTCATGACGACGCCGGACCCATTAGCCGCGCAAACATGGGTTCCGTCGTATCCGACGGCGATATCGTGGCGTTGACGGACGACGACGCGGTTCCGAGAATCGACTGGGTGGAAAAGCTCGTGGAAACCTACGAAAGACACGACGCGGTCGCCGTCGGCGGAAGAATAGTCCCGGAGTGGGTCGCGGGTTACGCATCCTACATCCCCGAGGAGTTCTACTTTCTTATAGGCGCAACCCACAAGGGATTCAGGAAGGACGAGGGAGAGGTCAGGAACACCTTCGGAGCCAACCTGTCATACGACAGGGAGGCTTATCTTAAGTTAGGAGGGATAAAACAGGGAGGTCTCGGGCCCAAGAAGATACAGGGGCGTGAAACCGAGTTCTGCGTCCGTCTAGAGGAGGAGTACGGTAAAGGAGTTATATACAACCCCGAAGCGGTAGTCAGCCACAAGATATACGACTTCCGCAAGAACCCCATCTGGCTCGTAAAAAGGGCTTTCTGGCAGGGTTACTCAAAACGAGGGATGGAAAAGCTGATGCCGAAAACCCAGGACGGCGAGGAAGTCGACTTCCTGGGCGACCTCCTAAACGAGTTTATCCCCGGAAGGTTCGACTCCATGGTCGAGAAAAAGTCCCCCTCCGAGGCGTTACAGCTACTGATGCTTTTAATCTTGACTTTCTCGGTCGGCCTGGGATACTTATGGGGAGCGCTCAGATGGCGGTGAGTTTAATGAAACGGAAACGAACTTAATTCTCAAGTGAGTTCAATGAAACGGAAACGAACTTAATTCTCAAGTGAGTTCAATGAAACGGAAACGAACTTAACTGTCATAGATCATTCTTGACTTCGTCGGCGTACCTGTCGGCCTCGAAAACGGGTTCAGGAAGCTTATGTCGCCCAACAGTTCTCTCCACCAGCTCCACGGCAGCTTCGTTGGTTACGAGATGTCCTGGACTGATGTATACTGGGTTGATATGCCTCTTTTCCGGCGTGTCGTACTGCCTCGTCTGGTAGACGTAGCCGATATCCCCCTCTCCTTCGACGTCTTCGTCGGCCCGAACGAGTAGGGCTTCACCGCCATCCAAAAACCCCTTTTCCTCGAACTTCTCTACCTTTCTCGTGAAATTGCCGTGGTCTCCCTCGTACGGTTCTCCACACAGGAGGCTCTTTGCCACGCCAACCGCTGGTAGATCGAGTACAACCCCGACGTGTGTCGCGAGTCCGGCCTGCCTGTAATGTATTCTTCCGCTTCCGTCGAGTAGAAGAAAATCAGGCTCTGTTTCGAGATCCATACCCGTCAAAACCTCGACCACAGACATACCCTCCCTGTAACTCAGCAACCCCGGAATGTACGGCGTCTCTACCGGACGTTCGGCGTAGCTTCTTGACACCACCTTTCCCTGGACAACATCTCCGGCTACAGTTTCCGTTTCGGACAGGTTACCGGAATCGACGTGCGAACCGTATTCTATGGCTACTGCGGCGGCGACCACGGAGTCTTCTTGAAAAGCCTGGTCGACGCCGACAGCTACGAATGGATCCTCGGGGACAGAGCCTGCACGGGAAGATAACGAAAAGTGGTCTGCCACAGAAAAGTCAGTTGAGCCATTAAAGCCGTCTGACCCGGGACTTTCAAAAACTGCTGCCTCGGAGGCCCGTCTCTGTATCTCCAGCATCTCTTCCCTCGACATACTGGGAAGCGGCAGAAGTTCGGATCTCTTGACCTCCAGATCGACCACCCGTGGTTACCCGTCGAAGTTTTTCACCGTCTCGACGACGAACTCGACATCCTCATCCGAGAGTTTCGGATGGTTCGGAAGACCGATCATGGCACCCGATATCTCCTCCACGTTAGGTAGATGTAAGTCGTAGTCGTGTTTGTTGGGGTTCGCGCTCCAGGGGAAATCGCTGTTGAATCCTCGGTGCTCCTTGAAAACCGGCTGATCGTACAGTGGATCGACGTACCTGTGGCGTGTCTCTACACCCTCGTCCTTGAGTTTCCGCCACACCTCCTTCCCGGTCATACCTATGACGTCCTCTTCGACCCGGAAGGGAGCCCAGAAGAAAGCGTGTTCGACGTGGTCCTCTACCTCTGCGGGGGTCAGCCAGTCGAGGTTGCCTAGCTCGTCAAACAGGTTATAGGATATCTCTCTACGTCTCCGGTTGAGTTCGTCGAGTCTGTCGACCTGATGGGTTCCTAACGCTCCGTTCATCTCCCCCAGCCTGTAGTTGAATCCCAGGAGTTCGTGTTCGTCCCGGTTCCCCATTCCATGAGATCTTAACTTTCTTACCGTCTCTGCAACCTCGTCGTCGTCCGTAGTCACGATACCACCCTCTCCGGTCGTGATGTTTTTCGTGGCGTAGAAAGAGAAGGTCCCGACGTCTCCGATGGATCCCACCTTCTCCCCCCTGTAGCTTGCTCCGTGTGCCTGTGCCGCGTCCTCGATTACATAGAGGTCGTGTTTCTCGGCGAACTCGTTTATCTCGTCCATCTCGGCGGGATGTCCGTAGAGATGTACCGGAAGTATAGCACGGGTTTCGTCGGAAAGACATCTTTCGAGATCGTCCGGATCCAAACTGTATGTTTCCTCGTCTATGTCGGCGAAGACAGGAACGCCAGCCTGGTGTACTACTGCGGTAGCGGTGGATCCGAACGTCAGGCTCGGAACTATAACCTCTTCTCCGGGTTCGAGACCCAGGGCATTTAGAGAAAGCTGGATCGCGACGGTTCCGTTCGCGACCGCGATGGCGTGTTCGACGCCGACATAGTCGCTCCACTTCTCCTCGAACTCCTGAACCCTTGGACCCTGAAGGAAGTGGCCCGAATCGATGACGTCCTCAACCTCGTCCTTCTCCTCGTCACCTACCACGGGTTCAGCTACGTTTACGAACTTATCCATATGCAGTGGTTTAACTGCCTCCCCCATATGTTTTTTCTATACAGACATCCGGATGGAAGAAGAAACATACCGGACATAGTAAACAACCACGGGTGAGGTCACCCGTGGTACTCTCGCTACATTCCCTATAGAAAGGTAACGGACAGTACAACTATCTATATATGTCGATTCGTTATATATGCCGATTCGTCAAACGTGACTTAGTAAAAGAGCTCTTCGACAGGGACTTGGAACGGATTAGTGAAAATCTATTTTAAAATTCCGTACCTGAGAACCATGTAACCGGCGAAGGACCGCGTAACCTGTTTTTTGAACTCCTCCCTGGGATTGTCGCTCCATTCCGTCACAGTTGCCTCTCTATCCAGCCTCTGGTCCTCCTCTTCGTATTTTTCGATGTTGAGTTCGAAGTTTTCTAGCTCTTCCCTGGAGTGGACGGGTTCGAAGCCGAAGTACTCCATCTCCTCCATAGCCACCTTCTCCGTAATCTTTATTTCGCGGTAGGGGAGTCGGTCGTAGAACTTGTCGTAGTTGTCGCTCTTTATCGGTGAGGACAGGTTAGAGAAAGCTTCAGCCTTTTCCGACGCCACCTTGGCTGATTCGGTTTCGTAGTAGAACAGCATCTCTGGTTCGTAGCTAAAACCGATCGTTTCACAGAGCGACTTTACCTCTCCCTCCGGATCCTTCAGCAGATCCTGGTACCGTATCAGATGTATCCTATCCTCGTGTCTCTCCAAAAACTCAATACCCCTCTCCTGCTCCTCCCTCCACCTTTCGGTGTTGAAGTATGGATGGTATCTCCCGACGTTCGAAGTCTTGAAAGAAAGTACGACATCTCGCGGATCTCTCACGAGATAGATGAACCTTGGCTCTTCGTAAAACTCCTCGATGCCGTCGAGGCATTTCCATAGTGCCGGATACTTGGACACCCATCCACTGTTCCCCTCCCGTCTCGTGCACTCGGTATAGAGAGCTTTCTGGAGACTGAGTAGAGAATGTGGAGGCTGTCTTCTCCATACGTCGTAGACAGAGTCTACATCCATCGGCACCTCGAGTGGATGGTACGAGTAGTTCTTGTTTATAACGACATCCCGGATTAGTTTGCGCGCTGCCCCCTCACCCATCTCATGGGGTGACGTGACCTTACCCCATGGATACCCTGTCTCAAGCGGATGCGGGGCAGAGATATCGGGATGGGTGTTTAGTATACTTCGAACAAGATTGGAACCAGACCTCTCCGTGGACAGCAAAAACATTGGACTCAAACCATTACAGGACGGATCAGGGTCAAGTTCCATATTTTCCGACATGTTTCAGTCTATATAACCCCTGGTTCGAAGCCTGTCCCGGATCTCCTCTTCCTCGCTCTTCGACAGGTCGAAGCTGTAATCTCCTTCCGCCTGTTCCTCGAAGACACCGAGTTCCCCGAGTCTGGATACCACGTGGTCGACAGACTCCTCCACGTCATGGTGTAGGGTGTCGATAACGACGTCGGGGTTTAGAGGCTCCTCGAACGGATGGTTAATCCCAGTGAAGTTCTCTATCTTTCCCTCCTTTGCTTTCTCGTACATCCCTTTCGGATCCCTGTCGGCGCATTCTTCCACGGGACATTTCACGTATATCAATACGTAGTTACCCTCAGGCTCTATTATCTCCTTGACCTTCTGCTGGGAGTCCCGGAACGGCGTGATCATTCCCGTGACTACCGAAATCCCGTTACGGTTCAGTAGCTTACATATGAATGCCGTCCTGCGGTTGTTTATCTCACGCTCCTCCCTCGTGAATCCCAGGTCGGGATGGATGTTCTTCCTAAGTTCGTCGCCGTCGAGATTCTCCACCTTCATACGCCGTTCCCTGAGGTACTCCTCCGTCCGTTTCGCCAGTGTCGATTTTCCGGACGCCGGAAGTCCCATGAACCATAAAGTGAAACTCATTCTTGAATACCTCGCTAGCTGACTACCGGTTCGTCCTGTTCGATTATATAGTTGGCTACCTCCTCCCTGATTATTTTGCTTGATGGTTTCTCTCCGCTCGTGATCATGTTCCTGATCTTGGTGCCGCTGGGATATACACGTGCGTCGTCTCCGTGTGGACAGATCTTCTCAGATGACATCCCGTCGCACTGATGGCAGAAGAAGGAGTAGCTGAAGAACACCGGCTTGATCCCTATATCTATATCGTCGAATATCCTGTGAGCGTCGAATCCGTCGTAGAAGTCACCGACACCCGCGTGGTCGCGTCCGATTATGAAATGGGTGCAGCCCTGGTTCTTTCTTACCAGTGCGTCGAAGACCGCTTCCCTTGGACCGGCGTACCTCATGCAGCTAGGGAAGATCGACAGAATTGCCTTGTTGTCCGGATAGAAAGATTCGATTAGTTCCTGGTACGCACCGATTATGACTTCATCCCGGTAGTCTCCTTTCTTTTTCTCGCCGAGCTTCGGCTGTATCAGTAACCCGTCGGCGTGTTCCAGCGATGACTTCTGTATATACTCATGTGCCCTGTGTGGTGCGTTCCTGGTCTGGAAACCCACTACAGTATCCCAGCCGACCTCCTCAAAGAGAACCCTAGACTCCTTGGGATGGAGGTCCTCCGACATATGGTGGTGTTCCTCAAAGATCCGTATCTCACCTCCTACGAGGAACTCGCCCTGATTGAAGTAGTTCTCGACGCCTGGATGGGATCTATCCGACGTTCCGTAGATATGCTGCGCCGTCTCCTCCTTGTTGTACTTGTAGACCTCTTCGACATCGATGTATCCGATGACGTCCTCGTCCTCTAAGGGTGAGACGAGGTTTGCTTTCTCTCCGGGAGCCAGTTCGGCCGCCTTGTCCTTGTCGACGTCTAGCGTGACCGGCAGTGGCCAGACTGTGCCGTCCTCAAGATTCATGTCGTACGCAACCTTGAGGAAGTCATTCTGTGACATAAATCCCTTCAGGGGACTGAACCTACCGACCGAAATGTTTAGGACGTCCTGGTAACTGGCGTCATTGAGGTGTATTTTTGGCTTGTCCTCCAAATCCTTCGCTATCTCGGGGACGAAATCATCGTCAATTATCTGGTTGACGAGACTTCCTCCGTGGGGCTCTATCATGATACCTAACTTCTACGTACGAATGTATTTAAAACATTTTGAAGAACGAAGGATTTCTCCTGATACATTTAAACCTAGTTATATATAGCCACCCCTATTTGAGTAAACCGCATTCAATCTATCCAAATTAACCCAAACCACCTCAACATTAATCCTGTATAATCCCTAACCAAATCGACCTCAACCACACTAACCTCAACCACACACCACACTAACCTCAACCACACACCACACTAACCTCAACCACACACCACACTAACCTCAACCACACTAACCACAGTCTGACTTCATCACTAACCACTACCTTAATTACCTACGGGTTCTGACAATCCGTATGGTAGTAATTGGTGGAGACAGTCAGAATCCAGGGTATCTCTTTGTCTTTATCATTGGGGTCGTGTTTGGGACCATGATGCGGCTGGGTATGGAAATCGTTCCATCGGATACGGTGGATAAAATGGAAGAAATTCTGCTCCCAGGTAAAGACCAAGACTGATAACGACGTGACCAAGACTGATAGCTACCTTGAGCCATATTCGGAAAAGCTTAATAAATGAACCTCGAAAGCTGAACCTAAATGAAGGTACTTGTTACAGGTGGAGCGGGTTATATTGGTAGTTACATAGTGGAGGAGCTGCTGGAAAACGGCCACGAAGTTACTGTTCTCGACTCCTTCCTTTTCGGTGGCAAGGCTCTCGAACCTCTAAAATGCGAGGAGCTGGAGATAAAGGAGGGCGACATAAGACATATAGAGGATCTGTCTTACGCTCTCGAGGACGCGGAAGCAGTCATCCATATGGCTGGTATCGTTGGTGACCCGGCATGTGGTGTGAACGAGCAGGCTACGCAGGCTGTAAACGTGGAGGCGACAAAGGCACTGGTCGAAACGTGTAAGCTACACGACGTAGAGAGACTGGTTTTCGCCTCTACCTGCAGTGTTTACGGAGCGAGCGAGCTAATGGAGCTCAACGAGGGTTCCTACCTCAATCCCCTGTCGCTGTACGCGGAGTCTAAGATAGAGAGCGAGGACATCATTCTCCACGAGACCCACGATATGTTCGAACGTCCCGACGATATCACGCCCACGATACTCCGTCTCGGAACTATATTCGGGTGGTCGCGGAGGATGAGGTTCGACCTCGTCGTTAACCTGCTTACTGCCAAAGCGGTCTTGGAAGACGATATACCGGTTTACGGCGGCGAACAGTACCGTCCGCTTATACACGTTAACGACGCCGCAAGGGCGTTCGTGGACGTTCTGGAGGCGCCCGAGGAGAAGGTTGACCATCAGATATTCAACGTCGGCGACAACGACCTCAACTACCAGATCAAAGAGGTCGGAAGGATAGTGGAGGATAACGTCGATGACGCCGAGGTCCGTTTCGTGGAACATAAGGAGGACGAACGAACCTACAGGGTAAGTTTCGACAAGATAAACCACATCGTGGGATGGGAAGCGGAGAAATCCATAGCCGACGGCGTCCAGGAGATAAAGGAATGGATGGATGAAAACGATATAACGGATTACGAGGCGGACGAATACAAGAACAGCGACTACCCCTACATGTAAGTAAGTAGTCCAAAACACCGGATAAGGCGAATACACTGGAGTTTAAAATGCTATTTGAGAGGTTTTCCGACAGATGAAGACGCACCACTACACCACCGATGAACTGGAAGAATGGAAAAAGTTCTACAACGAATTTGACGAGACAGACAGGGGTTGCTACCATGCTCCCTGGTACATGGAATCCCTCGAAGGTAACTTCGAGACTCCGGACGAGAAAGCTGAACTTTTCGTTGTTGAGGATGGGGAGGAGGTAGCATACTATCCGTTCCTGAGACGGAGTCTCGGAAACCTGGAGTTCGCGGATGGATCGGATAACTCCCTAAAGGAGTACAGCGACATCGTTTCTTCATGGTACTACGGCGGACCCCTTACTACCTCCGACGAACTATCCGGCACGTTCGTAGAGGAGTTCCGGGAGTTCTGTCGCGGTGAAAACATCGTTTCCGAGTTCGTACGGTTCGACCCCAACATCGGAAACCAGGAACTGTTCCCCGAACTCGAACCCACGTTTAACCGAGAAACTGTTCCGGTCGACTTGACTGTTGGAGAGGACGGCATCTGGGAGAACTACGAGAGCCGGAACCGTCGAGCGATAAGACAGGCACGGGACACGCCACTGGAGACTGAGGTTGCGGAGGACGAGGATGAAGTCGAGGAGTTTCACAGTATTTACTGCAACGCGATGGAGGGGAAAGACGCCACCGAACATTACAGGTTCGAACTCGAGTTCTTCCTCGACCTCTATAGAAGCGATTTCGCTGACTTCGTGATAGCGATGGACTCGGACGATAACGTAACCGTCGGAGGATTCATCATGGTTCTGGATGACTTGAGAGGATACCACTACCTTAGCGCCTCCAACCCCGATTACTGGGACATGCGAGTCAACAACCTGATGTACCACCGGGTAGTGATGCACGCACACGACATAGGCCTGGATATATTCGACTTTCAGGGAGGTAGACCGGGTGTATTCAAGTTCAAGAGCTCGTTTTCACCTAACCGGGGAGAGTTCTACATAAGTAAAAGGATACATATGGAGGAGGTTTATGACGAACTGGTAGAAATTGCCGGAGAGTCCGGCATAGACACGGAGAGTGGCTACTTTCCGGCTTACCGCGTCGAACAGAGCAACTAAAATAACTTCCACCCTGTAACTAATCCATCCTGTAAATCTATGTACCTTTTCCCGTTAATCCATCCTGTAAATCTATGTACCTTTTCCCGTTAATCCATCCTGTAAATCTATGTACCTTTTCCCGGTTTCTTATTTAAATTTCCGAATGAACCATATGGTTCGAGGCTAATAAACCGGTATATATGAACATCGTATTCTCGTCAGTCGACTGCGCCCGTCCGGATGCCTTCGACCAGGAGTTCTACGAGAGAAAGAAGGACAAGGGTAGCTACTTCGACACCTGCATAACGCAGGCGGCCTTCACGAGCCCCTCCCACACCAGCATGCTCTCAGGTATATATCCATTCAACCACGGGGTTAGATGGCTGATCGACTACCATACCGACGCCACTACCCTCCCTGAAGTACTTCAGGAAGAGGGATACAATACGGCTGCGTTCGTGGGTGGATATCCTCTACCTACCGGAAACCTAGACAAGGGATTCGACAAGTTCGAACACGTTACCTGTATAGACGACAGGAAGGAGGGCAGACAGGAGCTGGGTCCGGCAAACATCCTGGTGAACCGGGCAGTGAACTGGCTCGACGATCAGGAGGGTGAGGACAACTTCGTCTTTCTCCATTTCTTCGACCTGCATTTCACTCTCCGTTCCGAGTTCGGGAAGAGGGATGAACCGGATTTCGACGACGAACACGTCTACGAGAACGTCGAGCAGTACATAGGAAGACAGAAGAAACGGTACTACGACGAAGCCGCTTTCGTCGGTCGTCAGCTTGGTGTGCTGGACGACCTGATAGAGGTGGACGTACACGTCGTGACCGCCGACCACGGCTCCAAGATGCCGGGAGAACACGGGTATCCATGGGTATACAACCACGAGGGCGAACGAGTTGGTTCCCAGTTCCGCGCGGTCGAGGTCTACGACAACATAGTCCGTGTTCCACTGATTATATCGGGGGAACCGTTCCCCGACATCGATGTACATAAACAGGTTAGGACTATCGATATAGCCCCGACGTTACTCGACGGCCTCGAAATCGAACTCGATGAGTACGACGAGTACAGCGACGAAATAAATGGAGTTTCACTCCTATCGAACGATCTCCCGGAGTACGCCTACTCAGAAACCTACCACGGACAGCTCACCAAGGCAAACAAACTCACCCACAAGATGAACGAGAGGTACAGCTTCGGATGGGCGAATATCGATTCGCTGGTGTCAGTCAGAACCAACGAATGGAAACTGATTGCAACGGCAAACGGCGATCTCGAACCTGTGGAGCTCTACCATATCGCACAGGATCCCAGTGAGTCACGTAACCTTTACGGAGAACACCCAGAGGTCGAGGGGGAGCTAGAAAATGTACTGGACGACTTGATCGGAGACGACGATCAGAGGTACGCGACTGCGGACGAGGTTGACGACAAAACCCGTGGCCACCTGGAGGATCTGGGATACCTCTAAGATGACACAGGAAGATGGGGACGTATCTACGGAGTCGCGGGAAGACGGAAGACAACCAAATAAGCCATCGGAGAGGCAGTCGCAAGACGGTCCCGGCGTTTGTGTCGTAACGTTCCGGGGTAAGGAGACACCACAGAACGCGACCTACCTCCTGTTGAACGTCCTTTCGGCGTTGACGGAAGTCTCCCTGGTGACTACGGCTTTAGCGGAGAGTTCGAAGATACAAGGAGAGTATACCGTCACCGAAACCGCACACACCACAAAGGGCGGAAGCTTTCTTTCCACGTTGTCGAGGTTTCTCTCCAACCAGTTACGGGTGTGTAACGCGGTGAGGAAGACCGACGCATCCGTGGTATACTTCTTCGGCGGCCAGGCATACGTGGTACCCATACTTTACAGCAGGCTGATAGGTAGGAAAGTCCTGGTGCAGCCGAGGGGAGACGTTGCTCTGACATTGAGGATGGAGTGGAAGAAGGATATGTCCGACGTCGTCGCCATGGTGTTGTACAGTCTGGTGAGGCTGCTGGAGATGACTGGTTACTACCTCTCCCACGGAGTAGTCACTTACACACCTTCGATGGCGTCCGAACTCGGTGTTTCCAGGTTCCGTGACAAGCTCTACGCCTACGGCACCCGTTACATCAAGGTCGACGAGTTCCGTCCCGAGAAGAGTTTCGAGGACCGTGAAGACAGGATCGGTTTCGTAGGTAGACTCGACACCGAGAAAGGAATCGACGTTCTAGTCGAGGCGGTCAAGAACCTCGACCCGGAGATAAAGTTCCGTTTCGTGGGGGATGGCGACTACAGAGAGGACGTCGAAAGGGAACTCAGCGATGAAATAGAGGAAGGTAGGGTCGAGATGGAGGGTTGGGTGGAGCACGACGAGATACCTGAAAACCTCAACGATCTGAGGTTAGTCGTGATGCCGTCGAGCCCTACCGAGGGACTTCCTACCTCGATACAGGAGGCGTTCGGCTGTGGAACCCCGGTTTATGCGACGCCGGTGTCGGGAATACCAGACGTAGTAAGAGAGGGTGAAACCGGGTTCCTCATGGAATCAAAAGATCCCGAAAAGATAGCACGGAGGATTGAGGAGATACTCGAGAGGGACGACCTCACCGAGATTAGCCGTAGATGCAGGGAGCTTTGTGTGGAAAGATACAGCTACCGTGCCTCGGTAGAGGGATTCGGGAAGATACTGTCAGACGTACTGAGTAAGGGGTGACTTTTCCCGGCCGCAGTAAGGAGGTTTAGTGTCCAGAGACTTTATATCGGAGCAAGAGACAGTACTTTCCTCCTTATCCTATCGGACAACAGGAAGAGTAAACCTCCGTAGATACCAGCACCAAGGAAAACCATACCAACGGTTACGAACATGTTCGATATGGGAGAAACTTCCCTCAGGACGTAAAGTACAGCTGCCATAATAATTCCTGCAACGATCTGCATAGAGATACCTCTTATGGGTAGATGGGGTATTCCCGTGATTTCGTCCAGCATCTTGTATCCCAGGAACAGTATGGTTAGACTTGAAAGAGCGGTCGCTACCGCCGCACCGATCCATCCGTATAGGTATATGAAAGTGATATTCAATGCGACGTTTACCACAAGGAAGACGAAGTTTAGCCGGAACGCCACGTCGGGGCGGTTTACTCCGTTTATTACGTTGAGTATCTGCATTTCGTAGACGTTGAATATCCTCGCAAGAACGAGAATCAGTAGGACTGGTGCCCCTTTCACGAACTCCGCGCCGTAGATCCTTAGGATCTTTTCTCCAAGAACCATTACACCGAAGAAACCCGGTATGACGAGTAAACCAGCGTAGAACAGTGCTTCGTTAAGGAGTTTACTTACCTCCTCTTCCTCCCCACTCTGTGATAGATCGCTTATCTCGGGGAAGATCGTTTTCTGGACTGCGTTACTTGCGAGAACCAGGAAGGACGCTATTCTCCAGGAAACCTCGTAAACACCGATGAAGCCCTTCGAAACGAAAAACCCCAGAACCAGTATGTCCATCCAGGAGAAGCTCTTGTTCTTCACCATCCCGAGCCAGGAGTACCTGCCGTAATCGAAAACCGATTTATAAGCCCCCCTCGAAGGCAGTTTGGGTTTGAATCCGAACAGGAAGACACCCACAAGGGATGCAGCCAACAGTGCGAGGGCATGTCCGCCAACCATCGCCGTAACGCTATAACCCAACAGAACTAGTGCTACCTGTAATCCTGCCCTGAGAACCCTGTTTAGAAGCCTGACACCACCGGCGGTGGCGACTTTTTTACGTCCCTGTAATCCCTCCAGGGAGAGAATGAAAAGTATGTTAAATATTAACAAGATACTGAAGTAATCGCTAACATCGGCACCTACATACCTGTTGACGTATCCTGAACCCAGCAGAACGACGACAGTTACTATTAAGCCGTATCCGAGATTGATAATAACACCGGCTGAAAAGATTTCGTTAGCATCTTTCCCCTCACTGATCCGTTTGTTGATGGCTTTCGAAACACCGTACGTAGGTATCCTCAACCAACCAAGTACTGCGATCACCACGAAGTACATACCTAGTACTTCGTCGCCGAGTACCCGGGCGAAGTACAGGGTATCGAGAAAACCTATAACCGAGGTCCCGACATCGGTAAGAAAAAACAAAATGGATTTTTTAGCCAGCCTCATTAGTTAGGACTCATCAGTTAGCACTCTAAACTTTTCTTCAGCTTTCTTAAATACTGTTTTTTGACGTAGATTCAATATCCGATACCCACCAAACTTCTAACGCCTATCGACGTTCAGTTCCACCATAAGCATTCAATACTGTATTCAATGACTTCCGGATGTTAAGCCGTTAACCGGTATAATGGGCTTCCGGAACCGTTAATTACCCGGAAGGCTTTTCGTAAAATAATGACTCTGGTGGTTCTCGGAATCGACGCACTCGACCCGGAGCTCGTGGATCCTGAGAGGCATCCAAACCTTACTCTCGGAACCTGGAAGGAAATAGATACTATAGTAAGTTCCTCCGGGGATCCAAGCACCCACGAACTCTGGCCTACCTTGATTACGGGACTCAAACCGGAGGAACACGGCCTGGAGTTAGACGACGGTGTCGCGTGGGAGAACCCGGTTATACGTATGGGTCGTGATTACGCGGGACCTGTTATTCCCGACGGTCTTCAGGCCAGGATAGGTTCCTGGCTCCTAAACAACACGGACGAGGACGCATTCAGGACGGAGGCGACTTACTACGAAGAGAACGGCTTCAGTACGGTTTTCGACGGAAGAGAGGCAAAACCCATAGGGATACCGAACTACGTCGTGGATCCCGACGAAACCGACAGAGAACACGAACTAAGGAAAGACATGGGGGAGCTTTTCGAACGTGACTCCGAAGCTAAAGGCGGCCACAGAAGCAGCGATCCCGTCGAGTTCTACGAGCTCTGCATGGAGATGTCGATGGTCCGTATAGCCCTGGTACGTCGTGCACTGCGTAGTCGTAACTATGAACTCGTGTTCGGATACACCAGCGGACTCGATCTTATAGGCCACGTCACCCACAGTCTGCCCGATCTACATATGGAGGCATACGACGAACTTGACGACTTCGTAGGCGAACTAAAAAATGATCTGGAAGAGGATGAAGAACTCGCCCTGGTGAGCGACCACGGACTCCAGGACGGAGTACATACCCACGAAGCCATGGTTTCTGCCACAGACAGAGAGATTGTCGAGAGGACAGACGACGTAACAGATTTTTACGGGGCAGTACACCGTGAGTTGGAAGAGATTGACCACACGCCGGAGAAAAAGGAGTACGTAACCGACGACGCCGGTGACGGGGAAAAGGTGAAGGAGCAGCTAGAAGACCTCGGTTACATGTAGATTGTAACTTAGATAGAGAGCCGATTTTAGATGATCAAACGTATTATACTTAGATAGAGAGCCGATTTTAGATGATCAAACGTAGCCCAGTTCCTCGAGTCTGTCGTAGGTCTCGTCGTCGACATCCATTCCACCGGACTCCTCACGGACTCCGACGTCAGTTACTTCGTCGAACACCTCGTCTACCTTCTCCCTTCCACCGTCACCCATCTTGTATGACGTCTGGGCATCCCTGACTTTAACAGTTACCTCATTCGATTTCCAAGTAACGTACTTTCGTACCCCGCCGTCGTCTGCGTCTTCATACACGACCCTGCAAACTCCATCGAAGTTTGAGTGATCGTCACAGAACCTCTCGGCACGGCTCCTGAGCTGGTCGTCCCTGGTAATTCCGAACGTCGAGGCAACCCCGTAACCGTCCGGCTGAAAAACCTCGTCCCCTGGAGTTTCTCCGTCAAGGACTGTAGCCACCGCGTCCGGGAACCTCTTAATTTCGGCGAGTTCCTCGACCTCCCTCCCCTCGGTCTGTCCCGGATACTTGACCACAAGAGGTACGTGAAGAACAACTTCGTGTACGGAGACGTTGTGTCCCGCCACCCTCGTCGGCCTTATCCTGCTGGGTTCACCGAAACCTTCGCCGTGGTCACTCGTTACCACGATAAGGGTGTCCTCGTACTCCCCTCTCTGCTTCAATCCATCTATTATATCCTCTACGTAGCTATCCGTCTGGTGTATCGCACCGTCGTATATAGACTCACGTGCCTCCCTGGTCCACCACCCGGTAGGTTCCGAAGCCAGCTGCCACTTGTTCATTGTCTTCTCCTCAAGACTCAGGAGCTCATCGTCCCCCCATTTATTATGGTCCTCCTTCGGCATGTATGGAGAGTGAGCATCCATCAGATTGATACATCCCGCCCATGCTCCGTTGACGGTGTCGAGCCATTCCAAGAACCTGTCACGGAACAGGTTTCCAGGCGAGCTGGCGTCCATGGAGTCAGGTAAAATATTGGCGTACTCCGATGAAACCTTCGTGAAGATCCCGTTTGCTATCGACTTGAACTTCTGTTCGCTTTCCCAAGCTTTATTGAGAAACTCCCTGTACTCGCCCCTGCCTTTCTCCGCCACGAAACGTCTCGGGTTGATAGCTTCAGGATAAGGTATGTCCTGTGGACCTACGACCCTGTCGAATCCACGGCTGAGACCGACATCCACCTCAGTTATCCAGACGTTTTCGGAAAATACCCCGGTACTGTATCCCTCATCCTGGAGTGTCTCCCAGACTGTACTGTTTTCCTTGAGACGGTGATCGGCGCTTAGTACACCGTGTTCCTCGACGTCGAGACCCGTAAAAAGACAGGCGTGGCTCGTTATACTTCTAGCACCGGGTGCCTTGGCCTGGTGGTACTTGGTGGCCGTTTCCTGACAGAGTTCTTCCAGAAAGGGCGTAGTTTGGTTGTAATGGCCGTGGAGACCCGTGTTCCTGGCTCTAACGCTGTCCATAACAATTAATAAAACATTAGATGGCATTTACTTGAGGCTGGTACGTTATTTAAGGGTTTAGTTGTTTTGGAACGGGGAACAACACCGTCTACCATTCAAACCTTCTTCGCATAGTTTTTAAAACCAGTAAACGAGAGTTCTTAACATGAAATCAGTCGTTCTTGCGGCAGGTAAGGGTACTCGTCTACGTCCCCTGACCGAGGATAAACCTAAAGCACTGGTGGAGGTCGACGGCAAGCCACTGGTGGAACACGTTTTCGACAGTTTGATCGATATCGGAGTCGACGAGTTCATCGTAGTCGTCGGATATCTCAAGGAAAAGATCATAGAGAGATACGAAGACGAATACAGAGAAATCCCAATCACTTACACACACCAGAGGGACCAGAACGGCCTCGCACACGCTTTACTCCAGGCGGAACCCTATATAGACGAATCTTTCGTACTGATGCTTGGCGACAATATCTTCCGGGCAAACCTGGGAGACGTCGTCAACCGACAGCAGGAAGACAGGGCCGATGCCGCCTTCCTGGTCGAGGAGGTCCCCATGGAGGAGGCTTCACGTTACGGAGTATGTGACACCAACGAGTACGGCGAGATAACCGAAGTGGTTGAGAAGCCCGACGATCCGCCCTCAAACCTGGTTATGACAGGTTTCTATACCTTCACCCCCGAGATATTCCATGCCTGCCACCTCGTCCAGCCAAGCGACAGGGGCGAGTACGAGATCACAGACGCGATCAACCTCCTGATCCAGAGCGGTAGAACTATAGACGCCATACGTCTAGACGGATGGAGGATGGATATAGGATATCCCGAAGACAGGGAGAAAGCCGAAGAAAGGTTGAAAAACGAGTAAAACACCAGACAGATCACGCCTCGGAGGTACCTGGGACGGTAACGGATTTCATGTCCGTTAACCATAACCATAATGTTCCACCTAAGTTCAGATAAAAGTATGAATGTTCTAGTGACAGGTGGGGCGGGTTTCATAGGCAGTCATATATCGAAAGCGCTGCTCGAAAACGGCCACGAGGTCACGGTTCTCGACAACCTCGACCCGTACTACGACGTCGGTATCAAGGAACGTAACATCGAGATATGTAGGGACGAGGGCGGCAACGACTACGAGTTCGTGGAGGGTTCAGTAACCGACGCCGATACGGTGGAGAGGTTGATCGCCGACGGTGACGTCGAGTTCGTCTTCCACGAGGCGGCACAGGCAGGCGTTCGTACTAGCGTCGAAAATCCTCTCAAACCCAACCGCGTTAACGTGGAAGGCCTCCTAAACGTCTTGATCGCGGCGAAGGACCACGGGGTCGAAAGAGTGGTGAACGCCTCATCGTCGAGTGTCTACGGAGAGGTGGACTACCTGCCTTTCGACGAGGACCACCAGAACGTTCCCCAGAGTCCATATGCCGTGACGAAGTTGGCGGGGGAACATTACTGCAGGGTATTCAACGACATATACGGACTCTCGACGGTCAGCCTCAGGTACTTCACCGTGTACGGACCCAGGATGCGCCCCAACATGGCGATCACGAACTTCACCTCCCGGTGTCTCAACGGTAAACCCGCCGTGATCTACGGCGACGGAGAACAGACCAGGGACTTCACCTACATCGACGACGTGGTGGAGGCGAACCTGGAACTCCTTACCGCCCAGGGGGTCGATGGAGAGTCGATGAACGTCGGATCAACCGGAAACATAACGATAAACGAACTCGCCGACCACATAATCGAGGCGACGGAGGCAGACGTAGACAAGATCTACGAGGGGGGTAAGAAGGGCGACGCCCGCCATACACACTCCGACGTTTCGAAGGCGCGGGAACTGATCGGATACGACCCGTCGACGTCGATCAGGGAAGGAGTTTCAAGGTTCGTGGACTGGTACCGCGACAACCGCGACTGGTACGAACCCCTGGTGCTCGAATCCTAGGGCGGGAATCAGTTCGTAGACAGTGAGTTGACATCGGAACAGATCCGGACTCCGATATACAGCTTAAAATAAACACGTGTTGAATTTTAGACAAGTATGGATATATCTATTATCGGCAGCGGTTACGTCGGAACAACGGTAGCCGCCTGTCTCTCCGAGTTAGGACACGACGTGGTGAACGTGGACGTCGACGAGTCGGTGGTTGAAACCATCAACCGGGGAGAGGCACCGATACACGAGGACGGTCTCGACGGACTGATCGAGAAAAACGCCGGCGATAGGTTGAGGGCGACGACGGATTACGGCGAAGTTAAGGAAACCGAACTTACTTTTCTCTGTCTCCCTACACCATCCCGCACCGACGGAAACATTGACTTAAATATCCTCACCGACGCAGTCAAAAGCCTGGGTGAGATTCTATCCGACAAGGACGGTTTCCATTACGTCGTCACCAAAAGCACAGTCGCCCCCACCACAGTCGAGGACGTGGTTGCCCCCACGCTCGAAGAGTACTCTGGCACCAAGAGAGGAGAGAGTTTCAGCGTCGCGATGAATCCGGAGTTCCTAAGGGAGGGTTCCGCTGTCGCCGACTTCCTCGAACCCGACAAGATCGTGATAGGTGCTTCTAACGAAGATACAGCGAAGACGGTCAGAGAGGTCTACCGCCCCGTTCTGGATTCAACTGACGCCGCACTCGTCGAGACGGGGCTGAGGGAAGCCGAAATGATCAAGTACGCTAACAACGGTTTCCTGGCGGCGAAAGTCTCACTCGTAAACGATATCGGGAACGTCTGTAAGGAGTTCGGTATCGACGGATACGAAGTGATGGACGCGGTGGGTCTCGACGACCGTATCTCGGAACGTTTCCTCAGGAGTGGCCTCGGATGGGGAGGATCGTGTTTCCCCAAGGACGTCGACGCACTCCGTAGGTTCGCCGCCGACGAGGGATACAGTCCCCGTATGCTGGAAGCCGCAGTAGATGTCAACGAACTCCAGCCCGAACGTATGGTGGAACTGCTCAAGAAACACGTAACTCTTGACGGAGACGTCGAGGTTGGGGTACTTGGGCTTTCTTTCAAGCCGGGTACCGACGACGTACGTAACTCACGTGCACTCGATGTTATCCAGTCATTGCTCGCTGAAGAAGTCGAGGTACATGCCTACGATCCGGTGGCGGTGGAAAACACGAGGGAGATATTCCCGCAGATAGAGTACTACTGTTCCGCTGAAGAAGCCGTAGAGGGATGTGATGCTGCCTTGATAACCACTGAGTGGCCCGAGTTTGAAAACCTGGGTTTCGAAGGGATGGAGAGTAAGATACTGATAGACGGACGGAGGATAGATGTCGATAGAACAAGGTTGGAGGTTTACGAGGGTCTCTGCTGGTGAAAGAACCCTGAAATTAAAAAACATCCTCCCCCCCCCCCGATGTGTATACGGTGTTTTACTCGACGGTAACGCTTTTGGCGAGGTTGCGGGGTTTGTCTATGCTACGGTCCTTCATGTCGGCGACGTGGTAGGCGAAAAGCTGGTAGTATATGTTGGCGATCAACGGCTCCATCAGTCCAAGGTCTGTGACCTCGAACTCGATGTCGAGGTACTTCTCGGAACCCTCTATTGAGGAGGCTCCTATGACGGGGCCGCCGCGGCTCTCCACCTCCTTCACGTTGTTCAACGTATCTCTAGGCTTCGTACCCTCGGTTAACACCGCGAGAACGGGGGTATGTTCAGTTATCAGGGCAAGCGACCCGTGTTTGAGTTCTCCGGCAGCAAACCCTTCGGCGTAGTCATAGGATATCTCCTTCAGCTTCAACGCACCCTCCAGAGCCACCGGGAAACCGAGATATCTCCCTATGTAGAAGAAAGAGTCCTCGTTTCCGTACTCCCTCGCGGTTTCGGCTACAAACTCCTCCTGATCCAGTACCTTCTGAACCGCGCCAGGAAGACCCCTTACGTTCTCAAGTATCTCGGATGCGTAGGAGGACGACAACGTATTCCTCTCCCTTCCAAGGTAGACCGAAAGAAGCATCAACGTAACCACCTGGCTTACAAAGGTCTTGGTTGCGGCGACACCTATCTCGGGACCTGCACGGATGTAGAGGGTGTCGTCCACCTCCCGAGTCACCGTACTCCCCACCGTGTTGGTAACTGCGAGAGTGCGGGCTCCCCTCCTTTTAGCTTTCCTTAGCGCAGTCAGGGTGTCAGCTGTCTCTCCACTCTGGGTAACCGCGACCACGAGCGTACGCCACGGATCCCTTCCACCAGTAAACTCGTATTCGTGGGCGAGGTAGGCGTTCGCTCTGACGTCCGCTAGCTCCTCTATCAGGCTCTCGGCGTACTTAGCGGCGTGGTAGCTGGTTCCACACGCGATGATCTGGATCTCCTCGAGTGAGTTGAGGTACTCCTCGGGTAGATCTACCTCAAGGTCGACCTCTCCCTCCAGTACGTTGAGCCTCCCCGATAGAGTCTGCCGTAGAGACTGGGGCTGTTCATGTATCTCCTTGAGCATGTAATGGGAGTATCCGCCTTTCTCTGCGGCTTCTGCATCCCACTCGACCTCACTCGACCCCCTCTCCACCCTCTCGCCGTCGTTGTAGATAGTTACATCCTCGGGTGTGAGTTCTACGACGTCTCCATCCTCGACGAACATTACTTCGCGGGTATGGTCCAGGAACCCCGTGACGTCGCTCGCGAGGAAGTTGGCGCCGTCACCAAGCCCAACCACAAGGGGGCTGTCGGAACGGGCACCGTACATAACTTCCTCACCTTTTACGATTACTGCGAGTGCGTAGCTTCCATCCAGTTCACCAGTCGCCCACTCGATCTTTTCCCTCCAGGAACTTCCGGGGGCGTCCTCGAGGAGATGTGGAATGACTTCCGTGTCGGTTTCGCTAACGAATCCGTGGCCTTCTTCCTCGAGACTGACTTTGATTTCGTGGTAGTTGTCGATTATTCCGTTATGTACCACCGCTATCTCGGAACTGCAGTCAACGTGGGGATGGGCGTTTACGTCCGACGGCTCACCGTGGGTCGACCATCTTGTATGTCCTATACCGAGATGTGCCCCGGTTTCCTCGGGAACAGTCTCCTCGAGTTTGGATAGTTCGCCCTGTTTCTTGTAGACGTCGAGCTCCGAGTTGGCGAGCGCGACTCCCGCCGAGTCGTATCCCCTGTACTCCAGGTTGCTCAAACCACCCATCAGGACTGGTAACGCATCACCGCGGCCGGCATAACCCACTATACCACACATATATACCACCGGTCAGCCGTTTTGTTTGCGTGTTTCTTATCTGTATGTTTCTTATCCATGTTCCACTCTAGTTTTGGGATCCACGTTTCTCCTGACTAACGACCCAACACCGATACTGACGTCGTTACCGATTATGTTCCCGCTCTCGACCACCGATGCCGCACCTATCTGCGTGTTGTCCCCTACTACCCCACCCAGTCGTACGTCCTGGTAGAGTTCGTCGTCAACTATAACCCGCGACTTACCTCCCTCCATCGTAACGTTAGGACCTACATGGGTGTTCCCGGATATAATGGTGTCCTTCACAACCGAGCCTTCCCCTATGGTTGCGTCGGGCAGCACGACGCTGTTCGAAACTACGGCGTTAGCCCCCACGGAAACGTTTTCCCCCAGCGATGTTCCGGGTAGTATGGTTGCGTTCGTTCCTACGTGGCAGTCGTTTCCCACGAGGGACCTGCCGGATACCTGTGCCCCGTCCCTAATCCGGGCGTTCCCTTTCACCGACCCGCCGGTACGGTCGATGACCTGGCTGTTGACAGTGAGTATATCCCAGAGGTAGGAGACGTCGATCCATAACCCCTCAGACCTCACGACGTTAACGTCTATATCCGACATCATCCTCCTCAGTGCATCAGTCAAACTTATCTCGCCGCCGACGTCCCCTCTACCGATGTAGTCGAAGACCGACTGGTTGAACGCGTAAAGTCCGGCGTTGATTATGTCGGACCGGGTATCGTACTCCGGTGGCTTCTCCCTCACGTCAACTGCTTTCCCGGCCTCCATATCGACGACACCGTAATCGCTGGGTTCGTCCGATCTGCTCACCGACATCACGCATCCCTCGACCTCGAGATACCTTTGTATAAGCTGTTCGACCGAATCCGCCTCGACGATCCTGTCTCCGTTCAAAACCAGAAAGTCGCCCTCGACGTACTTCTCCGCTTGCATCACGGCGTGTCCGGTGCCAAGCTGTTTGTTCTGCACGACGTAAGTTATATCGACGTCCCAGTCGTCACCGTCACCGAAGTAGGTCTGGATACGGTCCTTCTTATAACCAACCACTAAGACTATATCGTCGACGCCGGCTTCCGAAAGCGCCTTCACAACATCTTCCAACAAGGGACGGTTCGCTACCGGAATCATGGGTTTAGGCCTGACGTTAGTAAGCGGCTTCAGACGACGTCCCTCGCCGGCAGCCAGAACCACTGCTTTTAGATCGCTGCCGTTCCCCTCAACCATAATCCAACCTCATCGAACGAAACCTACCTTTCAAACGAAACGTACCTTTCAATCGAAACATATTGTTGAAAGTATTGAACGTCCATCTGTTAAACGTTACCTCTGTCTTCAAAAACGGATTCCCCTGGAAGAGCCGTTTCACCCACACCCATCTTAACTCCGGCGTTGAGACAGGAGTTGACACCGGTCTTCACGTCGTCAGCAAGAACCACCCCCAGTTTACGTCTCCCTGTATCGACGCGCTCGCCCTTAACATCCATCCTGACGTTCTCGTCGTCGTGGCGTAGGTTAGCGACTACGGTACCGGCACCGAAGTTTACGTTCCTTCCCAGGACCGAATCTCCGACGTAGGAAAGATGTCCTACCGCCGCGTCCTCCATCAGTATACTGTTCTTCACCTCTACAGCGTTCCCGACCCTAACACCTTCACCCACCACAGTCCCTCCGCGGACGTAACAGTTCGGACCGACCTTTGCTCCAGTACAGATACGTACCGGACCCGTGACGTATGCACCGGAAAGAACCTCTGCACCCCCCTCAACCACGACATCCCCCTTCAACGTCGCGCCGTCCTCGACCATACCCTCTACGGATCTCGTGAAACCCTCGGCCTCCATAACTGCGTTCGACGCTTCGATCAGTTCCCAAGGCCTACCCACGTCGAGCCACCTGCCGTCATACTCAACCGCCTCGAACTTCACGTCGTCGTCCAACATTGAGGAGATCGTATCAGTGATCTCACGTTCCCCCCTGCTGCTCATACCCGTATCACGTATGTATTCGAAGGCCTCGGGTTCGAATACGTAGGTACCCAGGTTAGCTAGACTGGACGACGGATCCTCCGGTTTCTCGACAATACCCGAAACTTCGCCTGTAGCCCTGGACCCGGGACCTCCCTGCAGATCCACTATTCCGTACTGGCTTGGATTCTCGACCGGTTTCACCGCGATACCACATCCGTCGAGACGGGTGAGATCCCCGATCAGTCCGCTGGATATAACGACGTCGCCGTTGAGAACCACGAACCTCTCGTCAACTACGTCCGCGGCCACCTCTATGGCATCCGCAGTACCGGCTCGTTCACCCTGTTCCACGTACTCGATCTTCTTGTTTCTGTAGCTGTCCCCGAAGTAATTATGGATGTCCCCGGACCGGTAACCAACGACCACGACGTATCCGTCGACGTGTTCGTATGCTGCGTCCATTACCCTCTCCAGAAGAGGCGTTCCGGCGACAGGCAACATCGGTTTCGGTCTGGTGTACGTCAGGGGACGCATCCTGGTTCCCTCGCCTGCGGCAAGTACGACGGCTTTCACGCACCATCACCTACCGGGAAAGAATCAGGTTCGCCAACCACATTTACCCTATTTAAAAGCTTACTAACTCCAGTCACTCCACATACAGAGTTCTTATTCTTGTTTAATCCATTTATCAAGCCACTCACTACAGTCAATCCACATACACCATTTATCCAACATTCTCCATTCATAGATTGGGAAGGCCTGTATACGCCGTAGTTGTTATCATGTCGCTTCATCTAGCATTTCCCTAACGGCGTCCTCTACTGAAAACTTTGTCTCGAAACCCAGTTTTTCTCGCGCTTCATCGGTATCGACAGTGAAGTCGTCGCTGACCGCCTCTCCACTCCGTGGGTTCTCCACCATCTCTATCTTCGGTGCTTCTTCGAGTTCCTCCTCCGCGACACGTTGAACCAGTTCCGCCAAGTCGAGGACACTCATGCATTCTCCGCTGGCGAGCGGAACAGTTTCCGCGCCGCCCCCGTCATTAGAGAGTAGGTAGTCGACCGCGTCTAGGTAGGCACGTGAGACGTCCTTTACGTGTATGAAGTCACGTGCCTGCGTACCAGGTTCGTGTACCGATAAAGGCTTCCCGTCTATCGCCCTGTCGACGAAGATGTTTATCACAGTGGACTTCCCAATACTCCGTCCATCGAGGGTGTGATGACCGTAGAGGTTGGATTTCATGAAGGTAACAGCAGAAAATCCTTCGTCACCCCGTGAAGACAGTTCCTCGATATCGTTTTCGCTCATGACCTTGGTCAAACCGTAGTTGTTCAACGGATCTCTGGGATGCTCGGAGGTGATCGGTAGTTCGGAGGGATCCCCAATGACAGCCATGCTGCAGGGAAACACCAACGGTATATCCATCTCACGACAATGCATCGCTACGTTCTCCGTACCTCCAACGTTAACGTCGAAGGCGTGCTCCCATTCCTCCTGGCACTCCTCTACCCCGCTGACAGCAGCCAAGTGACAGACGGCGTCGACACCATCCAGCACCTCACGTAACTGACTCCTATCACGTACGTCGAGGTTTTCTACAGCTACACCTTCGATTTCCTTCACGTCACCGTAGCTGAAATCGTCTACCGGGACTACGTCGTGACCGGCCTCCAGGAAATCCTTGGCTACCCGGGAACCGATATATCCCGCGGCACCTGTGACACATATTTCGAGAGGATCGTTAGTAAATGACATTTATAAAAATAAACCGTGTTCTTACTTAAAAAGTATCCCGGCCTTACTCCTGTAGAACCCCTGGAAGGAACCTGTCGACGTGGCTTTCTATCCTTCTTCTGGGTTCCTCTTTGGTCAGAGATTCGAATACGTCCCTGACGCCTTCTTCGAGGCTGCAGTCTATACCGTCTATCAGGCTTTCGAACTCCTCGTTCTCCATCTCCATCTTGTGCTCCTCGTCCTCCTCCCTCGGATTCTCGTAATGTTTGACCTGTGTGTCGAGGTCGTACTCGTGCGCCACCGACTCGATAGTTTCAGCGAGTTCGACGATAGATATGGGTCTCGCAACCTGGTTGTAGACCTCGAAGCCACCAACTGAGGGATTGTCCGAGCCTTCTCCATGGCCTTCCTCGACTAGCCGTACGAGACTCTCGACAGTGTCCTCGAGACTCACCATCGGTTTACGTTGCTCACCCTTTCCATAGACAGTTAAAGGATACTCCGCTACTGCCTGTGCACAGAACCTATTGACCACTGTTCCGAAGTAGTAGTCGAAGTCGAACCTGTTGGCAAGTCCTGAATCACGTGTCTCCTTGGTGCCTGATCCGTACACTATAGCAGTCCTTACGTCGGTTACGTTTTGGTCCCACTGGGTGTCTGCGAGTCGCATGTTGGCCGCGTCGAAGGTCTTGGTCTGGTGGTACCACGAACCCCCCATTGCGGGGAACGGAACGAAGTCACTGCCTCCGGACCTTTCGGCTACAAAGCCGCCCTCAGGGATCTCGAACTCGGGTGCTCCGTATACACCTGTCGTGGTCGTTTCTACGTAATGACTGTCCTCGAGACCCTCCTCCTTCAGACCCCAGAGCAGGTTAACGCTCATCGACACGTTGTTTCTCTGTGTATATAGGGCTCTTTCGCCGTTGATCTGTGAGTACGGGGCACTCGGCTGTGCCGCCGTATGCAGAACTGTGTCCGGCTCGTGGACCGCCAACAGCTCTTTTACGAAACTGCGATCGGATAGATCGCCCTCGATATAGCTAAGGTTCGGGTGTGCATCGAACCTTTCCTCAGGCGTGTCTACTGGTACAGCCGAAACGCTTCCCACTTCCTCGACCCAGTCCCTTCTCGCGTTGTTGTCGACACAGATTATCCTTTCGTCGGTTCTGTCTGACAGCCTTAACGCAGTAGGCCACCCTATATAGCCATCCGCTCCTGTAAGTAAAACAGCCATCTTTAGATCCGCTCCTTAGTCTCCCTGATTACTTCTTTCGTCACTAAGCTTCTCCCATATTTCGACACATCCGGCACCGTCCTCAACCTCCTGGTAAAGGTCTTCACCATTTTCGTTAGACATTATTTACTCAGTTACTGAGTAACTATAACATCTGTATATATAAAACTTCTGTTAAACTCGTCATCCCTTATAAACCGAGTTCGAATACAAGACAGACATTCACCAAAATACTGGACAGATAGTTACCAAAAAACAAAACAAACAACCACCAAAATACTGGACAGATAGTTGAAAATGGGGCAAGAATAAATAACCATCCTATCATCAACTGAACTAACAGTAACCTTCGGATAGAAAGAATTTCAAAAACTGATGACTGAGGAGATATTTGAGACCCTCGATCTTAAAGAGTACGAGGAGACGGCGCTAAAGGAAACCCTCTCGATGGGTAGGACTACGGCACCCAACCTCGCGGATGCTACCGGAATACCCAAAGCAAGAATTTACGGCGTTCTCGACCAGCTTGCCGACAGGGGTTTTATAAAAATAATTCCAGGTAGACCGAAGAAATACCAGCCCAAGCCACCAGAAGAGATACTGGAAACAGCGAGAGAAAACCTGAGACAGGAGTACAGACAGGCCGAAGCCAGAATAGAGGAGAACCGTGGAGAGTTTCTCGACAAGTACCGACCCATATACGAAACCGGTAGCCAGGATATCACACCCACCGAGGAGTTGTTTCACGTAGTGGACGTCGGGAACCCGAGCGAAAAAGAGACGAGACGTATATACAGAAAAGCCGACGAAAAGATCCGGGTTCTGACGAAGGCGTTCGAGTACATTGACGAAGTGAAAACCGGTATTGTAGACGCGGCGGAAAGAGACATAGACTTCAAGGTACTGTACGTCCACCCCAGGAACCTCGAGTCCAGAAGTAGAGAGGTTCAGATCGAAACCAGGGAAATCCTGGACCGTCACGGAATAGAGTACAGATACAGCAACAAACCCCTGCCCTGGCGAGGGACCATCGCCGACCCATCCATGGATTACGATACCGGAGAAGCGATCATACTCGTGGAGGAAAAAGAAATACCCCTACATATGAGACAGGCGGCGGTCACCGAAAACAACTCGTTCGCCGCAGGACTCGGAAGGTTCTTCGACCTGGTTTGGGAACACGACAGCCAGTACGAACCTTGAACTGAGAAAAGGGATAAAGAGCAGAAGTATTAGGATGAGAAAGGAGGTATCTAACCTTCGTATATTCGGTAGTTAACCGATACAGTTATTTGAACCAAACCGTAAAAACACACCACAGGGTTCGTGGTCTAGTTGGTTATGACACCTCCTTGACATGGAGGAGGTCCCCAGTTCAAATCTGGGCGAACCCATCTCTACTCCGTCCTTATTTCGAATAGTGAAAAACCACAGTACACCGTAGGGAAGAGTGCCGGTTTTCGTCAGTTTTCGAAATAGAATAGTGGTGGAAACCGACTTCGGGTAGAAGCCCTACTGATATTAGAAAAAATAATACCGGATATACAGCGTTTTGATGTTCCAAATCAAGAAGAAAGCTTTATTTGACTTACTTTTTATCCTTACAGTTAAATACCTAAAAACTTATTTTTCTCTAACAGATGGATGATTGGAGGGAAATAGACTGGAGTTTGGTTTTCACAGTCCTAATGGGTGCGCTTGTCCTGGTAGGAGCAGGTGGTATTCAGGTTTATCTACTCAGCGAGATAACCACCGGTGATTCCGCCGACCAGGCAGGTGTTATGACAGAGTCTACCGAGGAATCTATAGACAGTACGTTTCAAAAACATAACCTCAGAAACGGTTCGGACGAAAACCTGACCTCAGTTTCATCCGAAGCCACGAGCAACGGTTCAGGTCAAAAACCGAAGATCAAAGACAGGGAAAAATCAAACGGAAACGGGAAAGATCCCGGTGAGTCAGAAACTTTGAGTCCTTCAGGAAAGAAGCTTGGAGATATAGATAAAGATAGACTCGCTGAAATCAAGGTTAGCGAAACGGAGGTAAAAAACGGTACGCCGATTAACTTCAGCATCAAGTCGAACTCCGGCCTTGGTCATTTTATAAACAATTCCTACTGGGACTTCGGAGACGGATACACGGATAAAGGTTGGACGGCGAACCATCTCTACAAGGAACCGGGGAACTACACAGTCGAGTTAAGAGTCTTCGACAACAGGGGCGGTTCGGATACTGACAAAGTAAACATCAAAGTCACGAAAGTAATAAACGAAACCAGAATAATGAATGCCGCCCTCTGGAACAAGTCCGCGGTAATCAAGCACGAACCCCTCAAAGGACGTTTCGACAAAAAGAAATTAAAGTTCAGCATTAAGGACCAGACTAAGTTACAAAACAAAATAGAGGAGGCAAAGTGGTTAATCGATGGAGAGAAAAAAGGCAAAGGTTTCCATTTCGAACCCAGGTTCTCGGCAGGCACCCACAACGTGACTTTGAAGTCCCGGATTAGGGTAAACCAGGGGCATTCGGAGTACCGGTACGACACCGTCTACGTGGATGTCAGCAAGTACAGAAGTAGAGGTGTGCAGGATGTCTATAGAAAACCGTCCGAATACGTTGATAAGTGACCGTTTTTCTGTTCCCTGAAACTGGGATAGCACGGCATTCCTTCTATCAAGGTAAAGCATGATGAAGACCATAAAAACGCAGTACATCGCCGTAATCAGGACACCAGACCTCAAAAGTATAATAACTAAATACCGATGGATATGACGGTAAATACCGATTGCAATGACGGACAGAAAGTTAACGACACCGTCGAAAACAGTAGAAAGAGCCATAAATAGTAATCAGGCAATTGGTTCACGCGTTACGTCGAATAGAATATCATGATCCTCACTACCTTCTTTAGTGTCTATGCAGTTTTGAAAATACAACCTAAGATTTTTTTAGTGAACTTACGTATTATCAAGTTGTGATGAAACAAAAGCAAGATTTAAGGACTCAGATCGAACGTAACTTAAACCATAATTATTTTGGAGAAGCTGAAGACCAAACCCCTACCACTTCGATCGCCTCCGCACTGTCTTGCGGTCTGTGTTGTGATCTATAAAATCAAAAAGCAGCTGCTAATAAGTATTATAGATCTATTTTTGCAGGAGTTAAACCCTGTGGAATATCTATCTAAAATTTTTTCATATAGTTATATTATACCAGATATGTAGATAAACAGGAAATACGGAACATTCCAGGAAACCAAAAATTATCTAGACCTTTAAAACCGACCCCCGAAGTAGCGTTCTGTTTCAAATCAAAAAACCAATGGACTCGGCGGGACTTGAACCCGCGGTCAGACCTTCCGGGCTTGTGACCTCACTACGTTCGGTCATTCCTGGATGGGACTTCCCTGGGTACAAAGTCCCGTTGAGTGCATTCTCGCTCCTTCGTTAGAACTCGGTCGCTCCGATGGACTCGGCGGGACTTGAACCCGCGGCCTCTCCCATGCCAAGGGAGTGATCTACCACTGATCTACGAGCCCTCTATCTGTAGTTTCGTTTGAGGTGTGGAAAAACTTTTCTTTTATCCACCAACGAGGATCAGGAACCGGAAATACGCCGTAGCCTCCGTATTATTTATCAGTGGGAAAATTTAGACAGGTGGAATAAAGTACAGTCAGTGCTGGAGTTCTTTCTTGTTGTCTCTCTTAGAGATCAATCCGACCACGTAGCTTTTTTCTTCTTCGTTTTGGATCTTGCTGAACTCCATTTCGTACCACGTACCTTCTCCGTCACTGAATTCTACCTTTCCAGGACCTCCGGTCTCCACTACCCTGTCGATACTGCGTTCAACCGAGTTCTTGTAGTTGCTGCTGACCATATCGATCATTCTGCCTCCCTCGGGGTCTTCTCCCAGCATGTTTTCCACGCCTCCGCACCAGGTTATGGTGCCGTCCGAGACGCCCCAGATAACCACGGCTGTATCCGTGGCTGACAACGCCGTCTCGAGCTTGTCCCTCTCCTCCTGAAGCTCCATCTCCCTCCTTTTTCTCTCGGTGACGTCCTGAGCGATCCCTACCACGCTGTTAAGTTCACCCTCTTTGTAGACGCCCCGTGCCGTGTCATGCACCCATCTCTCCTCACCCCCGGGTTGGACCACCCTATAGCTTACTTCGTACTCCTCGGGGTTTGTCCTCTGTTTTTCGAGCTGTTCCACTACCTTCCGTCTGTCCTCTGGATGTACGGCATCCACGAAGGACAGCGGATCCTCCTCGAGCTCACGTTTCGATCTTCCCCAGATTTCCTCGTAGGCGTCACTTATGAACTGGATCTCGTTCTTGCCGGGAGTCGATATCCAGACGACTTCACGGACGTTCTCCTCTATCTGGGTTAAAAACCCCTTCTTCTCTTCAAGCTCCTCCTCCCTCCGTACCCTTTCCGTAACGTCGTGTGCGGAACCGACTATCATCTCCACTTCACCACCACGGATTACCGGAACCAGGGTCGTGTCGAAGCTCCGATCCTCACCCCTGAACCTTACCTCCTCGGGGTAGCTCAGGATCTCCTTCTTCTCCACGCAGTTCCTGTAGTTCTCGGCAATCCTGCCGCCCTGTTCCTCACCGAACACCTGTTTAGGTGTCTTTCCTTCGATCTCCTGGATCTCGGTACCGGCAAGCTCTTGGTGCATTTCGTTAAACCTTAGATATCTGAACCCCCCATCCGCAGTCACATCTACCACGAACAGTGGATTCCTGATCGAATCGAAGACTACTTTATAAAAACCGTCGGCGTAATCCGGCTCGGACGATTGTTCCACGGTCATTAAGAACTCCGGCTCTGAATCCATTTCGGTTTTGTTTTCCTCGGATAGCTGTAGTATCCGGAGGCTGTAACTCCGGTTTCCATCTCCCTGGCCTGACCTCCAACTAACCTCATCCCTGGATTCCAGCTGTTGAACTGCATCCTGGAACCTGTCCCTCGAGAGATCTTCGAGCCCCCATATCTTTTTATCCCCACTGTAAAGCTCGTCGCTGTCGGCGGTACCACCCTTGATACCGCCACTCCGGCCCAGTAAGTACATTTCCCCGCCGGATTGGCCCTCATTTAAATCTTCACCCATAATCGTGTGGGTTACGATAGATAACTACTTAAATTTATTTGAAAAAGGAGTAGGTTAAACCGTCTATCCGTGCCGTCAAAAACCGTCTATCCGTGCCTCGTAACTGAATTTTCGAGACCCACGACCTCCACCGGCACCGAGTTGTCGGGTGAATAAATAGCCATCTCGCCCTTCTCGAGGTATGGAACCCTGTTTTCGAGATCCGAAGGTAGGTTTAGGCTCTTTATCGCGGACTCGTCACCCAGATTGAGAACCAGTTTGGTGTTTATCTGTTTGAACACCGCGTCAGCTATATCGCCCGGATCCTGGGTAATTAGAAACAGACCGAGTCTTTCCTTCCGTCCCTGTTTTGCTGCTTCGCTAAACTTGGAACGTATCTTTCTTCCCTGTGCTGTATCCGCGTCCGCCAGGAAGTTGTGAGCCTCGTCCATCCCCAGAATTAGAGGTGTTTGCTTGATAGAATCGACACCCCCAGTAGAGAGTTTGTTGTCGACGAGGAGGGAAGCGAGAGCCAGTACGACGACTTCCTCGGTTCTACTGCTTGTTACGTGGTAGGTGGGAACCACAGTCAACCTACCCGGAGATACGAACTGACCAATCATCTCATCGGAGTCGATGGGTTCGGCTGCGGAGTCGAACACCCTGTCGAACACCGAGTTGTCAGCTACCTTCCTTTTTAGAGCTTTGTAGGTAGCTTCGTGTATACGTCCGTTTTCGACGTAGTACTCCTCCCTGGTTACATCGGTGACGAACTCGGTAAATCCCCTGTAGCTGGGTGTTTCGGCGTGATCGAAGTAGTCGTCGAGAAGTCTACGGAGTCCAAGGTACTGGTTTTCACTCAGGTCTGCGCCGGCCAGGAGCCACGGACTGTCTTCAGCCATTCGGAAAGGGACGCTGAACTCCTTCTGTGGTGCTCCGTGGTCGCCACTGTAGCTATAGCCATCTATCTTTGGAACGAAACATACGGTGTCGTCGTAACCACCGTAATGCACCCCTTCGGCGTCCCATCGTCTCTTCGTACCGTCGTCGACTTCCGGGTTGTCATCGTGCATCTCGCTGTACTCGTTCTGCGGGTCAAAAACCACCATACCTGGACGTCGGGACGCCGTTCCCCCATCCTCCTCAACTGTGTAACGGGAACCCCCGAGGAACTGACGGAGAACGTTCTTGGTGGTATGGCTCTTTCCGCTCCCCGTTCCACCCGCCACCAGGAAATGTCTGAAGACCAGTGGGTCGGTTTCGCTTTCGGAGTCCTTAATACGGTAATCGATGGTGGGTGGCGAACCCGCGGTCTCAACCTTTTCTCCACCCACCGCCAGATGTCCGACAAAGACGCCGTCGTATGGTATGTCGAGACCGGTTTTTACGTCGGATTTATCCCTGGATCGTAACAGCCTGGCGTTGGGTTTCGGAAGCCTATCCGGCATACGCCTGTTCTCACCTTCGACGACAGCCACGGGTTCTAGCTGAGCCAGGAACTTGTAGTCTGTTTCATCGACCTCCTTCTCCGCCATCATTCTCTTAGCATGTATCTCGGTCGCGTCGTCGCTCTGGAACTCCTGTACATACCGCAGTTCACGGACCTTGACGAAAAGTTTCTCACCGTCGGGATATGGAATCTCAAAGTACCTTCCGACACGTACCTTACCACGGTTCTCCGCCGTAATGTAGGCCGTGAGCTGGTTCTCTGTACCGATAGCAATCTCCTTACTGGCACTCAAAACACCGAGAGCCTCTCCCTCAACTGAACTTTCCTCGAAACCATACTCCTCGAACTCCGGTTCCTTGTCGTCCGAACCGCCCTCTAGAGGATCCAGCTCAGAACCTTCCCCCTCTACTTCGGAAGCCGTTAAATCGGTGTCCGGTTTATCATCTATCCCTTCTTCCGGTGGTTCGTCGCCGCCCTCTGTTTCCGAATCTTCCACGAGCCAGTCGTCTACCGAGTCATCGAAGTCCCCTAAATCAGTCATACTTATTCGTAAAACTCCAGGAAATTATGGGTTTCTTTATCCATCAGACAAAAACCGTCAGGACAGTTCTTGAATAAAACCTCTACTGAATTTAATTAAATGAACCCGTCGTCGATCGCGAGAAATACGCCCTCTATACTGGCGTCGTTTGTTGGTGCCTCCCGTGCGATTTCGACCGCGTCGGTAATCGGAACCGTTCTGGTTTGTATGAACTCGTTACCCTGCAGGTCCCTTTCACCCTCCTTTAGATCCGAGGCAGCTACGATACCGCGCCTGTGTCTCAGGACTCCTGTAGCCACCCAGTAGTCGTCTAGTAGTGTTAGTTCCCCGGCTACGTATCCGGTTTCTTCCCTGAGTTCACGTTTAGCTGCTTCCGTGAACTCCTCACCCTCCTCAACGATTCCCGCCGGAAGCTCCAGGTGTTTCTCGTCAACCACGGGACGGAACTGCTCGACGAATACGAGCGAGTTTCCTGTTTTCGCAACCACTATTGCTGCGGGCTGTAACTCACACCAGTAGTACTTCTTGGTTGAACCGTCGGGCTGTCTGTACCTGTCGTATCCCGCCGTATACCACCCCGTCTCGTACTCCACCTCGGTTTTCAGCAGGCTCCATTCTCCGTCATCAGTCATCAACTGTTGTATCAAGTCTTTCCACAGATACATAAGAAAACCGTATTCAGGTGTTGCCGTCAACCTAAAGATAAAGATAAACGTCGGGAAATCGTGGGGTCGGAATATCTAATGTCCCCTATTCGATATTTTTAATGTCAATTATTTTTGTAAACTTGTATTTTTGTATACTTGCCCCTTTACTGGCAAAATAAAGACGAAGGAGCCCGTACCCATGGAGGTCAAAGAATTAACCTGACTTTCGAATCGGCTCCTTCACCTATTATTAGAATCTTGATGTTTTTATAACCATTGGAGCGATTAACTGGTTTACATATAAAAACTAAATTAACTTACCCATAGAGAACAGAGACTACAACAGTTTTAATCAATTCTAAGCTTTCTTCCACCAAACCCCCACACTCCTTCACCAATCTTACCTCCCTACACCAATCTTACCTCCCTACACCAATCTTACCTCCCTACACCAATCTTACCTCCCTACATCAACCCCAAGCCATCCTCCACCAACTCTAACCATTATTTCTAAAAAGTCTATATAGCTATTCTTTTATAATCACCAGAGTCTACCGATAAACGAGATCAGTTTTGACAGAAAAACTCGGTGTAACAGTTATCGACTACGGTCTGGGTAATCTCAGAAGCGTCACTAGGGGGCTTGAAAAAGCCGGCGCAGAAGTGGAGATATCCAGTCAACCCGGGGACGTGCGAACTGCAGATAGCCTCGTCCTGCCCGGCGTGGGAGCGTTCGCCGAGGGAATGGAGGGTGCCTCGGACCTACAAGACGCGATAAAAGAATCGGCCGAAGATACACCTCTCCTCGGAATATGTCTCGGTATGCAGATGCTTCTGTCGGAGAGCGAAGAGGGTAGTGGAGAAACTGTAGAGGGTCTGGACCTGATACCCGGTAAGGTATCAAGGTTCCCTGAGAACGTCGGAAAGGTACCACATATGGGTTGGAACAGTCTCGACAACGTCGAGGAACATCCGGTCTTCGACGGTATCAATCAGGGATCCTACGTCTACTTCGTTCACTCGTTCTACGCCCACACCGACTCCGACCTGACCACCACCAACTACGGAAAGATGGAGTTCGCTTCAACCGTGGTAAACGACCGCGGGAACGTAGTGGGGACACAGTTCCATCCCGAAAAGAGCGGTGACGTCGGACTAAGGATACTGAACAACTTCGTCGAGTTTTCCCACAACAGAAGGTACTGAATCCAAATGGAAGTTTAGAAGTTCAATAAACCCGGTGTATAGATATATATATCATACACTCAGTGTACAGATAGAGATACAGCCAAAAGTCCCAAGCCGTTATTTTCTAGTAAGCCATACAAGATTACCAATGTCTATGAAGTTAGGTGCGTTTCTACTGGTGATTGGAGTCATGGTAGGGGGAGTAGCGGCCGCCTCACTCGACACCGGAGGTGATTCCGTTACTCCGGAAAAGTCCCCCGTAATTAATAACCAGGAAGGAGGAGGTAACTACAGTCTACTGTACGAGGAAATTATCGATTCCGTCGTATCGATCCGGACGGAGGGCAAATTAAAGGATAGACAGGAGGGATCCGGCTTTGTCTACGACTACAACGGACACGTGGTAACTAATCTACACGTCGTCAAGAACATCGACAATGTCATGGTGCTTTTCAACGACGGCGAATGGCGGGAAGCGAAAGTGGTAGGTAGGGATATATACACCGATCTTGCTGTACTTGAGGTCAACGACCCACCAGAGTACGCGGAACCTCTGCCTCTCGCTAACTCGACACCAAAAACGGGAACTAAGGTCGCCGCCCTCGGAAACCCTCTCGGGCTCGAAGGCTCGATCTCTTCAGGTATAGTTAGTGGAGTGAACCGAGAGATGATCTCGGCACGTAACTTCGCTATACCGGATTCGATACAGACGGATGCCGCAGTCAACCCCGGGAACAGCGGGGGGCCTTTAGTCAACCTCAACGGAAAAGTGGTCGGAGTCAACCGTGCTAAAAGAGGGGACAACATAGGATTCGCCATATCTACCCAGCTTGTAGAAAAAGCCATTCCATCCCTGATCAAAAATGGAGAAGTCAACTATTCTTACATGGGAGTCAGGACCCGGGATATTACGCCTCTCCTCGCTAAACAGAACGGACTCGACAAAGTCCGTGGTATACTCGTTGTCTCAGTCCTGGAAAACGGACCAAGTAGCGGAGTGCTCGAGGCGAGCCAAAACACGACGGTGAAGGGCGAACGTATACCCGTAGGTGGAGACGTCATACTGGAGATAGGGAACACAACTATAGACTCTAACGAACGTCTCGCGGCCCATCTTATGACTAGCACCGAACCAGGCGACACCGTACCAATCAAGGTTTTAAGGGACGGAGAAAAGAAGACTGTCGAGGTAAAACTCGGTGAGAGACCCTCGATCTCACGATAAAACCGGTATTCGTCTATTGACGAACCCGGTTTCGACGGGCTTTTAGCTTTCGGAACCGAAGGAACACACCAGTTCGATGAGTTCGTCAGTCAACGTCGAGAGGAAACTAAAGGAAAAGATCGCGGGAGAAACGGTGCTCAGCGACGAGCCCGGAGGTACCCTCAAGAAATGGAGAAAGGACTTCGGTATAGCCCAGAACCAGCTCAGTGAAGTACTGGACGTATCCAGCAGCGTCATATCGGATTACGAGGGAGGTAGAAGGGACAGCCCTGGTACCGGAGTGATCAAGGGATATATACAGGCGATGATGGAGATAGACAGAAGGAACGGCAGCAGAAACATCAGAAGATACAGACGTATACTGGGTGCGGGTTTCGAGGGTGACGCAGTAAAGGAACTCAAGGAGTACCAGGACGAGGTTCCTCTCGACAGTTTTCTCGGTGCTATAAAAGCAAGGACCGTGAGATCGGGGGGAGGTAACGCGGTAAGGGGATACACCCTTATCGATTCAGTCGAAGCCATCTCATCCCTCTCACACACCGAGTTCACGGAGCTATACGGGTGGAGTACCGATAGAGCACTGATATTTACGGATATAAATAGAGGAGAGAGTCCTCTGGTAGCGATAAGAGTAACGCAGCTGAAACCAAACGCGGTTGTGTTCCATGGAATACACGAAACCAGGTTGAGCGATCTTGCACCGGAGCTAGCCGAAGCCGAAGACGTCCATCTTAGCATCACAAACCTGCCTCTTGACGATATAAAAGATTCACTCAGGTCGCTTGACGTCGAGGGTGAGAACGGAAGAGTTAAGGAGGAAGGATAGTTGAAATGACAGGAATTACCGGATACGGAGGATACGTACCGAAGTACAGGATCGATTCGGGGGAGATAGCACGTATTTGGGGAGACGATCCCCAGGACATCAAGAATGGTTTGAACGTCCACGAGAAAAGCGTGCCTGCCGACGACGAGGACACCGCCACGATAACGGTGGAGGCGGCACGGAAGGCACTCGAGGTAGGGGGGTTGGATGGAGAGGAAGTCGAAGCAATATACGTCGGAAGTGAAAGTCACCCATATGCTGTCAAACCCACAGCCACCGTCGTGGGTGCCGCGGTAAACGCCACCCCGGTTATGACCGCGGCGGACCTTGAGTTCGCCTGCAAGGCGGGGACGGCGGGGATGCAGAGCTGTGTTGGACTCGTGGAATCCAGAAACATCGACTATGGATTAGCGGCAGGTGCCGACATAGCCCAGGGTGCACCCGGTGACGCCCTGGAATACAGCGCCGCTGCCGGAGGGGCGGCTTTTCTCATAGGAAAGGATCCGGCGGCCGAGATAACCGAGATGGCGTCCTTCACCACCGATACACCTGACTTCTGGAGACGTCAGGGCGAGAGGTTTCCCGAGCATGGCGGCAGATTCACGGGAAAACCCGCTTACTTCCGTCACACCATCGGAGCGACTGAACGGTTGATGGAGAAGAACGACACCGAACCCGGTGACTACAGCTACGCCGTCTTTCACCAACCGAACGGTAAGTTCCCCGTCAGCGCCGCGGAAAAGCTCGGTTTTGATGAAAGCCAGTACAGAGACGGACTTCTAGCCCCTGAGATAGGGAACACGTACAGCGCTGCCAGCCTACTCGGCCTGGTGAACGTCCTGGACCAGTCGGACGGAGGTGAAAGGATACTGATGACGTCGTTCGGTTCTGGAGCGGGAAGTGACGCGTTCGCGATCGAAACACGTGAAGAAGTATCTGACCTCGACTCGGGACTCCTGGAGAGCCTAAAGGATACCGAGAGACTGGACTACGCCGAGTACGCAGTGAGGAAAGACAAGATAAAGAGAGAGTGATCGCGTATGAAGCTGAACAACGGAGGCAGTAAGAACCTAACCCACGTGGAAGTCTCGAAAAAGGAGGATCATAAACGAATGAAAAAGCAGTACAGAGGAATTAAAACTTCAAACGGAACGTCCGGAGTCAACCTACAGGAGATAACTCTATGGAACCTGGATAGATGCTGCAGGGGTTTTCCTGGTAGGGAGGTGGAGAATGCTACGTGACGTCGCTGTAGTTGGAGTGGGACAGACAAAGTTTGGAGAGGAATGGAACGATAGCTTCAGGGACCTGTTCGTGTCGGCGGGAATCAGGGCTCTCGACGACGCCGACGTTTCTGGAACCGACATCGACGCCGTATATGGTGGCAACATGAGTGCGGGTCAGTTCATAGACCAGGAACACGTCTCCGCACTCATAGCCGACTATGCTGGCCTCGCTTCAGTCGGTATTCCGTCGACCCGTATAGAGGCTGGAGACGCCTCGGGTGGACTGGCATTCAGGCAGGCGGTTCTAGACGTAGCTTCTGGTGCGAGCGAACTCGTGGTTGCGAGCGGCGTCGAAAAAATGACGGACCTTGGGGTTACGGAAGCAACGGATGCCCTGTCGGCCTGCGCCGATAGAGAGTGGGAGGTGTTCCAGGGAGGCGACCTTACGGCGCTCTACGCCATGATGGCACGACGGCATATGGAAAAGTACGGAACAACAAGGAGACAGCTTTCGGAGGTAGCGGCGAAAAACCACGAAAACGCCTGCGAAAACCCGCAGGCACATTTCTCTCGTCCTCTTTCTCCCGAAACCGTCACGGAGTCCTCGATGGTCGCGAGTCCGTTACGTAAGTTCGACTGTTCCTCTCCAAGCGACGGAGCATCCGCGGTGGTGGTGGCGCCGGCCGATGTTGCCAAGGATATGGTTGACGACCCCGTATACATTAAGGCGTGCTGTCAGTCGAGCGACAGTCTTGCGTTACACGAGAGGGACAGCCTGACTTCGATGAACAGCACACGACGTGCCGCATCCGAAGCTTACGAAGAAGCCAGCATTACCCCGAAAGATGTGGATCTTGCAGAGGTCCACGACTCGTACACTATAGGGGAGATCATGGCTATCGAAGACCTCGGATTCGTGGAAAAAGGACACGGCGGAGAAGCAACTGAATCCGGGGAAACGTCGGTGGAGGGAAAACTGGCGGTGAATCCGTCTGGTGGACTGAAGGCATGCGGCCACCCTATCGGAGCGACCGGAGTAAGGCAGATCGTGGACTCCGTAACGGAGCTGAGAGGAGATGGACTGTTAGACAGGCCGAAAACGGCCGTCGCCCATAATGTTGGTGGTACCGGTGGTACCGCCGTCGTTTCCGTCCTGGAGGTGGATAGATGACGGAACCCCGTTTCTGGAGATATATAAGCGAGAGGTACCGGCTTACAGGTACGATGTGCCGTAACTGCGGCGAAGCCTACCTACCGCCACGCCAGATATGTCCCGAATGCCGCCGAGAGGGAGACGTCGAGAAGATAGAGTTCTCCGGGGAAGGAGAGGTAATCTCACATACCAGGATACATGAGGCAGGAGAGAACTACCAGGGCGAGATACCGTACAGCCTCGCGATAATAGAGTTAGAGGAGGGCGCGAGACTTACTGCCCAGGTGGTCGATAATGAAGTCGAGACCGGAGACAGGGTGGAGCCGTGTTTCCGGAAAGTCGGTGAAGCAGGAGAGAAGGGTATGATACATTACGGAACCAAGTTCGAGTTAGCGAACGACTGAAAACTTCTACGGTAGAGAGATATAACCAAATCTGCCTTTAACCAAACCTAGCAAACAAAACTGACCAAACCTAGCAAACAAAACTGACCAAACCTAGCAAACAAATCTAAAAATCAAATCTACATCTACAAAACTAAACCAAACGAAACTAATCAAACAAATCTTCGAGGGCCTGTCCCACTAACTCGACGGCTTCGTACTCCAGTTCCTGTCTCCCCTCGACGTATATTCTCATCAGGGGTTCAGTGCCGCTGGGACGTACGAGTACCCAGTCTCCGTTGGGGTAATCCAGTCTGACGCCGTAGTCGGTGGAAACCTCGGCGTCAGTGAACTCGGTCCGAAGTCTACTGCCGGCCTCCAGTACCAGGTCTTCCTTGAACTCCTCGGGGCAGTCTACATTCGTTTTCGATACGTCGATATCCCTCAGACCCGAGAACAGGTCCTCGACACCGTGGTTTGCTAACATACCCGATAGAACCACGGCACTCACCGAGCCGTCTATCCATCCACCGAATTCGGGGAACATATGTTTCCAGGGTTCCGCCGCCAGCACGGTATCGGGAGTAAGGTTCCTAGCGAGACCTCCTAGCGGTGCTCTCTCGACGTATCCACCATGCTCCTCCACCACCCGATCTATACTGCTAGAAGTGTTTGGTGTCGTCAGCACCCGAGGTTCATCTACCGATGACTGGGATACCGCACGTCTCGCGATTGCTGCAAGAACTGCGTCTTCGTGAACCAGTTCACCGTCGGAATCTACAACCACTATCCGATCGACGTCGCCGTCGTGTGCGAATCCGAAGTCAAAATCCCTACGCCGAACGAACCTCTTGAAATCCGTTAAGCTGTTTTCGGTGGGTTTCGATCTCCGTCCGGGAAAGTACCCGTCGACGTTGTCGTTAAACCCAATGACCTTACACCCCGTCATTTCGAGTAAGGGTAGCGTCGTTAAGGACCCTACGCCGTTACCACAGTCGACGGCAACCTTCGGTGAATCGGATCTCGTATGTGAACCATATCCCCTACTGGCTAACTCCCCATCAAAAAACTCGCGGACGTAACCTTCTGCCTCATTGAGGTACTGAGACAGTACCTTTCTCTCCTCGACACCACCCCACTCTCTGGTAACAGCGGTCTTGGGATCCCGCACATTTTCCTCTATAAGAGCCTCTGCCTGGGGACCGGCCTCCTCACCGGTCTCCCTGAAAACCTTAACGCCGTTGTCGATACGGGGGTTGTGAGACGCCGTCACCATCAACCCCCATCCCTCCAGTTCCCTCGCCGCGAATGCAAGGACGTGTGTCGGTACTACCCCCAGATCTACTACATCTGTTCCCGACGCCTGGACTCCGGAAACTACGGCTCTCGAAAGGGATTCGCTGGTAAGTCTGCCATCCCTACCTACCATCACCCTGTCTTTTGAGGACAACTTACCTGTCGCCCTCCCTACCCCCTGAAGTAGTTCAGGGGATACTTTTTCGAGATCTCCACGTACGCCCGAAGTTCCGAACATCGGTTTCCCTGTCTGGATATGTAGCCCCGGGTTTTGGTTCTTACGCAAGGGTGACTACACGGGTTTTATCTCCAGCGAAGCCGTTTATGATACGACTATCACATGAGCAGCGTAAAGTTCAGGGGTTTACATGTTCGGGAAGAACAACGCCTCGTAGATATCGGGGGTGCTACAGCAGTACGTCCCGAGTCACTCGTCAAGCAGATCCGCCAGAAGAGAGACGCCGGCGAAATCGAAATAGAACAGGAGTCTGAGGTCTGGATCCTTCCCGAGAACTCGATGATGGCGAGGGCAGCAGTACCGACAAAGTCGAGTTCCAGGACCGAAGACGGGAGAGAGATACATTATAAGAAAGACGATGACTTCCGTTTCGGAGACACGTACGTCGGTTTAGAACGTTTGAGCGAAAAAGTCTACAGAATCGACGGATACGTAAAGGCAATCAAACCCGAGATGGCGGCGAGAGTCGTTGCAAACCTCAGGGGCGGAAGGATGGACGCAAAAAAGATAGTTCTGGTTAACGACCAGACGATCTCACGTTTCACTGTAAAGCCCCAATAACCGATGTCGGAATCTATTCCGGGAGTTCAGTCTACTCCTTTTTCTCAAACTCCCTAACAATGTCGATTCCGGAGCTTGCACCTATACGTGTGGCACCCGCATCCAGGAAGCTCTCTACCTCAGAGTAGCTGGATATACCGCCACTTGCCTTTATTTCGAGTTCGTCTCCGACCGTGTCGGCCAGGGATTCGACAGCTTCGACGGTGGCACCTTCCTCCATGAAACCAGTGGAGGTCTTAACATAGTCAACACCCGCCTCTTTAGCAAGCCTCGCCCCTTTTACCATTTCTTCTGTCGTCAGTAAACCGGTTTCGAGAATAAGCTTGACTGTATCGACGTTCTCGTAGTCCTGGTCGGTCAGGGTTTCCACGTCCTTCGAGAACTCTTCATAATCACCCGACTTCAGTGCCGACAGGTTGGCGGTTACGTCTATTTCGGTGGCTCCGTGGGCGTCCGCTATTTCGGCTTCAAGAACCTTGACTTCGTTGAAGCTGTATCCAAGCGGAAATCCGACCACGGTAACTATTTCGCCGTCGTAATCCATTTCCTCGAATATCTCAGAAGCTATTGGAACGTAGATAGGTGGAAGACAGACGTTGGTTCCGTACTCCACCGCGAGTTCTATCTCCCTCCTAACTTCATTCATAGTAACCTTTTTATCTAGAACTGTGTGGTCGATTTTATCTTCAATCATCAACAAAAGGATAAACCCGGGCTCGTAATAGTTTTTTGACACAAAAAATGGTAAAAAAACAACCACATCTGCTTCTATCGCACGGAGAGATCAACGACACTGTTCTTCTTCCCGGAGACCCCGACCGTGTAGAGAAGATCGCTGATCATCTCGACGAATCCGAAGTAGTTTCGGAGAACAGGGAGTACAAGGTGGCGAACGGGTATTACGACGGAGATCCGGTCTCGGTCTGCAGCACCGGGGTTGGTTGCCCGAGCGCCGCCGTGGCGGTGGAGGAGCTGGAAAAGATAGGTGCACAGAACCTGATACGGGTAGGTACGGCAGGAGCCCTACAGTCAGACCTGAAGAAAGGGGACGTAGTGATAGGGACAGCGTCCGGTAAGTTCGACGGCACCACAGACAGATACGAGGACGTAGAGATACCTGCTGTCGCCGACTTCAATGTGGTCCACAAACTGATCCACAACGCCCAGGACAGGGGTGACGAGGTCCACGTCGGACCCATCGTTACCGACGATGCTTTCTACGCCGAGGATGAAATCGCTTACAGATGGAGTGACGCCAACGTTCTTGCGGTTGAAATGGAGGCAGCAGTGATATTCACGCTGGCTCGACGTAAAAATCTCTCCGCGGGAGCTATAGTAGCTATAGACGGTAACCTCGTTGCCGGGGAACAGAAGGGTGAAACCAGTGGCGAAGAGGAGCTTCCGGAACAGGCACGTAAAGGGGTAGATAAACAGATAGAAATCGCTCTGGAAGCAGTCAAAGAGCTATAAAAAGGAGGACGAGCGGTACCTGGGAAATAACTGAAGTTACTGTTTCTTACGAACTAACTGAAGTTACTGTTTCTTAACAAGATATGCCGAACAGCGAGAGTTAACGGAAACGGTAGTAGCGGTGTCATACGGAGAGATCCGAGTCCGAAGTAACCTCCACCGGATTCGAACTCCATAGATCCAGAAGTTCCAGAAGACGTCTTGTTCAGATCCAGATCGAACTCCGTCTTTCCTGGAACCTCTACCCCAAGTTCTTCGAGTTCCCGGACGTAATCGTCTCCGTTCTCCGACTCATACCGTAGATCGAGGGCAACAGAGTCCGTCTCCATCTCACCCACCCAGCTGAAGCTAGATTCGAACTCAGAAGAAGCCCTCGCCTGGTATACGTCCCGGTACTCGGGTACGCCAGCCAGCTCCATTAGTTCCACGACAGCGTTTGACTGGTTACCGATGTCGAAGTTCCAGGTAAACTCGTAGTCACCATCGACCCTGGCGAAGTTAAGTTCGAACTCCTCAACAGACGCCGAGGCCCATCCCCGTATAACTCTCCTTTTCCTTTCCGGGGGGACGTCGGCGGCTTCCAGTACGTATTCGAGTGCTCTGGCTAAACCCTGTTTTATCGGGTTTTCGAGATCCACGTTGTAACGCATGTCCACCATCCTGGCTTTACCGTCATCATATACCTCGTAAGAACGCATATCGAACCTCGTTCCGATATCTATCTCGTCTTCCAACCAGGAAAGGAGGGATTCGATTGTCCGCACCGCCCTGTCCCTGGACCGCCATAGCGGACTATCCGGCTCTATCTCGAACTTATGTCTTAACCGCGCGATATAACCGGATCCCTCGTACTCTACACCACCTTCCCTCCCGAACGTGGTTTCCCTGTATCTCGGCTCCCTCGACTCGGCTTCATGCCCCACCGACTTCTTACCACTCTCCAGAGAAACAGCCCCACCCGACCCCTCGTCCTCTTCGTAGTTTTCCTCCTGCTGTATCTTTACCGTATGTCGGGACGTTCCGCCTCCGAAACTCGTCTCCAGGTTAATCCTACCCCAGGAAGCAAAACTGTCAGGCTTAACGGAAACCTCACCCTGGAGATCACCGGAAACCACGGATTCGAATCCTTCGGATAGCTCTACGTCCAGAAAACCGTCGAAACTGTAAGGAAGTTCGCCGGAAGCCTCGATCATCAACCTTTCTACGGCCAGCTTTTCTCTGACCTTACCCAGGTTTTCGAACAGTTCAACTTCGAAAGGGAGTCCGACGCCGACCGTGCCATCCTCACGTGCCAAGTCTATGCCTCCAGATATCTACGTCAAGAACGAGATATAAAACAGTTACTTATTTGGACGGCCGCGGGAGTTAAAGGATTCATATTAAACATACATTATCATCTACTAAAAATAGATTATCCAGCCCACGCCTGCCGCGTACCCGTATTACATTAAAACCAATGAATACAGAACACACTTCGAGCCTCACTTATCGATGTCAAGTAGCGCCACCCGCTCGAGAACAAGGAGGTCGAGTTTTTCTTCCCCGACCGCCTCTATCTCTTCGTCTCGGATTTCAAAGTAATCCCTGAGAACCGGGCGTCTACCATGATGGTCGAATACCCTTTCGGATTCATCGACTACGTCGTTCACCGGAGTTTCGTCGGTTTCCCGACTCCATTCACCCCTGGCCCTTGTCACGGAAATCAAACCGTCACATGGCGGAGATACCGCTATCTCGAGTGCTTCGTCTATCTGTCTCGTTCCGGCGACGTACAGGAGTAACTCCATGTCTAGGGAGTTGGAAACTTTCTTTCCCCGAGTAAACGACCTAACCGCTTTCTCCGCCGCCGCGGATACGTGTCGTGGGGACGCAACGTACCTGGGATCGTATGCCTGTACAACACCGGACACGGCCTCTTTCTCCTCCAGAAACTCGTCAACGTCACCGTAACTCAGATGTCCCCTGTAGAGTCTCGTTTCAACTTTGGTACCGACGCATACTCCCCCATCGAAGTCATCTATTTTACCGATCTCCATAAATATCAATCCTGGTTATGTACGGCCTCCATGTTAGAATTGTTCATCAATTTAGGAATGGCACCCATGTTGAAAACATTCATCAATTTAGGAACGGACCACACTCAATTTTTATTACGAGATAGTTTTTGATACGTTACCCCTACATTCATTTTTGTTTTCCATACATAAATTTTGTTTTCCATACATATTCTTTCCCGATACATACTTCCTAGAAATCACCGAAAGAAGCCTGTTTGGTCTCCTCCTTCTCCACTGAAACGGAGCCATCGACTTCGTCGAGTGATACCTCTTTACCGAGGTCGTCGAGAACCTTGACGGCCGTCTTCGGACCCAGGAGGCTAGCGAGTCTATCCACTCCACAGTTCTCGACGTCGGTCTTCGACCGGAAGCCCTCATCGTACAGCCGTCTGGCTCTCACCCTACCCACGTGTCTTATATCCACGAGTTCCAGCAGTTCCTCGCCGACGCCGTGGGCCACACGTATACGGAGGTTCCTGAGATCCTCCTGGAAACTAGAACCTTCGAGTACCGAGATGGCGGTTGCTGCATGGAGAAGCCAGTCGACACGTTCGACGCGCCCGTTTAGATCGCCGGCACCGATTCCGTAAGCCTCCGTTATTTCATCCTGGCTTCTCTCGTTTATCCAGTCGATCAGAACTCTAACCAGCTTAAGTGAGGCAAGCCAGTCCTCGAAACCCGAGGCGAACTCGCTCGGGGGTGCTACGAACTCGTCCTCGTGTCTCATGGCGTACGACAGCATCTCCTCCTTGTCACCTTTCTTGAGATAGAGGGGATAGATGTCGGTGGTGTGACATACCATCTCAAGCAAACTCAGTTCCGATACCGAGTCCATACTCTCCATCTCGTCGAGATGTGACAGTATCCTGGCGGCGGTCTGTGGATCGACATATAGACGTGACACCTGATGACCGAGGTCGGTCGCCTCCAGTTGATCGCCGTTCTCCAGCATTCTCTCCTCCAGGAGATAGTCGACTACGTCGTCGACGACGTTAGACAGGTCCGCCTCGGGTTCCTGATAGCTGTAGAACGTACCTTCCAGGAAACTGAGAAGTTCACCCTTGCTGGACCCGAATCCGCTGGCGACGGTGGAGAGAACGTGGGACCTCAAAGCCTGGCGTGACGCAAGTTTACTGTAGACCGACTCAGGGTCACCTTCGACGTAGGTTTCGAAAAGCTCGTCCGGGTCCGTGTTTCCTGCAACAAGCACGGCTTCGCCGTAGGGATCCAGACCTGGACGTCCGGCACGGCCGAACATCTGTTGAACCTCCAGTACGGGTATGGGTTCCATCCCGACGTCGCCGTACCTCATATGATCCCTGACGACGACTCTTCGGGCCGGTACGTTCACTCCCGCCGCCAGCGTGGGTGTGGCGCAGATAACCTGAACTTCCCTGTCCCGGTACCCTTCCTCCACGAGGGTTCTCTGGCTCCCCGTAAGTCCGGCGTGGTGGAACGCCGCCCCACCCTCGATACAGTCCGCGAGTTTCTCACCGGTCTCGGTGTCAGAAACGTCACGGATGTCCTCAGCTAGTTCAGCCAGTTCCCGGAACTCCTCGTCAGCCATCCTATCGGCTACGGCTTCGGCTGACCGTCTCGAGTTCACAAAAACCAGGCACTGTCCTCCCGACTCCACAGAATCGGAAACCAGGGAGGTCACTTCGTCGTCCTCGACTTCGAGTTTCTCGGTTTCGTCTTGGTAGACGATTTCGCCGTCGGTGTACACACCCCGTCTGAGTTCAACGGGCCGCCAGTTGGTACTGAGTAGTTTCCCATCCAGCCATCCTGCGATCTCCTCGGCGTTGTCCACCGTGGCACTCAACGCAACCACCTGGAGTTCGGGGTTGAGTTTCCTGAGTTTTGCGACCGTAACCTCCAGTGTCGGACCCCTGTCCCCCGAATCGAGTAGATGTACCTCGTCGACCACCAGGGTCGACAGGTCACGTATCCAGTCGACGCCGTTCCGGATGAGGGAGTCCGCCTTCTCACTCGTCGCCACGATCACGTCGTTCTCGCCGAGCGACTCGTCCCTCTCGTCGAAGTCACCGGTAGATATTCCGACATCGACGCCGGGTATCTCGCTAAACTCGGCGAACTTCTCGCTCGCCAGAGCACGGAGTGGCACCACATAGAGGCTCTTGCCGAGACCACCGGACTCCTCGATAGTTCGACCGTCACCCTTTTGACCATCACTCTCTCCGTCGCCCTCCAGATCTTCTACGGAGTCGTCGCAGAACATCGCCATCTGTGCGATGAAGGTCTTTCCGCTTGCGGTCGGAACAGCAGCCACCAGGTTCTCCCCCGAAGTAACCCCTTTTTTGTACGCCTCTGCCTGGGGAGGGTATAGTTCCTCAATCCCTTCGTTCCTGTAATGTTCAAGGATCTCGGAAGGTGCACCCAGGCGTTCCAGCTTCATTGCTAGGGTAGAAAAGACAGTAGATGAAAAAAGCCCTGCTTTTTAAACCGGATGTCCGAAAGGATCAGAACTCGGACTGACCCACACCCGAAACATGATGTGTATTCTGGATATTCTTCAACTCTACCGTGACAGATGTGGGTCACTGAACCCGCCCCGTACCAGTGGTTTGGCGATATGTCTTCGCGCAGACGGAGGCACCTCGTACCATCCTTCATCAAGACTCCTCTCAACCTCTACCGCCTCCTTCGTATCGGCTTTGTTTCCACAGTCCCTGCACCTGTATCCCTGGTTCCTCCCGGCGCTCTCCATGCTGTTACCACAGTCGGTACATACCGGGTTCCGGAGTTCCAGATTGTTCAGGTCCGTGATCCTGATCTTTTCTAAGTTCAGGGTACCTTCACGCAGACCGCCACATACTTCGATCCCGTCGCCAACACGTAGACCTCTTACGACGTCCCGGAATCCCTTTGTAGGTTCGAAGGCAGCACATTCCAGCGTATCGCCAGTATCCAAGATCTCGGTAGAGAAAAAGACGTGTCCTCCCTCGCGGTTTTCCGGCGGCTTCGTAACCTCCCCAACCAGCCTGTAGGATCGCCAGTTCTCCAGGATTTCTGGACTTTCGACGAGATGTGAGTCTGTCCCCTGGTTCGTCCAGTAGACCGCAACGTGATCGACTACACCGGATTCGACGTACGAGTTGGCTCTCCAGACGTCCTCGAACCCTCCCCGAAGTCCGTAGATGATCGGTCCCGGTGTACTTGGAACCGCGACTACGGAACCGGAGTTCCTGTCGACTGTATCCCAGACGTCGGGATAGGTATTGACGCTTGCCTCGAAAAAGGATTCGTAGTCAACCTCCCGTGACTCACCCCATCGATCACGGTCCCTGTACGCGATCAGTTCGTAGGTCCAGTCGCCGAACCTTTCGAGGTATCCATGTGAACCTAACGCAGCCACTGCACCTATGGCTCCCCTGCCGTTTCCGTAGCTACGGAGATCTATGTCGAGTACATCCGCTACCTCGTGCGGCTCCTCCCGTGACTTAACGTCCCTCACCGTCTCACGGGTAAACCGCGATAACTTCCCACCGGCACGGTCTTGGTCTAGAAACGCTACGGCGGGGTTTGTGTCACCGTCCTCGAAGACAGCGTACTCCTCCACGAGGTCCATGACGGTTTCTTTCACCCCATCGGGATCCGAACTGTCGACGTGAAAGGAGAGGCAGGCGTTTCCCCGAGTCTTGTAGGGGACGTTTGGATTGAGACGTACGAGGGTTCTTTCTGTCACGGTGCCATCGACGTTCTCCGCGATCAGTGCCGCGAGATACGTCGTACACATCCCCCTTGTCCTGCTGTCCGTGTCGTCGAGACCGACTATCATCGGTTAACGGTTCGTCTCTCGGTTGTATGAGGGTTTCGAGTCAAATACTATCCAACCTAGAACCACGTAATTTCCGTTAAGGTACCTATTATTCGGAAACTTCGTATCATTTTATACTGTATGAGAGACCGCGGTCACCAAGAGTCATGCGTACGTCTGACGTAGCCTTATGCCTGTACCTCACTAACTTGAAATAAATAGATGTCCGACAGTGACCTCGAAAGTGAAATACGTGAGATACAGGCAACATTAGACTCGCTTACTTCAGACATGGTCGATCTAAAGGCGAGGCTCGATGAACTTGAGAAAAAGAGGAGAAGACAGATAGAGCGTGAGGAAGTAGGTGTATCCATGGACGAGAAGGACGAAGAGGAAGAAATCGAAGGCGACATCAGAGTCGCTTAACAGGCCGGGAAAACAAACAATGTACATAGAGGAACTGCGTGTAGACAACTTCAAGTCATTCGGAGAACCCACTACAGTACCGTTTTACGAGGGATTCACGACTATCAGCGGCCCCAACGGCAGCGGTAAAAGCAACCTGATCGACAGCGTGCTGTTTGCGCTGGGTCTTGCGCGCACCAGAGGAATGAGGGCTCAGAAACTCCCGGACCTGCTGTATGATCCTCCTGAGGGAGACTCAGCACGGGAGGCGATAGTCGAAGTCGTCCTCGACAACAGCGACTACGAGATTCCGGTGGAGGAGCTTCAGTCAACCCTCCGAGAAGTCGAGGATCCCGAGACTATACGGGTCAAGAGACGGATCAAGAAGACTGAGAAGAACTACTACAGCTACTACTACATAAACGAAAAGAGCTGTAACCTTAGTGACATACAGGAGCTTCTGGCGGTCGCAGGCATCACTCCGGAGGGATATAACGTCGTGATGCAGGGGGACGTCACCAGCATTATACAGATGTCGAGTACCGAGAGACGTGGTATAATAGAGGAGGCTGCGGGGACTGCAGAGTTCGACGAGAAGAAGGAGAAGGCTCTGGGTGAACTCGAAACCGTCGAGGAACGTATCGAGAAAGTTGAGCTGATTCTGGAGGAGATAAGCGACCGTCTAGACCGGCTCAAGAAAGAGAGGGACCAGGCTCTCGAGTACAAGGAACTCAAGTCTGAGAAGGAGGAGCAGGAACGTCTTCTTTCCGCCGCAGAGCTCGAGAAGAAGAGAGCCGAGATCGAGGATCTGGTAGAAGAGATAGAGACCCAGGTTGAAAAGAAGGATGAGGTTGAAGACGAGCTTGAAGAGTCGAAGGAGGAGCTAGAATCTCTGAGAGTGAAGTTAGAGGAGCTGAACGAGGAGATCAGCAGGAAGGGCGAGGACGATATACTACAGCTTCAGAAGGATATACAGGAGATACGTGGTGACGTCGACATACGTGAGAACAGGATAGCCGAGGCAGAGGAGAAGATCGACGAGCTAGACACCGAGAGAAGGGAGGCTTTCGTCGACGCCGACAAGGCACGTGAAGAACTGGACAGTATCGACGACGAGATGCGTGACCTCAAGGTGAAGAAGTCCGGGTTGAAGAGCGACCTCAAGTCGAAGAAGAGCGAGTTAGCCACAGTAAAGGAAAAGATCGAGGAGGTCGAGGGCGAGTACGCCGACGTACGTGAGGAGCTTGAGGGTTTCAAGGAGGAGATAGACGGACTGCAGGACAAAAAGAACGAGCTTCAACGCAGGAAGGACCGACTGCTAGACGACGCACGCAGGAGAACCGAGGAGATATCCGAGACTGAGTCCGAGTTAGAAGATTCGAGGGAGGAGCTTGAAGACAGTAGAAACGAGATCAAAACCCTGGAACGCGAGATAAGCAGACAGGAGACGAATCTGGAGGAGAAGGAGAAGGTGAGGAATGATCTGAGGAGGAAAAGAGACGATCTCAAGAAGGAACTGCGGGACCTCGACGCCGAGATAAAACAGCAGCAGGAGGAGTACGCCAAGCTCGAACAGTCCGGCAGCGGTTCCAGCAGTTACAGCAGGGCGGTGAGCACTGTACTGAAGAGCGGTATCGACGGCATCCACGGCACCGTCGCGGAGCTAGGGAGCGTCGAGAGGGAGTACGCGACGGCAGTCGAGACGGCGGCAGGTGGACGTATGGCTCAGGTCGTGGTAAACGACGATCAGGTGGGTCAGAGCTGTATAGAGTATCTCAAGAAACGTAACGCCGGACGTGCGACCTTTCTCCCTATATCGGAGATGTACAGCCGTAACCTTTCGGGGAAGCCGTTGAGGCGTGATGGTGTTATTGACTACGCCGTCAACCTCCTCGACTTCCAATCGCAGTACGAGGGGATCTTCAGCTACGTATTTGGCGACACCCTGGTTGTTAGGGACATGGAGACGGCACGTGACATGATGGGTGACACCCGTCTCGTGACTCTCGACGGTGATCTGGTCGAGAAGAGCGGTGCCATGACGGGCGGTTCGAAGAGCGGCAGCCGTTACTCCTTCGGATCAAAGGGCAAGATAGAGAAGATCGCCGATAAGATCAGTGAGTTAGAAGGTGAAAGAAACGGGTTACGTGACGAGATAAACTCGGTCGAGGACAGGCTCGATTCGGTCACCGACGACATCAAGGACGAGAAGTCCGACCTCGAACGTTACAGGGACAGGAGGGACGACCTCGAATCCAGGATCGAAACCCTGAAGGAAAAGATAGAGGAGGACGAGGAGAAGCTTTCGGAGCTACGTAAGGAGAAACAGGAGACTAAGTCCGAGATGGAGGATATAGACTCGAGGGTGAAGGAGAAGCAGGAAGAGATAAACGAAAGGGAGGTTAGGGTCGTGGAACTCGAGAGGGAGATACAGAACAGCCGGGTATCGACGTTGACAGACAAGTCGGACCGGCTGAGGGACGAAGTAAGTGATACCGAGAGCCGGATGAAGGACGTCGACGGAGAGCTAAATGAACTCGAACTCGAGAAGGGATACAAGGAGGACAAGATAGAGGAGTACGAGTCCAGGATACAGGAGATCGACGCCGAGAAAAGGGAGAAGAAGGAGAAAATCCAGGAGTACGAGAAGGATATAGAGGAGTTCGGGGAAGCGATAGAGAGGAAGGAGAACGAGATTGAGGAGATAGAACAGGAGATCGGGGAGCTGAAAGACAGACGGGACGAGACCAAGGAAGAGGTTGAGGAGAAGGATAAGCTCGTCGACAACCTCCGAAGGAGGGTGAACAGGTACGAAAGCAGGATCGAGACGAAGGAAGAAAAGAAAAAAGAGCTAGTGGAGGAGGCTGAGGATCTGGAGGAAGAGGTCCCAGACGACCTGGATGAGGTGCCCGATTTCGCCGAAGTGGAGTCGAAGATCGACGAGATCGAGACCGAGATGGAGGCTCTCGAACCGGTGAACATGCTGGCGATCGAGGAGTACGACGAGGTAAAGGAAAGGGAAAGCGATCTCAAGAACCGGAAGAGAACACTGGAGGGCGAGAAAAGCGAGATACACGACAGGATAGAGAAGTACGAGGAGCTTAAGAAAGACACCTTCATGGACGCATTCAGGGAGATAGACGAATACTTCCAGGAGATCTTCGAACGGCTCTCAGACGGTTCCGGAAGACTGGTTCTGGAGAACGAAGAAGAACCGTTCGAGAGCGGAATGACTATCGAAGCGAAACCAAGAGACAAGCCCGTGAAAAGATTGAAGCAGCTAAGCGGCGGCGAGAGGTCGCTTACCGCTCTATCGTTCATATTCGGCATCCAGCGGTACAAGCCCGCGCCGTTCTACGCGCTCGACGAGGTGGACGAGTCCCTCGACGCAGTCAACAGCGAGAAGATCGCGGAGATGATCAATGAGATGGCGGACAGGACGCAGTTCGTCGCGGTCAGCCATCGTTCTGCTATGATAGAGAGGGCGGACCGCGTCGTCGGGGTAACGATGCAGAACGACAACGTCTCTAACATAACGGGGGTGAAGGTGAATGACGGCGAAAGCCGAGCCGCCGAAGCCGACTAACGATACAGCCGATCGTCCGGTGGACGTGCTGGTGAACATGGCTCAGGAGGGCGAGATCGATCCCTGGGACATCGACATAGTCGAGGTTACCGACAAGTTCCTGGACAGGATTGACGAACGCGACCTCGGGAGGTCGGGACGGGCGATCATGTACGCCAGCATGCTGTTGAGGATGAAGAGCGACTATCTGGTCGAAGAGGACGAGGAAGAAGATGAGGAGTCCGAGGAGCCCGAAATGATGATGGGGTGGAACACCGAGTTGGGTGACGGTGAGGGTGAGGCGGTTGATGACCCGATAGACAAACTCGAATCCGAGTTCGACCGGAGGATGAAGAGAAAGAAGCTCCGTAACCGTTCGAAGCCCGAAACCCTGGACGAACTCATTAGAGAGTTACGGGACCGCGAGAAGGGGAGGTGGTGGAAGGAAAGCCGTGAGTACGACACTTCAGAGTCCGAAGACGAGTTCTCCGGCATCTCCCCCCAGTTCGCCGGACCCAGAGACAGGGAGTTGACGACCGACGACGCGATATCTACCGCGCACGAGGGCGATATCGAGGAGAGAGTCGAGGACGTAGAGGAGCTAGTTGAGGAGGAGTTCCGCCACCGTCAGGAGCTTCTTTTCGCCGAACTCGTTGAGGACGACTCACGCCACGACTTCGTGACTACCTACATCAGTCTCCTGTTTCTCGCTTCCCGGGGGGTACTTACGCTGGAGCAGAACGAGTTCTACGGTGACCTCTGGATACAGAAAGCGAGTTAAGTTCTGTCGACATTACGTGCTCCGTTGTTTCTTGCATGCCCCACTGTTTCTCCATCAATATCTTTACCTGGAATCCAACCTCGCATTGATCTAACGTTCGACATCGTTACCTAACAATCAACACAACTTCACCTAACAATCAACACAACTTCACCTAACAATCAACACAACTTCACCTAACAATC
>JBDGRN010000046.1:0-20301 GCA_042218125.1 Halobacteria archaeon | reverse complement strand
AACACAACTTCACCTAATGTCGATCCTTATCGCCAAGCCAGAACCAGTAGACAAGAAACGAAACCACTATCACCACGATTAAGACCACTACGAGTATCTCACCTATCTCCAGCTCCATCGTCGAAACCAAGGAATGCAGTCCATTGCTAATGGTACCCGGCATTTATACTCACCTTGAATAAATATTTGTAACAGGTTTTTATTAACTCTTTACCCGAAACAACGGAATACGACGTTTTTATTCAGGGTTTGTTCCGTGAATCAAACTCCGAGACAGAGCATAGAAATGAGTTTAATAAAGTATTTTTAATAAACTATAGGCTCGTGGACTTTTTTGCTCTGGCTTCTTTTATACCAGTACAGTAACATCTCTAGAGGCAGTTATTACTCAGTCAGTTTCCCTTCGGCGAAAAAAACGTTTGTTGTACAGTTCGTTCTAAATCAATTCTTCGTCTTCGAGACCCGCCATGATGTCGTCGACGAGTTCATCGACGTTGTCGTATGGGAAGTCCTGTCGTCCTCCGGCCTGTGTGTTAAGCTCCATCGCTGTCATGGAGAAGTCGCCGGACTCGAACTCCGTCGCGGGACCGTCGGGGAGTGCCGGGACGAGGTCCATTGGACTGTTCACGGGGAAGTCGGCGTCTTCGAAAGCTTCTACGAACTGTGATCTCAGGTCTTCTTGGTCAACCATATGTGAACCTTTGTCAAACCCAGCCTTATAGGTTTATAAACCAGTGGCGAGTTTACAGGTGTTGACTCGTACAGGTATAATAAGTTTTATCGTAGCACTCAATCCAGTTTAACTCAAGAGCAACTATGGAATACCACGACGGTGACAGGATCACTAATCTAGGAGAAATTACCGAAATGGCCGCCGACAGATATGGCGACAAGACGGCTCTCGAATTTTACGGTCAGACTGTTAGCTTCGAGGAACTCGAACTTAAATCGAGGAAGGTAGCAGAAGTACTCCATGACGAAGGCGTGGAGCCCGGCGAAAGAGTAGGCCTATTTATACCTAATACGCTTCAGTTCCCACCGGCATACTTCGGCACAATAAAGGCGGGAGCTATACCGATACCCATCAACCTCCGTATGGATCCGGAGACGATGACTTATGTCATTGACGACGCGGAGATAGAGGTAATAATCGGAAGCGATAAACTCGGTGATGAGGCGACAGAGCTATCGAAGAAAGCCGGGGTGGATACACTCCTTCTGCCAAACGCAGACGAGGAAGCCAGTGGAGAAACCGACGTAAAGGACTACACGTCAAAGGTCGGGAATGCCTCGGGTGAGTTCGAACCCGTGGAAAGAAAGCCGGACGAAGTCGCGATCCAGCCCTACACCAGCGGTACGACGGGCGACCCTAAAGGCGTCCTACTGACACACGAAAACCTGACGTCGACGATAGAGAGCTACGTCAAGGGAGGTCTACCTATCGATCCCGACGACAGCATACTCCTGATCCTGCCTCTCTTCCACATATACGGTCTGAACGCCCTTCTGGGAAGCTTTCTCTACACCGGCGGTAGGATAGTAATGCAGGCGATACCCAACCCCAGCATGATGCTGAGAGCCATAGACGACAACAATCTCACGTGTTTCGCCGGGGTTCCCGCTATGTACAACATGATGTTCAGAGAGTACCAGAAAAACCCGGACCAGTTCGACGTATCCAGCCTGGAATACGCGGTATGTGCCGCCGCACCTCTCTCGGACGACACCCGAAGGAAGATCGAGATAGAGTGGAACATCAATATGGTCGAAGGATGGGGTATGACGGAAACGGGGCCCGCAGGTACGGTCGAACCTACGAGAGGCGTGAACAAGGAAGCGGGATGCGTAGGTCCTCCGATACCTAACGTGGAGATCAAGCTGGTTCACCCCGATACCCACGAAACCAAGATCTCGGCGACGGACTTCGAACCAAAGGGCGTCAACCGCGAAAGCCTCAAATTCGAGTCGGAGGAAGAAGCTACAGGTGAGATAGCCATCCGTGGACCCCAGATCTTCGAGGGGTACTACAACAAACCAGAGAAGAACGAGGAGGTTTTCGACGACGAGGGCTGGTTCTACACCGAAGACATAGCACGTGTCGACTCAGACGGCTACTTCTGGATGGTCGACAGGGCGGATGATATGATACTAAGCGGTGGCGAAAACATCTATCCCGCCGAGATAGAGAACGCGCTTTACGAACACCAGGACGTCGCCGAAGCCGCGGTTGTTGCGGCACCCCACGAGGTCAAGGGCGAGGCACCCGTCGCCTTCGTGGTCTTAGAAGACGACGTCGACGAGTCCGAGGTTACCGAGAAGGAGCTCAGGAGTTTCACCCTCGACTACGTCGCCACGTACGCACATCCACGGAGAGTTTTCTTCACCAACGAGCTTCCGAGGAGCGCGACACAGAAGGTACAGAGGTACAAGTTAGAGGAAGAAGCGGAGGAGAGGATAGACGGCAACCTGTCGAGCAGCGAAGAGCTGTAGAAATACGTAGAATATTCGTTAAAGCCATCCCAACCTCCCGGTACAGTTTCCCTTGATAGATATCAGGCAAGTTCAACCGTTGGTTTTTACCTCTACGATAACTCGGGACAGTCATAAGGAAAGTTTGCCTGCTATCACCGAAGGATCGAAAGTTAACACATAAATCCGGCCAATGTTTATTCTTTTTTTACATTAAGTTCTGTGACGAGTGTGGTTCAATGATGCACACAGAGGACGACATATGGGTGTGTAGCTCTTGTGAGAAAGAGGAGCCAAGGGACCTACAAGAAGAAGCGATGATAGAGACTCAGGATGGAAGAAGGGGAGATGGAGCACCCGACGTGGCCGACACGACTCAGGACTCCAACGAGACGGTACAAGAGCCTTGTCCTGCCGACAGCTGCAACAGCGACCAAGCCTACTACGAAATGATGCCGAAGCCGGGCGGCTCCTACGAGGTAAGGCTGTTCACCTGTCTCGAGTGCGGCCACAAGTGGCGCGATTAACGTCTGTCACAACAGTCTTTATTAAGGAGGTTCGCCTTCAGGGAAATTCGTATTATGGTTACCGAGCTGCAGAAAAAAGTTACTTCTATCTACTTCTTTCTATCTATTAGAAGCTATAGGAGAGGTTCTTAGAAAAGTTCTCCGAGGCCTTCACTGGCTGCTTCCTCGGCTTCCTCGTCTTCCTCCTCTTCCTCTGCCTCTGCTTCTTCTTCCTCGGCTTCCTCCTCTGCTTCGGCTTCGTCGCCGCCCGCGTCTCCGCCAGCGGGTGCTGCGGCGGGTGCTGCGGCGGCGGTCTCGACGGCTTCGTCTATGTCCACGTCTTCGAGTGCTGCCGTAAGAGCCTTGACGCGGCTATCGTCGACGTCAACTCCGGCCGCTTCGAGAACCTCCGTAACGTTGTCTTCGTCTATCTCTTCGTCCGCTTCATGTAGTACGAGTGCTGCGTAAAGATATTCCATTTTTTAGTTCACTTCCTTGTTGTTTGTCTTGTGTTTGTTTTATTAAACCTTTCCTGTTAAAACCGGCTTTACGAGGTTAGAACAGGTTACCCATCCCCTCGGAGACATCCTCTTCATCGTCTCCATCGTCTTCATCGGCTTCCTGTTCCTCTTCTTCCTCCTCTTCGTCCGTTTCATGCTCCTCCTCGGGTTCCTGTTGTGTCTCAACCTCGACGTCCTGTAGCTCATCGGGCAGTACGTCGTCGTCGAGTTCGGCCGCCAGGCTCTTGATCGCCGCGTCAGCCTCGGAGACCAGGTTCTCGAGAACCTTTGGTTCTGCCACAGTTGCCTCTACTCCTACACCGAGCGCCTCTCCGAACGCCTTCGATAGCATCGGTTCAACCGTCTTGTCGTTCGCCACGCCGGCGTTGACACCGAGGTTGAACGCTCCTGCTGCTGCGGCTTCGAGGTCGGTGCGGTACTCGTCAAAGTCTATGTCGAGTGTATCGGGTTCGAAGACTGTGCCCTCCCTCTTGAGAGCCTTGAGTTCGAGACCGACCTCTATGGGGTATATTTCGAGCTTCCCCAGTATCTCCGACATCTTGTCGTCGGCTTCCTCACCCTCCTCCAGCACCACGCTGTCTTCAACTACCTTTATAGACCCGTCCTCGATCCTGGCGTTCGCCCCTATCTGCTGTAGATCTCCGACGAAGGGCCCGGGTTCGAAACCCGTGTCGCCTTCGGGAACTACGACTTGGTCTGGAGCTTCCTGCCCCGCTTTGATGGGCGCGGGGCTTTTTCCTTCCTGAAGCTCCCGGTACATCTTGAAGGGGTTGTCGTCCGTAAGTATGAGGCCGGACTGTCCGTCGACGTACTCCTCAAGTTCCTCAAGTTCCTCGAGTTCAAGAGCGAACCTCATAAGGGTGTTTCTACCAACCCTGACTTTGGCTGAACCATGTAGGTTCCTCCGGATCTCCTGGAACTGCTTTGAGGCGATGCCTTCGACGTTCACGACTCCAACTGCGTCGTACTGGGAGATCAGTTCTCTGAACTTTTCGATCTCGACCTCCTTCCACTCCGGTACTTCCTCAGTCAGTACTTCAGCCATCTCAGGCCACCTCCACCGCTGGACCCATGGTGGTCTTGACGTACACGGAGTCTATATTCAGTTCTCCCTTGTCGAGAATCGAGTTCAGGCGCCTCATGATTGCATCAATGTTTGTAGCGATGTCATCAGCCTCCATCTCCTCGGTTCCCACGCTGGTGTGGAAAGTTCGACGGTCACCGGTACGTAACGACACCGTCCCTTTCAGGCGTTTTATCTCCTCTACTACGTCGTCGTCAGGCTCCAGAGGAGTTGGCATCTTACCACGTGGACCGAGCACTCGACCCAGATACCGTCCGACATCCTGCATGTACTCGGTTTCGGATACGAAGAAGTCCATCTCATCAGCTAGATCCTTGGCGGCATCCTGATCGTCGCCAAGATCGCTTACCTCGTCGGGCCTCAGGACGCGGTCCGCCACGTCCTCAGCCCTGACAGCGGTTTCACCGTCCGCTATGACGGCTACACCCGTGTCCTGTCCGGTACCTGCTGGCAAAACAATCTCTTCATCTACTCTCTGATCCGGCTGACTCAAATCAAGGTCTCTTAGGTTAATTGCGAGGTCGACGCTTTCCGTGAAGTTTCTTTCGGGTCTGTCGGAAAGCGCATCCTCTACTGCATCCTCTATATCTACCATTATATCACCCCGTAGTCCGGCGTAACGCCTACTACGGATTTGAAGAAGAAACGTTGCGATTTATTAAAAACCCACCGAAAACGCGGGGAAATTTTGACGGTTGGTATATCCAAACCCGTTATGAGGGCTGTATCCCGACTCCAGTACCCGAACTCAAACTACTGTATCCGCCACCATTATACTGGTGTCTGATGTAGATATTAAGTAGAAATTGGTGTAATAAGACTAATGGAACATCCCTCTTACCATAAGTCCCGTACATACTCCTCCAGCTTCCAGGAACTACATAAAACTGCTATGGAGACCAACTTCAACGGAAGTTACCTGATAGAGGAAGATACCGCCTCGGGTGTTAGCGCCTATCTTGAGGGATGGCCTATCTACGCCAAGTACAATGGAGTCAACGATTACTACGGTGCAAACGCAATCCAGGAGCTTTCTGTCCTCAACAAAAAAGTAACCGAGTACGTTTCGAGCAACGCCCTGGTCAAGATGTTCCGAACCTACATGAAGTATATAGGGCTCGACGAGGGCTTCATGGATATATTCGAGAAACCCGAGATCCAGGTTCCGGAGAGAAAGATCCTCATATCCAAGGGTGATGAGGTGGAAAAGAAAAAAATCCCAACAGGCGTCAGGCTGGGTTACTCCCCTAACAGGGAATGTATGTTCGACTACTTCCGTGACACCAAACTTACTGGCTACGCTCTTTCTAACGAAAAGATCTGGTACTTCGATAAAGGAAGAGCCAGGAACAGGGAGAGATTAAAAGAAAACGGCCTGCCGATGCTCATGAGGATAGGTTCTGAAATCAACCTGGGGGTGCTTGATACGGAGTTCTCCGAGGTCTATCTCCAATCACCGGTCGACGACGAAGTCGACATCGAGTATGACATATCCGGATGGGAAATAGTGGACTCGGCGAGAGGAGGAAGTAACGGCTTCCTTAGCTCTATTTTAAGTAAAGTATAAATTATTTGTCAGAAGAGAAGTAGATCTATTTTTTATTTGTCAGAAAAGAAGTAGATCCATTTTAAGAAAAGTATAGGTAATTTGTCAGCAGTAGAGTATACACTTTTACAACATGTTTCTCTAAAAAAGCATACATCTCAAGCAAATATACCGTCAGGATCAGGTGTAGACTATAACATCAGATGTATAGACTTCCTGGATCCACCTAACCCCATCAGATGTTACTCCAGTAGCGACGTAATAAGCTTGGATTCGGCTTTACGAAGATGCTCCGAGGCAGTACTTGCGGCGACCCCCACTTCTTCAGCTATCTCCTTGTAATCAGCACCCCGCGGAACCTCGTAGTAACCCATCGCCACCGCTGTTTCCAGGACAGATCTCTGTTTCTGGGTGAGTACCGATAACAGCCCTTCTTCCCCAGAGCTGTACTCACCCACCTTCTTTATCTCGAAATCAATCTCCTCCGGCACCTTCCCCAGTGCTTCGTTCAACGTTCCCTGCTCCGCGATTGCACGTACCTTGAGGCCTTCGTCTGTGAACTCCATCGGTGTATCAATTATAATTCTAAGTTCCTCTATGAGGCTCAAGACGTTGGTAACCGGTTCACCCCTATCGACGTGTACGTATACGTGGTACTCGTCCTCGTCGACATCGAAAACGTCGTAACTGAGTACGTCGGAATGCCGGTCAAGCTCCCGTTTCATCTCGTCTCCCTCACCCTCCATGGTGTAGAGACTCATTATCGTGTCGTCGTGGAGAAGATTGATGTAGTTCACTTTGCCGCGAGTCACCTCCTTTGACTCCGCAATTATCTCGTCGACGGGATGGAAACCACCCGACTCTGTGGTAACCACGAGATCGATGTACTTCATAGACGTCCACCACGTAGGGTTCTTCCGGCGTTATCATTTAACATGGAGAGTTTCACTATACGTCAACCATTGTTTCCAACTCCTTCTAGGTTTACTAAGTATTTAGATGAGTGTGGTTTAAAAGAGTCGGGCTGGAAAAGTCGGGTTCAGCCGCCAGAACCGTCGACAGATGGATGCATAACGGGTTCGTCGTCTCTAACTTCGTCGAAATAGCTCCTCATCACGTCTATCGACTCGCGTTCCCTCCTCTCCCTTTCCTCCTCGTCTATCTCGACACATCCCGGAGGTACTTCCCTGCCACGGCCCGTAAAGTATCCCTCGGGGGCGACCCAGTCGTGATAGAAGTCCACTTCGGAGTCCCTGATTACAGTCAGTCCGACGTCCGCACCGTCGCCGGCAGCCACCAATGCTTGATGTCGGTTCCCGGCAATTCGGCCGGCGGCATAGACACCATCGGCTTCCGTCCTTCCGTCGTCGTCTGTCACGGCGAACTCCTTACCACGATCGATAGTTTCGACATCCAGTTCCCGTATATATTCGAGGCTACTCCACGAGGCCGCCACGAGGTAACGGCAGTCTATATTCTCTCCGTCTTCTGTCTGTGCTACATAGCCATTTTCCGTTTCCCCAACGTCGGAAATCCCGGTCTCCACGTAATCACATCCGTTTCTTTCCGCCTGCTCCAGACCCATATCTAGAAGTAGCCTTGAGTTAACTCCGGCGGGAAACCCGAGGTAGTTCTCGAGATGGCTGTTCCTTCTTAGGATCGAGTCGTCGTTTCCGACCAGTACTGTATCAAGTCCGGCACGGGCAGTGAAGATTCCACAGGATAGACCCGCGGGACCTGCCCCTACCACGAGTACGTCTGTCTCTTTCATCGATTAGACGGTTGTAGACCGCGTACCTAACTCCATCGAAAACCAGGGACACCAGATGTCCACCTGGTTCGGAAGGCTCCTGGAACCTGTTCTAACAGTTACACCGTACACCCCATCTAAACCAACTACAACAGTAACACAGAACACCCCATCTAAACCTATTCCAGTACAATCTCGGTGAGGTCTGTTATGTCGGCGTTCGTTTTGAAGGAAGTCCCGGAATAATGAGTTTTGGAAGCGTTGTAGCCCTTTTTCCTCAGTTGTTCTAGGAAATCCTGTAACTTCGTGGGGTTTGTTCCTGCTCTTCGGCAGATCATGTGGTGATCGTAATGGGTTGGGGTGTCGAGCTCCCCCTCCAGATGGTTTAACATCTTCCAGGCTCGGCGGTAGGTGTCCATATACTCCCTGAGATTGGATCTGACTTCCGCAGTGAACTCCCTGTCCCGAAGTTCTGCGAGCCAGAGTGGTCCTGCGGTATCCGTTTCCTCGCCGCAGTTCGGGCACTCTATGTTAGATGCGTACAGATCCTCGGAAGAGTCCCTGTAGCCACAGTTCCTGCAGTGACGTACCGAACCCAGGTTTTCGAGTGTAGCGTCGCTTTTCTTGGCTCCAGATTCTACCTTGAGGTAGGTCCTGTGGTAATGGTCGGATGCGTGTGACAGCACGGGTTCGACAGCGATATCGTATCTGGCTGCGGTGCGGGCGAGTGACCCTACAAGAGTTCGAAGCCCCATCTCGGGATGGTAGGTGGTGTTGAGGGGGCGGGAGAAGTATCTGCGTAAACTGCTGTCGTGGGCGCCACAGAGCGGGGCGGTGTCGGTGGCGGTGAAGCAAGCCAGACTCCGGGTAGCCTGGAAGGCGGAGTCAGCGAAAGGTATAGGGCTCCCGAAGGGATCGACGTCGACTACGTCGAACCTTTCACGGTGGAACAGTACGTTGGCGTCGGATCTCTCCACACTAGAGTCGAGATCGTTGAGTTCCAGGTTTTCCCGGATCTTTTCGACCGCGTTCTCACTCCTGTCGTTAAGAACCGGTTCGAGACCGGTTTCCTTCGCAATCCTCATACCACGTATCCCACTCGCCGACATTCCGTCGACGTAGGTTTCGGCTCCACCCTCACTCCATGCTTCGGCTACCGCTACCGTCACATCCCGGTTCATCACCATACGGTCGTTGTAGAACACGTCATCGTCGTCAAACTCGACCTTGCCTTCCTTTAGCATCGGTTGTTCCCCCTTTTCCTTGTGTCCGTCTACATTAGGCTGTTATGCATTGGCTGTTATGCATTATCATTAAGTTAGGACGGACTGACTGTTTCCTGGGCTTTTATTTCCGCAGAGAATTACGCTGTTTTCTGTCGTATAAACTCCAACATAATACCGGGTATCGAAATCCCTTTAGCTACAAGATGCGTTTATATCTGACATGGATGAGGAAGGACTGAGTCCGGACGAGAACTACTACAAAGAGGAACGCTGGAACAACTGGATCGACCGTATCAGGGAGAACGAATTCGATCCGGAGGACGAGGACAGCATGATGCTGTTCTTCAACCTACAGGACGACATCACCATAGCCTGCGTCAATATACTGGATCTTTTCAAGGACGGTATTATAGACGAGGAAAGATGTCTGGATGAGATAATGAAGGTCAGAGATACAATTATGCAGGAAGTAAATCTGGGTGACGAGGACAAGATGCTGATGCTAGAGGGAGTCAGGACGTCTCTGGTTGCAGTTATCGCTTCCTGCGAGGCATACCTCCGAAACGGTGCACCTGAAGACGACTCCGACGTCGAGAGCTACGTCCTCGAAGCAGTCGACGCCGAACAGGAGAAAAAGATGGACGAAGCTCTGGGATACGTTTCCGAAGCAGGCGCAAAGATCATCGACGGCGAGGACTTCGAGATCGCGAACGTCGACGACGAGATAGATTACGGCTTCGTGGAAGAGACGGTCAACGGGCTCGTGTCTCTCGAGGACGCGATCGGTAAACCCGAAACCATCAAGGAATAGCTGCCGGACTCATTCCGGGGCGGAATACTCGGTAAGATTGAAGCTTTACATTTCCCCGGGATTCTCTGACACAAACCTTTTATATACACCGTTTCCATGATAAATCCAGGTGTAGATTTAAATTGACGAGTGCTGTCTACTTCGAACACGTATCCCTGGAGATGGACTCAATGATCGTTCTCCAACAGCTAATCGACAACGACACTAGAGACGTACTCGGCCGTTTTTCCGAAATGGTTCCGCCTTGGGTACCGTTCGTGGCTGGAGGGCTTCTCCTTCTGGCAGTAATCCTCATAGCTTACTACCTGATACTGGCGTTTGCTGACTGAAACTTAGTAAGGTTTAAAGTCCGTCTCATCTTTAGTAAAGAACGCCGTGTGCCCGAGTGGTGTAGGGGCTCATCATACGACCCTGTCACGGTCGTGACGCGGGTTCAAATCCCGCCTCGGGCGAACCCATTACTTGAGCTATATATTGTTGTTATTTGACCTACATATTATTATTTGACCTATAACTTGACCTACATACTAATCCTTGACATATATGATGTTATACCATTCTAAATAACAAAGATTTCAGGAACGACTGTCTGTTTACACCTGAGTTATATTTTCAGGGCAATTTATCCGGGGTTTAACCTCGGTGTATATAAAACACATATGTCAGAATAAAGAAAACTACCCCCGGCAACGGTGTTCTGAGGGTAATCAATAATCCAGTTATTGCGGTTATGCCTAAAAAGATATATCTCGCCCCCGTCTGTATATTTTCACGTGTATCTTCACTGTAAACTTCTCTTCGCCCAATTAAGGGCCAAACATCATACGGAACCTTTAGTATCCCGAATATCTTCACCCTAACAACTATCCGGAGTAGATAGATTAGATAAATAATAAAAAAACACAGCAAGCTCCGATAAGAAATCGTTTATATCTGAATTAATATTGAGGAAAGACACTGGATAGCTTAAATATAACATCAACATCTTCAGTTTGATGACATACCGTTAAAGCTGTTAAAATATCTTATAAAAACTGCATTTATTTGAAGCATCACAGTACTCAATCTGTTCCCCTCTGTTCATTAATATGAGAGTTCATCACGGCGAAACGTCGTACTTCTCTATCCTCAGATCACTTCCCATCTCGTAGTACGCCTCCCACGTAGGAGCGAGAGAGACGACACGGGTTCTGCCGAAAAGCGCCTCTTTATGGGTGTGGTGGTGTCCGGTAAGACAGAGCCGTGGCTCCACAGCATCCAGTATCTCGTCCACGGGTCTAACTCCGACGTCGTATCCCCCCTTAACCAGTACACCGTGGGGCGGTTGGTGTGAGAGAAAGACGTCTACGTCGTCGAATGACTTTGCTCTCTCTACCTCTTTCTCGACGAAATGACGTCTCCTGTCGCCGACGAGTTCGTCCCTGGACTTTCCGTAGTAGTTTGGAGCGTAGTTGCCGCTTATACCCGCCACCGACAGTCCCTCTATTTCGATGGGTTCGGACACGAGATGTAGGTTGTCCAAGCCTCCGTTTCCTTTTTTAACTCGTTCTTCCCTCAGTCTATCTATCACGTCGAAGTCCTCGTTGTTTCCTGCGATAAACCAAGTCGGTTTCGGAGGTTCGTAGTAACCCAAGTCACCTACCTGCAACGCCAAGCCCTCGTCCGATTCATGGTAACAGTTTAGGAGTTTCTCCTTCTTCTCCCGTTCCTCGGCATGGGCATCCCCCAGTAAAAGCATATCTTTGTTTCCAGTAACTGAGTTAGTCATACCATCCTTAAGTATGTCAGTATATTAGTTTCAGTTATGGTCGAAGTCGAGTTTCCACCCGAGCTTCATGAATCCGTCAAGAACTACGCACAGAAACGTGGACTGTCCGTCACCGATGGGTACATGGAGCTGGTGGAATACGCGTTAACGGATATCGAGCTTGAAAACGATTCCGAAGATCCGAGGGCGGGGATTCTGTAAATCCCCCGGCGGCTACAGAAATCCGTAGCTTTTGGTTTCCTCGAAGCCCAGTATGTTGGTTTCGACGTCGTCGTTGTAGCTGTATATGGGAAACTCGTGTGAGTAGTCCATGAACTCTATCTTGCCCGTGAACTCTATTTCGAGCTTGCTGTGTTCGTAGTTCTGTAGATGGGTGACCCACCATTTCTTTATCTGTTCGTTGTCGAAGATGGCACGGGTCTCTATCTCTCGTTCCTCCCCCGATGAAACCTTAATGGAGTTGTTAGTTTCACCCGTTCCAAGTTCGATGCCGTTCATCTTGACGTTGTATCCAATCTTGGTGAAAACCAGCGGGATGGTCATCGGGTTGTAGACCTGGGCTGTCACGTCCAGAGGGGTTTCGTGTAAGTCGGCTTCACCCCATTCGGCATTCATACTCCGAATCTCCATTACCTCCTTTCCGTAAGCCTCCTCTGTAGTGGGTTCGTCGGTGCTCAGCTTTTCGGCTATACTGGTATCAATAGATTTTTTCCAAAACGGCATCTGGAAAGAAACTTCCGCGAGGGACATTTCAACGTTCAGACTCGGCTGTATTTCGAGTGACGTTTCTTCACCGGCGTTGACGTGTGTTGCCCACCATGCCGGAATCTTTTTGTTGTCTATTACAGCACTCGTCTCTATAACCGTGCTTCTTTCATCGAGGGCCACTGCCTTCTCCTCAGTCCCCGCTATCTCCATACCGTTCATATGTGCTGTATATTCCAACCCCACCCTGTCGCTTTTCCTGGCAATCGGTAACGGCGAGGTGTGGGTTGGACTAGACGTATTGGTTATAGTGATATACGTAAGTATCTCACTCTCCTCACAGTCAACATCACCCCATTGGTTTTTGATGGAAAGTTCAATCGAACCTTTTGGCATTTTGAATAGATCTGATCTGCTCATATCAATTAGGTTTCCCGTATCCCTTAATCTTGAGGTGTATTCGCGGTAAGTAACTCCGGAGAGATGTAATCTCGACCCGGAACTACCGGACGTACAGCCTCCATTGGTTTTGTTGCTTCCTTAAGGACAAATAACATTTGGTTATACAAGTACCTTGTGTAAAACAGCGCCGTATAGGGATTATAACAACAAAACAGCGAATCCGTGAAACACCGGATCATTCAAGAACCATATAATACCGCCCTCAAATCCAAACCGACACAGCCCAAACACCAACACACAACCCAAATACACCAACACACAACCCAAATACACCAACACACAGTCCGAATATCTAAACTATCCAACAAACCTCCACTAACATACCTGGAGTTAAACTTAATCTAAGCAAAATACGTAACCCTAACTTACCTGTTATTTCAGCATCCAACCGAAGCGGATTTCTATAACCCCGGTTTGTTTTTCATTATGGATTACAGTGACGCGGGCGTTGATATAGAAGCCAGCGACTCGGCAGTCGACGCACTCGCGGACGAACTTCAGGTCGACCATGGAGACTACGCCGGCCTTATACAGATAGACGACAGGGTTTTCGGGCTGACCACTGACGGCGTAGGGACCAAGATACTGGTTGCGGAGGCTCTCGACGACTACTCCAGTATAGGAATAGACTGCATAGCGATGAACGTCAACGACCTTATCGCGATGAACCTGAAACCCGCTGCTTTTGTCGACTACCTCGTAGTTGAGAAGCCCGACGAGGAACTGTCTCGTGAGATAGGTGAGGGACTCGCGGAGGGAGCCGATCAGGCCGGGACACGGATGTTAGGTGGAGAGACGGCTGTGATGCCCGAGGTTGTCGAGGGTGTCGATCTAGCGGGAACCTGTCTCGGATACGCGTATCCAGACGACGTAGTCGACGGAACCGATGTCGTGAAAGGAGACCTTATCGTCGGTTTCCCGTCGTCGGGCATACATTCCAACGGACTTACCCTCGCCAGGAAGGCAGTCAGGAGGAACTACGGGTACTCTGACGAAGCACCCTACGACTCCCGGTCGATTGGAGAGGAACTCCTTGAACCGACCAGGATATACACGTCAGCCCTGGGTGTTGCCGAAAAGTACGAGGTTCACGGTATGGCACATATAACCGGAGGAGGCTACACGAACCTCTCCCGGATATCACCCCATAGATACGTAGTCGATGACCCCCTACCAATCCAGCCGGTGTTCGACTTCATCAAGGATCAGGGTAACGTAGACGAGAGGGAGATGTACAGAACCTTCAACATGGGTATGGGTTTCGTCGCCGTAATGCCGGAAGAGGACGCATACGATGCGGTCGAGGAAACTGACGCAGAAGCTGTCGGGTTCGTAGAGGAAGGCGATGGCGTAAACGTCAGGGGGATGGAGATTTAGAAAAACAAGTTGACTATCCACAACACGATTACTCCCCGTTCCTTACACCCAGAAATAGCTACCCCTAATACCAAAAACTCCTCAATCCCTGACTTCCAGTACTTCGTCAAGTAGTTCCCGGGGTGGGGATTCGACACCCAGGCTTTTGAAGTACCTGGCGACGTTTCTGCAGTCGTTTACGAGGAGTTCCCGGGAGTTGGGATGGTGTACAGTAACCGCCTGACCCATGTCGATAACCACGATGTCGTCGGCTTGAACCAGAAGGTTATACTCGCTGAGATCCCCGTGTACGAGACCTGCACGGTACATACGTTTTAGATACTCCTTCACTACCCCGTAGGCGGTTTCTGGGTTAGTGAGTTCTACATCCCTGATCTCGGGAGCCCGGTTCCTTTCGGTTCCCAGATACTCCATTGCCAGCACGTTCCTCTCCGCACCCACGGGTTTCGGAACACGGACGTCGGCTGCTGCTGCTCTCCTGAGGTTGGAGGCTTCCTTCTTGACCCAAGCTATTACTACGTCTTTCTTTATTCCATGTATATCGTCGAAACGCGGATCCCCCTCGAGATAGTACCGCATCTCGTCGAAACTCGAAGTGTTGATCCGGTATATCTTTAGCGCCAGATCTATCCTTTCACCGTTCTCGTGTTTGACCGCCTGGTAGATGTCAGCCTCCTTGCCGGTCGATATTGGTCTCCCAATTGCGTCGAAGACGTCGTCGTTAACCAGTTTATACAGAGTCTTCAGTGTAGGTTCGTCGAAGACCCCTGCTTCGGCGTCGAACCTCTCAGAATCCTTGATTTTTTCGCGGAAACGTTCGTACTCGTCGTCGAACGAAGTGTCATAACCCGGTTCCCTATCTATATCGATATCGCTCCACTCGTCGAGCGCCGTATCCATCTACAGTATCAACGTCTTCTCGACACTTAACGGTTCACCGACAGCAGTCATTAGGTCGGCTTCAGCAAATGATAGTTAACGGTTCGCCGAACGAAAGCCGCATTCAATGTTTCATATGTATATTATCCGCCCTGGCTATTATCGGAAGTTATTAAGAGTTCTTTATGGTTAGAATAGGTATGGACAGGAACATCCGTGTAGACGAGTTAGACGGCATTCCAGTGGAGGAAAAACATATAGAGCTGGTGGAGCGTAAGGGGATAGGACATCCCGACACGATATGTGACGGTATAGCCGAGTCGGTCATGAGAGAGTTATCGAGAGCGTACCTCGACAAGTTCGGAGCTATTCTACACCATAATACGGATGAGACGCAGCTAGTAGCCGGTAGGTCACGTCCCGAGTTCGGGGACAACGGCGCGGTCCTACAGCCAATCTACGTCCTCCTTGTTGGTAGGGCTACAAAGGAGTTCGAGGGCGAGTTCATACCCGCCGACTCTATCGCTGTTGAGACTGCTCGTGAATACCTCGACGAACATATCGAACATCTCGACACCGAGAGCGAGGTAGTCGTCGACTGCCGTATGGGCGAAGGCAGCACCGACCTGAAGGACGTGTTCCGTCTCGATAACGGCAAGGTTCCGAACGCCAACGACACCTCTTTCGGTGTTGGCTACGCGCCTTTCTCCGAGACCGAGGAGATCGTCTACGAAACCGAGAGAGCCATCTACAACGACCTCAGGAAAAGCAACCCCGCCGTGGGGGAGGACGTAAAGGTGATGGGTAAGAGGGAGGACGATAGCATCGACCTCACCGTCGCGATGGCGACCGTATCAAAACACGTCGACGACAAGGACGCGTACCTCTCCCTGATGGAGGACGCACGGGAGTTCATCCTGGACACAGCGGAGCAGTACACCGAACGCGATCTCGACGTCTACATCAACACGGCGGACGACCGGGACAACGGCAGCCTCTACCTGACAGAAACCGGAACCAGCGCCGAGATGGGTGACGACGGAAGCGTCGGAAGAGGTAACCGCGCAAACGGACTCATAACGCCCTGCAGAGAGATGAGTCTCGAGGCGGCGAGCGGCAAAAACCCCGTCAACCATATCGGCAAACTCTACAACCTGATGTCGTTCGAACTCGCAGAAAAGGTCTACGAGGAAGTAGAAGAGGTTCAGGAGATAGACATCAAGCTACTCTCACAGATAGGAAGTCCCATCGACGAGCCCCATATAGCCGCGATAAACATCGAACCCGAGGGATCTTACGAGGTAAATGACGTGGAGTACGAAGTCGAGTCGATAATCGACGACGGACTGGACAACGCTAAAGCGATAACCGAAGAAATCGTCAACGGAGAGGTCGGAACTTTCTAGAACAAACAGTACGGGAGGTAGTTACAAGTGTACGGAAGGTACTTCCCTGAATATACTTCTATCTTCTAAGCTTACTGCAGGTACGTACCGTCGATAATACCAGATCGAATTAGTAGCTCGGCAGATGGCTGACCGACTTAATACTGATTCTTATCTAACTCTCCTTTATTCATCTATGCCACTGGCTGCAGCATCGCCACTGACTGTTTCATAACTGCTGTTACCACCAGAGTCATTGAGGTTACCGCTCGTATTATTGAAGTTTCCACCTGCAGTGACGTCACCGACGGCATCGCTGGTTGCAGTACCGTTACCGCCTGTACCGTTTGAAGAGACTCCATCCAGGGACGACAGCGGCCCACAGTCGGTTTCGTACTCCATAGCCGCTTCGAGGGGGTTTCTGAACAGGTTCTGGGCATCCGGTACCCCTCCGGAACTGTTCAGAGATCTGCCGATAGCGATGAATGTTTCAGTGGTTATACGGCCGTCTTTTACCGTCGTGGGGCCCTGGGAGATCCAGATAGTTACGGGTTCCTCGGTGCTCCAGAGAGTTTCATGTCCTACACAGTGTTGTGGAGTGGACTGTGCAGCCACAGTTGGTGTAAACACGGTAACTAAGAGAGCGAGAACTACCGCTACCGTCCACAGGGATCTTCTGTATTTCACTACGTAGCATAGGAAATGGAGAATAATAACTATTTTTTATCCTGTTTTACGTCTGTCTCGAGAAGAACTGTTCCGCGGCGACTCCATGGGTTTTGGATATTGGCTAATTTTTATATGTCTAACAGGTCAGGCGTTTATGTTTTGTGTTGTTTTTGTTTCTATTTTTTCAACTTTGGATGAAAACCTCCAAAAGAACTATATATACATCCATGGTAATGGTTAACATACGAAACGTAGACGTAAACTAAATAAACCAAACCCGGTACATATATGGAAATAAACAGAAGGGAATTCTGGCAAACGAAGGATACCGATTGCACCGCCTGTGGAGACGAATTATCGAGAGAGGGTTTCGAACTATACCATAGAGACGGAAACACCAAAAACAGGAACCACGACAACATCGACCTACTCTGCGGGACCTGTTACAGCGACCTCGACAAACACAACAGGGGAGACACGGAAAACATACTGAAGGAGATAGAGAAAGATATGCCGGACGCGACGGTAAAAGAGAAAGCAGTCGAGTATCTCAAGAGAACCGGTGACTGACAAACACCTGGGTTAAATATCCCGGGTTACAGGCTGTTTTAGCAACAGTCCTGTTTAGCAACAGGTCTATCTACTGATAATATAAACAGACCGAACAGTGAGCCAAAACCGAATATATCCCGATAATTATAAGAGAATAAAAGCTATCCCGATAACGTATTTCGGTTTCCTATAGCTATTTCTTATCTACGGGATCGTGGACCGGCCGACCTACTATTCCTCGAACTCCCTATTTATCTCCTCGACGATGTCGGGGTTACGTAAGGTGCTGGTGTCACCCAGATCGTTTCCGCTCGCCATGTCCTTGAGTAACCTCCTCATTATTTTTCCTGAACGGGTCTTGGGCAGGTCGTCCGTGAAGACCGTCTTCTCGGGTCTGGCGATAGGTCCAATTACCTCTTCCACGTTTTCCTTTATGTCCTCACGTAACTGATCACCGGGTTCGGCGTCGTCCTCGGGGATTACAAAGCTATAAACAGCTTCACCCTTGATCTCGTGGCTGCCACCGACTACCGCGGCCTCCGCAACACCGTCCACGTCAACTACCGCAGACTCTACCTCCATGGTCCCGAGACGGTGGCCCGAGACGTTGATGACGTCGTCCACCCTTCCGAGAAGCGTGATATAGCCCCCTACATCTATCTTGGCTCCGTCCTCGGGGAAGTAGACCCAGTCGTCAACCTCAGGTTCCGAGTACTCGCTCCAGTACTCCTCTATGAACCTTTCATCATTCCTGTAAAGCGTCCTCAACATACCGGGCCACGGAGACTGGACTGTGAGGTAGCCAGCATCCCCTTCCTCCACCTCGGTGCCCTCGTTATTCACGACCCGTGCATCAATTCCGGGAAGCGGAGGTCCGGCAGTACCTGGAACCATGTCGTCTATACCCGGTATAGTCGTCACCATCATGCCTCCGGTCTCGGTCTGCCACCAAGTGTCGACTATGGGGCAGTCGTCGTTACCTATATTGTGGTAGTACCATTTCCACGGACGCGGGTTTATGGGTTCTCCGACCGTTCCAAGCAGACGTAACGATGAGAGGTCATGTGCTACGGGGTACTCACTCCCCCACCGCATAAAAGCCCTAATTGCGGTTGGTGCGGTGTAAAACACCTCGACGTCGTAGTTGTCTATCATCTCCCATAGACGGTCCTTGTCGGGGTAGTCAGGAGCACCTTCGTACATCACCGTGGTGGCTCCTAATGCGAGGGGTCCGTAGACTATGTAGGTATGTCCGGTGATCCAGCCTATATCGGCGCTACACCAGTAGTTGTCACCCTCCTCCAGGTCGAGTACTGTCCTGCTTGTCCAGGCGGCGTGGCTCATGTATCCTCCGGTGGTGTGTTTTACCCCCTTAGGTTCCCCCGTTGTTCCACTGGTGTACATCAGGAACAGCATGTCCTCGGAGTCCCGTCTCACTGGCTCCACCGTGTCTCCCTGGTGTTCGTCCAGTAGATCACGGTACAGGTGCTGGTTTTCCTCGAAATCAGGGGTTTCACCATCAATCCGGTTTACCACGACGACGTCGTCGACTTCGTGTTCGGCCGACTCCAGAGCGTCGTTCGCTTTTTCTATATGGTCAAGTTCTTCACCTCTCCTGTAGTAGCCGTCACAGGTTACGACGTATCTGGAGTCGCAGCTCTCCATCCTTTTTGCTAGCGCGTCGGCGGAGAACCCGGCAAATACGACGTTGTGTGGTGCACCTATACGTGAGCATGCAAGCATCGCTACAGGGAGTTGCGGCACCATAGGCATGTACATCGACACGACGTCGTCCTCCTCGACCCCAAGCTCCCTTAGAGCGGATGCGAACTCGTTAACCTCGGTCTGAAGTTCCTTGAAGCTGTAGCTTCTTCTATCACCCAGCTCTCCCTCCCACTCTATAGCAGTTTCTTCACCTCTACCGTCTTCGACGTGCCTGTCGACACAGTTGTACGATGCGTTGAGTTTGCCACCGGTGAACCATTCGTAGAACGGAGGATCCGAGTCGTCTAGTACCTCGTCGTAACCCTTGTCCCAGTCAAGTAGATCTGCAGCCTCTTCCCAGCATCCCGGCCATTCCTCCCTGAAACGTTCCCTGATCCCTTCCTCGGTCACGTTTGCCTGGTTTACGAAGCTTTGGGGCGGTTCGAACTTCTCGCCTTCTGGAAGCCTGGCTTCCAGTTCGGTTTTTTCTTCCTGCATGGTATTATATCTAAAGAGGAGGATTCCACGTAATTAAACTATCGACGGATTTAAAATATAGAAATGCTGTAGTTTCCAGGCCAAAATAAGCTAAAAGTCGAGTGTAGACTTAAAATAGGTTGGATCAGAAATCTTTACCTCGATGGATACGACTTTGAGGTGTAATGCTAGACTCCCCGCTGGGCGTGGTATCACTCTACGCATTGGGCGTGGACTCTGGTGCAATTCTTAACTTTTCTGAACTCCTTCAGACAGATCATTACGTTCCCTTACTCCGACTATATCCCATGGACATATTTTCCTCCTTATCTTATCCGTCACCATTACACGATACGAGGGTGTCATAGAATAGTTGTCATGGTTTTTATAGATTCATTTAACAACTTTAA
>JBDGRN010000001.1:80286-162377 GCA_042218125.1 Halobacteria archaeon | reverse complement strand
CTATTCAGTTTGTTATGTAATACCCCTACGGATTTAGACAGGCGTTTCCCTCGGTTACGTTAGTAATATCTCTACGGATTTAGACAGAGGTATCTATAGTAATACGAAGACGTTTCTATTGTAATGTGTTAACGTACCTACATCTACGTATAAACCGGTATCCTATTATTTCCCGTGGCCTCTACTGTACTCCATGGAAAGAACATTCGTTATGGTCAAGCCCGACGCCTTCCAGCGGGGTTTGACGGGAGAGATAATCGACAGGATAGATAGCCGAGGACTCAAGATCACTGCGATGAAGCTGATTACGGCGTCACAGGAACAGGGCGAAGCGCATTACGCCGAACACGAAGACAAACCGTTTTACGAGGATCTGGTAGAGTTCATCACGGGCGGACCCTCCGTACCGATGGCGGTGGAGGGAGAAGACGCCATCTCTATCGTGAGAGACATGATCGGCGACACCGATCCCTCGGCAGCAGAACCCGGAACCATCAGGGGCGACTTCGCGGTGGATATAGGAAGGAACTGTGTACACGCCGCCGACTCCCCCGAGAGCGCAGAGAGAGAACTCGACATCTACTTCGACGACACCGAGATAGAGGATTACGAGAAGCTAGACGCCAAGTGGGTTTACGAATAACTCATCTTACAGGTAAACGTCTATTAAGCCATCTTCTGATTTCTTATTCAAATGATGTTTTTCCGACCAGACAGGTATTCCAGCCACGTTAGACTTTAGTAGTAAGTCTGCTAACCCATTCACCATGGTCGAGAATAACGAGAAAGTAAACACTGAAGTTATTGACACAGAGCCGGGGGAACGTGAGATCAATCTTGATATAAAGCAGGCCATAAGTGAGGGATTCGAAGGGGCGGCGAAGCCTAACACGTTAAAGATAGGGGTGATAATCTGGATCATCAACGTACTGTCCTTCCTTTTCATTCCGCTGCAGAATGAGACGAGGTCCCAGTTATCAGATACAAGTACCATAGCTGATCCTGTGGTCGCTCTTCTGAACATCCGTGTGGTCGAAAATGTGGTGGTCGAGGGAGTCATCACGGCTTTCCTGAGTCTACTCGTAATCTTCGTTAACATAGCCCTCATCCGTATCTTAGTAAGCGAAAGGTCGGAAGGTATACCGGGAAAGTTCTGGAAACGGAGGGCATTCGGGGCATGGATCAACCTATTTGTTGGAGGGATAGTATTTGGACTGATACTGGGACTCGGATTCCTGGCCCTATTAATACCTGGCATTTTCCTACTCCTCAGCCTATATCTATGGATGATATACGTGGCTGTGGATGACGAAAACTTCGTCTCTGCTTTCGGTTCAAGTTGGGAAACCGCTAAGGGACACCGATGGAGTCTCCTCGGAATGTTCGCAGCACTTACCGTAGGACAGTTCATTATTAACGCGGTTGGTCTCGGATTCAGTAGACTCGTAGCAATAGCGTCACCGGTAGTCGGCGGCGTAGTTTTCACCGCCTTCGTAGCCTTCACCGCCTTATTCACGTTTTCAGTTTACGCAAGTTCCTACAGGCAGTTAGACTAATCCTGCCGGCAAGTTTTTGGAAACAAAGCTAACGGGAAAGTTCGAGGGATGCAGTTAATTAGCAAGTTAAGTGGGAAGGTAACCCCTGTGCTGTCTGGGAAAGTAACCCCTAATCTCTACTTAAAAACACCTGTAAAATCCGGTTCTGGTGTATTTACTAGCTAGTTCTTTTCTTCAATCTCAACTGCCGATTCGCTCTTAATCCAGGCAAGTGGATTTTCGGAATCATACAACACCGTCCCGTCCTCTGTCTCGTAGGACTCTATTTTTGGCAGCTCTGCATCGGATTCCCGTCTTGCGCTGGACATAGGTTTAGATGTACCTCCAACACATGTTTATCTCCAAATCTATATAATCCTTGTGAATGGTTGACACACTTTAGCCATACAATATATGTATTATGGTTACCCGCGTCGGTCTTCCCGGGGTATTCTTTAGACATCTGTATCTTTTAGTGAAGGTTTGACGTATACCGGATAATGAGTAGTCAACGAAGCCAGTCGGGCCTGGGTACGTTCGACGGCGGCACCCGGGAAGTCGAGGAGCCCGAGGACGAAAACGAAGAGGATAACACCCACCTGGAGATCGGTCTATCGAAGGCGGACTATACGGTGGAGGACACACAGGAAGGACCGAAACCCATCGTACACGTTTTCGGACGGACCGCCGAGGGTTCGCTTAAACACCTCAAGGTCGAGAACTTCCGTCCGTACTTCTACGCACCCAGCCACGAGGTCGGCGGCGCAGAAGACGAACGAGTTCTAGATACCGAGGAGGGTTACACCGGTATCGGCGGTACCGATCTAACCAGGATCTACACACGGGTTCCAGCCGATGTCAGCGAGGTACGTGAGAGCTACACCTACTACGAAGCCGATATTCTGTTCCCCGACAGATTCAAGATCGACAAGGACATCAAGAGCGGCTTAAAGGTTCCGTGGGAGGAGCTTGAGCACGAGGAAACCGAGGGCAGAGACACCTACATCGTCGACGAAGAAGACGTCGAACCCGCCGACATCTCGGCACCGGTACGTACCATGGTGGCGGATATCGAGGTTGAGGACAGGAACGGATTCCCCGAAGATGGAGAGGAGCCAATAATCTGCCTCACCGCCTGGGACTCCTTCGAGGAAACATACCACGTCTTCGCACAGGACGTTGAGGGGGGAGAAGACCGAGAGTACGACTACGTACTACACGAATACGAGGGCGAAAGGGAGATGCTGGACGCCTTCCTTGACTACCTCAATGACCGAGATCCCGGAGTACTCACGGGATGGAACTGTGACGACTTCGACTATCCCTACCTGATCGACCGGCTAGAAGAGATAGGGATGGACGCAAACAGGCTCTCCCGCGTCGGAAACGCATGGCATTCGGGTGGACGGTGGGGTGGTCCGACCATCAAGGGCCGTAGCACGTTCGACCTCCTGTACGGATACCAGCGGATGAAGTTCACGGAACTCGAAAGCTACCGCCTGGATGCGATTGCGGAGGAGGAGCTCGGCGAGTCGAAGGTCACCTACACCGGAAAGATCGGTGACCTCTGGGACGACGACACCGAAAGGCTCCTGTACTACAACAAGGTCGACGTCGAGCTATGTGTCGAGATAGACAAGAAGGTAGGCACCATAGACTTCTTCCGAGAACTCGCGCGTTTCGTAGGATGTTCGCTCGAGGACTCCACGACTCCAAGCGACGTCGTCGATATATACGTCCTTCGTAAGGCTTTCGGCGAGTTCGTGCTACCATCCCGCGGCGGAGGAGGCGGTGGTGACGAGTACGAGGGCGGCGAGGTCTTCGAACCCATAACTGGAATAAGGGAGAACGTCGTGGTCCTCGACCTCGCCTCGCTGTATCCGATGTCGATGGTTACGGTGAACGCGAGTCCGGAGACGAAGGTGGGGGAGGAGTACGACGGCGAGGTGTATCCCGTGGAGGTACCCGGTGAAGGTACGGTGCGTTTCAGGAAGGACCGCGAGGGATTGACGAAGACCATCGTCACCGAGCTCCTGGAAGAGAGGGACAAGAAAAAGGAGTTACGTGACAGCCACGAGATGGGCAGCGAGGAGTACCTCAAGTACGACAACCAGCAGAACGCCATCAAGGTAGTTATGAACTGTTTCAGTGGCGATACCGAGGTCGTTGGACCCGATGGCATCCGGAACATCAGGGAAGTCGAAGTGGGAGACAGTCTATACACGATAGATCCCGAAACCCAGGAGGTAGAGATAAAAGAGGTCGTGGAGACCCAGGAGTACGGTTATTCGGACGAGATGGTAGATATCGAGACCCGGCATACCGACTTTTCCGTAACCCCCAACCACCGTATGCTGGTGGAGGTGGACGGGGAAACCAGGTTCGTCGAGGCGGGTGACCTCAACGACTACACAAACTACCAGATACCTGGGGCTGAAAGGATCGAGGGTGAAAAACCAGACAAGTTCCACCTCTACAGGAACGTCGGTAACGCCAAAGCCTACGTTTCCACTGAGAAACACGGCACGACCTTCAAGCACAAACTCGGTGGGGAAGGTCAGATGCTGGAGTGCGATGCCAACAGAACAAGCCACACCTGCAGCGTGGAGGTGTTGAGGGAAAACCCCGAAATACTGGAGGAAGCTTCGTCCGTCGTGCTTCAGAAGGACTCCAAACACTCATCGGTTCCCGCCGAGTACAGTATGGAGAACTGGCTCAGGTTCGTTGGATGGTACGTCACCGAGGGTTCTGTCTACAAGATACAGCCGAAGGAGTACGTATCCACGAACCGCGGAAGGAGCCAGAAGATACAGTTTGGACAGATAAACGACGACGGAAGATCCAAAATCGAGGATCTGCTGGACGAAATGGGGCTGAATCCGTCAAGCGAGACGCGACAGATCAGCATCTGTAACGGCCTCCTTGCGAACTGGCTGACGGAGAACTGTGGCACGGGGAGTGCGAACAAGAAGCTTCCTGAGTTCGTCTGGAGCCTTGACTGGAGATACCTCGAGGTCCTGTTCCACACCTTGATCGCGGGGGACGGCGATAGATACTCGGGTATACCGTACTCCACAAAAAGCGATGAACTCAAGGACGATGTCGTACGTCTCGCGGTCCATCTCGGGTACAAACCCATGGTTAACCATGACTCCGGTGTCTGGAGGATCCGTTTCACGGACAACGAAGGTACATTCAGGATGCAGAGGAACGGCGGTAGGTCGAAAAACGAGGAAGGAAAGGTATACTGTGTCACGGTGGAGGACAACCACACCGTTCTCGCAGGAAGGAACGGGAAGTTCCAGTGGGTAGGACAGAGCTACTACGGCGTCGCTGGTTACAGCCGTTTCCGTCTCTACGACCGCGAGATGGGTAGCGCCGTCACCGCGACGGGACGTGCCGTCATCGAACATACGCGTGACGCAGTCGAGAAGTTGGGTTACGATGTCATTTACGGCGACACCGACTCCACTCTGGTGGAACTCGATCCCGACATGGATACCGACGAGATCATCGACGTCGGCCTGGATCTGGAGGAGAAGGTGAACGATAGCTACGACGAGTTCGCGAAGGAAGAGTTCAACGCCGATGAGCACCGTTGGGATATCGAGTTCGAGAAGCTGTACAGGAGGTTTTTCCAGGCGGGTCAGAAGAAACGGTACGCCGGCCACCTGGTCTGGAAGGAGGGCAGCGAGGTCGACGAAATCGATATCACGGGTTTCGAGTACAAACGCAGCGACGTCTCCCAGGCGACGAAGGAGATCCAGAGCGAGGTCATAGAGACCATAATAAAGGGCGGGGAGTTCGAAGAGGTCTCGGAGTACCTTCAGGACGTGGTGGAGAGGTTCAAGGACGGTGAGTTCGGTCTGGAGTACGCCGCCATTCCGGGAGGGATAGGACAGGCGCTCGACGCCTACGACAACGACACCGCCCACGTCAAGGGTGCGCGGTACGCCAACGAGCATTTCGGCACCAACTTCGCGAGCGGAAGCAAACCCAAACGTCTGTACATAAAGAGGACGCCGGATACCGACGAGTATCCCGCCACCGACGTGATATGTTTCAACTATCCGGAGCAGGTACCGGACGGCTTCCAGGTGGATTGGGAGAAGATGCTGGAGAAAACCATCGAGAAACCGATATCCAGGATCTTGGAGGCCCTGGGATGGAGCTGGAGTGAAGTCGTCACTGGACAGAGACAACAGGGACTCGGTAGCTTCATGTGAATTATAAGCACGGTATGAAGTACTGGGATGAGTCAGTCGGGAAGGAGTATATCAAGAAGAATGAGATAATAAATGTCTGTTACATTCATTTCAGGCGGCACCGGTACCCCGAAACTGCTCGACGGCGCCAGGGAGATACTGAATCCGGAGGAGATATCGGTCGCCGTCAACGTCGCCGACGACTGCGTTGTAGGTGGTAACCTGGTCTGTCCCGACATCGACACTGTTCTTTACACCCTCTCGGACAGGATCGATAGGAACAGATGGTGGGGTGTCAGGGACGACACGGAACGGGTTCACGGAGAACTCCTAGAGCTTTCGGGTAACGACAACGGCGGCCAGGGTGTTAGCGAACCCGAGGTCAGGACCGTGGAGGCGAACCGAGAGATAGGCCGGGAGAGGTGTTTCTCGGGTGCGAGCGAGTTCATGACTATCGGAGACTCAGATCGCGCTCTCCACGTTTACCGGACCGGTCTCCTGGACGAGGGTTACTCTCTTACGGATGCGACATCGATAGTCGCGGACACCCTTGGAGTTCGGACGGAAGTAGTTCCCGTCACCGACGATCCCGTCTCGTCCTGGGTGGAGACACCGGATGGATGGATGCATTTCCAGGAGTTCTGGGTCGCACGTGGTGGGGGTGTAGAAGTCCAGGACGTCGAGTTCCGTGGCTGCGGATCGGCGTCAGCAACCCCAGAGATCTTGGATTCACTTGACCATCCGGTGATAATCGGACCCTCGAATCCTGTGACGAGTGTGGGTCCGTTCCTGGAGTTCAATGAGGTCAGGGAGGGGTTGCGGGATACGTTCGTGGTTGCGGTTTCTCCTTTCGTCGGTGGTGATGTGGTTAGTGGACCCGCGGCGGATCTTATGGATGCCTGCGGCGTTTCGGCGGATTCGGAGGGTGTCTACCAGACCTACTCCGGTTTCGTAGACGTACTGGTCGTTGATGACGAGGACCCGGACGTAGACTGCCGCGTCGTCGAAATGGATACCGTGATGGATGATAGAGACGACGCTGTGGACCTGTCGCGTGAACTATTCGAAGTTGCAGGGTTGGAGTGACGGTCGATTCTTCTCGTTGGTTCACGTCTTCCACATTTATGCCGTATGAAGTTCGTGAACTGAGAAAGGGAGACTTATATACCTAATGATCTTCTCCAGTCGAAACAAGGGGGTAGTGCGGTATTAAAACTTTACGAAAAATCTCCAGTCGAAATGTGGGGGTTCAGGGGGGCGTACCGGACCAGAACGTTTTCCCTCAAACCACGAAAATAAAATAAAAAAAGACCTTCCTCTAGAGACAAAACCGGACTTAGCTTAATGCATACAGGGTTCCTCCCCTGGTACCAACGTAGAGATTGCCGTTCGCTACGGTGAATCCGCCATTCACCGGGTAATCCTTCTCCCACTTAACTTTGCCAGTTGACGGTGAGAGAGCAAGGAGTTTTCCACTATCTGCCGAATGTGAGGATCCGCGGTATCCGACGTAAAGTACCCCGTCTATAACGGTGGGCGGCATTCCCGTGAACTTCTTCTTGGTTACGTCGTCACTGTACTTCCATTTGACCTTACCCGAGGTCGCATCCAGTGCATAGATCTTGTCCCTGTTCAGTGCAGCAAACACCAGTCCGTCAGCGGCGGTGGTGGCGTTGAATATCTTGGTCTTCTTTCCTTTGGCGACAGACTTCTTCCACTTCTGTTTACCTTTGTCCGCGTCGAAGGCGTATACGTTACTCTTGTCATCCCCCACGTATACGGTGTGCCCACTGTCCTTGAACCCTGCTTCGGAGTTCGAGACTACTGCGGGTGAACAACCAAGCTTCTTATCGGTCTTCGCCTTCCAAACCTTATCTCCATTCCCTTTGTTTACCGCCCAGAGGTCGCTGTTGTACGTGCCGAAGATCAGCTTTTCGTCCAGTACGGATGGTGTGCCGAAGACCCAGGCATCCACTTTTTTCTTCCAGTCAGGTGTTCCGTCCTTCTTGCTGAAAGCATGAACACGGTTGTCGTCACTCCCCACGTAGACTGTATCTCCGTCAACCACCGTTCCGGTGTGTATGTTATGCTGGTTTCCGGTGTTGTAGGTCCATCTCAGGTCGCCGTTCTTGTGGTTCAGAGCGTAGACGTGTCCGTCGGTGTCTGCTGCATATATAGTTCCGTCGTCGTAGGTACCCCCACCATAGATCCAGTTGGGAGCGGAAAAGCTCCAGAGTACGTTTCCGTTGTTGGCGTTGAGAGCGTAGTACTTGTTACCGTTCGTTCCTACGTACACAACCCCGTCCTTAACCAGCGGCGCCGAATGCACCATCTTGGCGGCATCGAACTTCCATTTCACGCTGGGTTCACCTGAAGGACCGGTGACTCCATCGATCTTTCCACCGTGTTTGTTACCTTTCATCCAGGTCAGCCATTCCTCGTCCCCCGTAGAACTCACCTTATCGGTAGTTTTGGTGGTGTTGGTTCGTACAGTCTGGTTAGATTGTGCAGACGAAACACTGCTTACCCCCACCAGCCCTGCTACTCCTGCTGCACCCGCAAGTTCGGCGAAGTTACGTCTCGAAAGATCAGGCATAATTTTATAAATCACACGTAACAGCTTATAATTTTGCCCGAGACAACGACGTTAGGTAATATCGGTGAAGGAAAACCCGGTTACCTACAGGTCTTAAGACATCAGACCGGACGAAAGTCTCCACTTTACCGTTTCCGACTTGCCATCTTCTGTATCCAGTGTGATCGCCACGACGGCTTTCGAAGGTTCGAACTCTTCCGGAACCTCAAAGACTGCCCACTTGTCCACCATCTCTCCCGGACCCACGTGGTGACCGCCGACGTTCTCATATACTTCGTGAGAGTCACCGCCCTTTAACTCCAGAGACCCCGTGATCTCCTTGGTCATACGTTTACCATCGTACATTAGCTGCAGGTCACCCTTCTCCAGGGGACCGAAGTTAGGAAGTCTCTGTTTAGACGAATCTTCGTTCTCGATCTGGAGACGGACGGCGAGAAACTGTCCGCCGGTATCGGTTTCAACATTCTCGATAACGTCTGGAGGTATTGTCTTGAACTCTACAACCTTTGTCTTAAGTCCTCCTACGGTCTTGGTACCTCCAACCTTTGCGGAAACCTGATCTATCTCCTGGGTCTGGTTCCCTCCAGTACGGTTCCCTCTGGTACCGTTCATAGTTCCATTACCGGGCTCCGTACCGTTACCACCAGTGGAGCCGTTGGAACCGGTCTGGTTGGTACCACCGGAATCGTCGAGACATCCCGAAAGCAACAGCCCGGAGGCTAATACCCCCGCGTTCCTTACGAAGTTCCTCCTGTCCATACAGTTATTACGGTACCCCGAGTTACTTAACCGTTTTTAACGGCTCACCTTCAACTGGATTTTATATCTAACAGATTGCATCTCTAACAGATTGCATCTCTAATCTCTTATTCACCATATCCTCAGGTTAGAGTTTACGGAAATACCTACTGTTCCGGAGTTAACCAACAGAGGTTTGACGGTGTACTGAAAATCACAGCTTGATGTCATCGGAGGGCGAGGAACCGGATGCCCGCGTCATAGGTCTCGACAGCGAAGACGTCGACCAGTTAATGTCGGCTCTGTCATCCGAGACTTCGCGGGAGATTCTTCAGGAGCTGCACCAGGAAAAAATGACGGCTTCCAGCGTCGCCGAAAGAATAGATGGATCGGTTCAGAACGCTCGGTACCATCTACAGAAGCTGGAGGACGCCGGACTGATAGAGGTGGTCGACATGGAGTACTCCCCCAAGGGAAGGGAGATGGACGTGTACGAAGCTACAGGTTCCCCCCTCGTAATTTTCTCTGGTGTCGAAGAGTCCAGCGGCAGCGATATACTAAAGAGACTCGCAGGAGCGTTCCTGGGTCTCGGGGCAGTCAGCGTCCTCGTAAACTACCTTGCTAACGAGTTTTATTACCGTGACCGGGCGGAGAGATTCAAATCAAGCGGCGGAAAGGAAGAACCGTCTGCAGGAGCCGGTGCAGGTTCAGGGGGAGACACCTCCACACCCTCGATAAAGACGGAAAACGCCACAGGTGGTGAAGCCGCACAGTCTATACAGGCAGAGAATACAGCTGAAGCCCACTCAATACAGTCCGAGAACGCCTCCAGAGGGGCTGATTACGCAGCCGAAAGAGCTCCGGAAGCAGCCGAAGCGGCGAGGGGAACGCTGGAGACGTTTCCCCCCGGTCTACTTTTCTTCGCCGGCGGCGCCCTGATTCTAACCGTTCTTGCAGTATGGTGGTACTTCAGAAAACGGAGGTCGAGAATGGATGTTTCCGGATAGAGGCCTTGCGCTGGCCAGCGAGTCCGGTGTCACGGACGCCGACTACGTACTTGAAAGAAAGGAACATCTCGACGCCGCCTTCTTAGGGGGTCTAGCTGTAGACGAACCGACCAGGAGGGCGGCGGTCAGGATGGTGGACAGGGACAGAAAGGAGTTCACGTATTCAGACGGTGACCCTATCGACCTGGTAAGTGGATGGCTTTCCGCGCTCGAAACCGAGCGGAAGTCAGTGGTTCCCGGCGTGAACGTAAGGGCGACGAAGTTCGAACCACTCCGCCGTGTGGCGGATATCGTAAACCAGTACGGCGCCGTCCTTGAGATAAATGCCCACTGCCGCCAGTCCGAGATGGTTTCCCTGGGATGTGGACACGGACTTCTGAGGGACTTGGACCGACTCTCTTACTGGGTGTCGAGGCTCACCGATACCGGCGTGAAGGTAGGAGTTAAAACGAGGGTCGGTGTCGTAGACGACGTGGAGATGGCTAAAACACTTGAGGAATCGGGATGCAGTTACCTCCACGTTGACTGTATGGACTCGCCGGAGGTCGTGGACAAAGTTACTTCCGCCACGGATCTTTTCTTCATCGCGAACAACGGTGTAAGAAGCCATGAGGACGCCCGGGACTACTTCGAAAGGGGTGCAGACATGGTGAGTACGGCGAGGGGTGGTAGGCGGACCGAGGACCTTCGTCGTATAAAACGGAGTTTAAGTAAGAACGGTGAAAAATAACTAATTATTGTAAAATTAAGAACTTCACTAAGCGAATATCAGGTAACTTGACTGGAGAACCTTAGTTATTAGAGTAAGTTGCAAGTTATCATTAAAAATGAGTTTAATGACGGTTAATATGTACCCGGGGTAAATATGGATTAACCGGTGAAATTAATATAGATTAACTCGCGGAGTAGATAAGGATTAATCAGCGGAGTAAATAATGATTAATCAGGGCACTAGATAAGAATTAATCAACAAAGAAAATATGCACGAACTGGAAAGGATGCCTGCGGAGACCGCGGAGCTCGCTTTACTTTTAGAGGTCGGAAGCGGACCAAAACCCGGAAACGTCGATAGGGAGCATGACCATCCCGATATGGATCTGCATGGATTCATCTCGAACGCTTCTGAGCTACGTGGTGTCTTCGAGGAGGTAGAGGAACGTAACCTCGGGTTAGGTGAGGCTGTTTTGCTTGCCTCCAAAGCTGTTTCCTCCACACCGGAGACTGGTTTCGATCCCGGAACCTCGGAAAACACGCAGTTTGGTTCCGTTCTTCTTCTGACACCTCTCGTTAAGGCTTCCCGTCCGGAAGTACGGAGGAGAGGAGACCTGAGAACCGCGTTGGAGGAGGTTCTGTCCGGCACGACACCTGAGGACACCGCGGAGTTCTACAGGTGTTTCCGTCAGTTGGACGTACATGTATCGGATGATCCTCCCGCCGGTATCCCGGACGTCCACGACCCGGAAGCCGTGGAATGTATCAGGAAAACCGACACCACGTTATCCGAAGTCATGGCTGTAAGGGACGACCTCGTGGCTGAGGAGTGGCGTACCGGCTACAGATGGAGCTTCGAAACAGCCCAAGTCCTCGAGAGCGAGTACCGAGAACGAGGTTCCTCAAACGAAGCGGTATGGAGAGCCTATCTCTGGCTTCTGTCACGCCGTAAGGACAGCCTCGTCTCGGAGAAACACGGCGAACGTACCGCTGAAAAGGTCCGGAGAAGAGCGAAGAAGCTGTATCGTCAGGACGCCGGCGAGTTGGAGGTTAGGAGGTTCGACGCTGAACTCATAGACGACGGTATCAACCCGGGCGCTACAGCCGACGTGCTGGCGTCGGGTATCTACGTTAACCTCTGGACCAGAGAAGAGAAACCTTCTGACGAAACCCAAGAAGGTACCGAGGTAAACCGTGACTGAGTACGGGTGGCTGGAGTTACTTACAGAGGGTGTAACGGAAACCATAGCCACGACTTTCTCATTCCGGGGGGAGCCGAATATAGCACCGATGGGGGTCTACGTCGAAGTTATGAACGGCGAGGTCTCCAGAAACCAGGAGGAATCTAAAAACGCCGAGATCAAGGAGGAATGTACGGGATACAGGGATATATCAGACGACTGGAACGAAGATGAACGGATTCTCGCCGATGACAAACGTTCGATCAACGGCTTTACCGGGGAACCTAAAGTCGAGGCGAGGCTTTTCGAGGGCAGCACCACCTACCGTAACGTCAACGAAACGGAACGCGTTACGGTTAACCTCTGTAACGACCCCGTCGTTTACGCAAAGGGAGCGGTAGGGGATTTCGACGACGTCTACTCCTGGATACAGGACGGACATCTTTCAACCGTCGAAGCCTGGATCGACTGCGACGCCGTTTTCCTGGAGGAGAGGAAGGGTGGGGACCTCAAAGCCTGGAAACTTGAGCCCCGTAACTACCATATCGAGAGAAGGTCTGTGACTGCAGTCGATCGCGGTTTCAACTCCATCGTAGAGGCAGCGGTTCACGCAACCAGACTCAGCTTCAAGCCGGAGCTACGGGAGCTCGTCGAACACCACCTGGACGTTGCGGAGAACTGTGGAGGAAGGAGGGTTCGTCTGGCCGCCGAGATAATAGAAAGAGAGGCTCTCGAAAACCCCTCCTGAAACTGTCCTGGATTCCGATGTTTTCACAAAGGAATACAGGCCGTTTATTCCGAAGTTCATAATAGTGAATAAATCTTTAAACCTTGTTTTAAACTATCTTAAACAATATAAGAAGTTTACAGCCCCCTGTTAACAGATGCCAGGATACAAAACTAAACTGAACTATCTACCCTCTATAATATCCCGGATGATTAATATATTAGTGATGATAAAGAGAAAAACCGGTTTAGCCCGGAAGATTGAACGGCAGATATCCGATATCCGCACGAAAAACATCGCAGTCAAGTTCGTCCTTGTAGTTATGATTTTCCTGGCACTTACCTAGCTGTACCCTCAGCCCCTAAATCCTCAAAACTCAAGACCCCTCAATACCCTATACTCCCAGCCCCAAAATCCTCAAAACTCATAGCTCCTCTAACTTCTCTCTACCCGCCATTCCCTCCTTTATCGGATGGTAGTAGTCCAGTTCATCCTCCCCGTACATCCAGCATAGATAAACCTCTTCCCCCTCTTCCGTAAGATGCGGGAAGTCAAGCATCCCGAGTTCGAACCTCGGATCCTTGAACAGTGCACCCGTTTCGTGAATTTCATCGAGTAACTCCCGTATCCGGGAGAGCGTATCGTTAACGTTCTCCACCTTCTCATCGTCGGGATCTGGTTCCACGAAATCCATTGAGACTATGTCGAAGCCTTTGGCGTCAAGTTCGTGTCTGAGTTCCAGTATTCTACCGACCTTCGGCCCCAGTCTATCGATGAGGTCTCTCGATTCCTCGATGCTAAAATGGACGTCGTGGTGTAACTCTCCTGATCCGGATCCAGCCATAAACTATAGAAGGTCCTGGGTCCCTTCAGGCTTTTCTATCGTTCTCCCTCGTCGATCTCAGGGAACCTGATTATGTTCTCCCTACCCATCCTAAGCTTCTCTATCTCGCCCTGGTCCTCGAGACCCGAAGTAACCTGACTGACCTTAGACTGGCTCCAGTCCGTCTCCTCCACGAGTGTCTTCTGCTTCATCTCTCCCCCCTCAGCATCAAGTATCCTCAAAACGACTTCGCTGTCCTTGATAACCTCGGTATCTGCCGCATCACCGTCCACGGAGTCATCCCGCACCCTCCTCCCGAAGAAATAGAAAGCTACACCCAGAATCACCAGCAGAATAAGTACCAGCACCACCACGTACTGAATATCCTTCCGGTCCTTCTGAGTAAGATCATCCTTACTTTCCTGTACAACGAGACGTGGCTCATCCCCCGAGAAACCGAACTCCCCCTCCCAGACCACCCTTCCGTTCAGTTTCTTCGAGGGTTCTGGATCGACGGAAACGAGTTCGTAGTCTACGGGGTATCTAACCACCAGGCTGTCACCCGAACCGAGGACGTATCCCGAGAGTACACCATCCATCGTCAGACTGTCGTTCCTTACTTCCGCGAAGTTGATCCAGGTGAAGTTGTATCTTACAACCCCTCGGTTGACCGGAACGGATTCGATCGACGAGGTTTCCGAGAAGTTTTCCGCAGACATGGATCTTTCGGCATCCTGGTCTACTCTCTCGACCAGACGGGACATGGCAAGTCTGTAGTTAGTGAGCAGAACTTCCCCCTCGGATACGTTCCTAAAGGCAGCCGTTTCGTTCTCCCCCTCGAGACGGGTCCTTAACTCCAGGGAGAAAACAGCGTCTCCGTCCTCCGAAATATCTACCTGAGTGGTGGTGGAGTCCACCTCGACCCCACCAAGCTGATAGATCGACCCGGTAACGGCAACTAAAATAAGTATGGCTGCGGCAGCCAGCATAGTCCGGGTACGCATGATATTCACCAAACGTACCTCCTGACAGATATATTGTTGGTATCGTACCGTATAGCTTTTTGAGAAGCTTTAAGGACTCGCCAGACCGATTGCCAATAGTTCTCTATAGAGGGATACGTTTGACTCAGCCAGAAGTAAATATTGGACTCGTGGGACACGTTGACCACGGCAAAACCACTCTAGTTCAGGCTCTTAGCGGCGAATGGACCGACCAGCATTCGGAGGAGATGAAGCGCGGCATTTCGATACGTCTTGGATACGCCGACGCAACCTTCCGAGAATGCCCGGACGTCGATCCGCCCGAAAGATACACAATCGAGGAGGAATGCCCCGACGGTTCGGGAAGCGACCTCCTGAGGAAGGTTTCCTTCGTCGATGCCCCAGGGCATGAAACCCTGATGGCTACGATGCTGTCAGGTGCGTCGCTGATGGACGGTGCGGTACTCGTCATCAGCGCCAACGAGGAATGTCCGCAGCCACAGACGGAGGAACATTTGATGGCTCTCGACATAATCGGGGTCGAAAACATAGTTATAGCACAGAACAAGCTCGACCTGGTATCGAGGGAGAAAGCCGAGCATAACTACGAACAGATAAAGGACCTCGTAGAGGGTACCGTGGCGGAGGACGCATCGATCGTTCCGGTAAGTGCACAGCAGGAGGTCAACATGGATCTCCTGATCGAAACCATAGAGGAAGTTATTCCGACACCTGAGAGGGACGACACTCTCGACCCCAGGATGATGGTGGCGAGATCGTTCGACATCAACAAGCCTGGAACACCGATAGACAGTATAAAGGGGGGAGTCGTCGGCGGTTCGCTCCTCGAGGGTGTCTTCGAGAAGGGAGACGACCTTGAGCTACGTCCGGGTTACGAAACCAACGACGGATGGGAGGAGATCGAAACCAAGGTCGAAAGCCTGATGGCGGGGAACGAACCCGTCGATAAGGCGACCCCCGGAGGACTTATAGGTGTAGGCACAGGCCTCGATCCCTCACTCACCAAGGGCGACGCACTCGCAGGACAGATAGCTGGCGAACCCGGAACACTTCCACCCGTACACCACGAGTTCACAATCGAGATAGATCTTCTAGAAAGAGTCGTGGGTTCTGACGAGGGCGAGAGAGTCGAATCCGTTTCGACTGGCGAACCCCTGATGATCACTATCGGTACTGCTACGACGGTAGGCAGCGTCGTCAGCGCCCGTGAGGACGAGGCGGAGGTAAAGCTTAAACGTCCCGTCTGTGCCGAACGCGGAAGCAAGATGGCCATAAACCGACGTAAAGGATCGCGTTGGCGTCTGATAGGACTGGGAACCATCAAGTGAAGATAGAGAGTTTAATACTGAGGAGTAAAGAACTCAAACAGCGATGGTTCAGGAACAGAAACAAAGGACTTGCAAGGATTGATAGATGACGAGTGATCGAACCCTGGTTTTCGATGCCAACGGACTGATGATACCAGGCAAGTTCGGAGTCCACATCTTCCATGAAAGCGAAGGGCTGGTGGGCGGGTTCGAAGCAGTCGTCCCTTCCGTGGTAGTCGACGAACTCGAAAAACTCTCGACAGGTGACGAGGTTTCCGGCGAGGGCAAGAAGGCGGCGGAGTTGGCGCTAGACCTCGTCGAAGACCGTTGTAGAGTCGTAGAAACCAAGGGTTATGCCGACGACGTTATCGTGGAGTACAGCGTCGAAAACGATGTGGCCGGCGTCGTCACGAATGACACAAGACTTAAAGAACGGCTGTATAAAAATAATATACCGGTACTGTATTTACGACAACAGAACCACCTCGAACTAGGATATCCATAAAATGTATAAGCGAGCCAGATTAGTTGACACGGTTAGAGTTCCACCCCAGCGTCTCGAGAACGTAGATGAGGACCTGATTCTAGAGCTTCTACAGGACAAACTCGAAGGCAGATGTGACGAGAAACTCGGATGGGTCGTTGGTGTGACGGATGTGCACAGTATGGGTGAGGGTAAGATACTGTACAACGAGGGCGGCGTTTACTACGAAGCGGAGTTCGACGCCATTGTATTCGAACCCATAATGCAGGAGGTTATCGAAGGGAAGGTTAGCGAAGTCGTCAACTTCGGAGTCTTCGTGAGCCTCGGACCTATAGATGCACTCCTGCACGCGAGCCAGATAGGAGACGAGTACTACAGCTTCGACGGTGAAAACGAACGTCTCCATTCCAGCGAAACCAACCGCGAAATCGGAGTCGGAGACGTGGTTCGTGGCCGGATAGTTACGGTCTCGATCGACGAACGGAACCCAGGCGACTCCAAGATAGGGCTTACGGCACGTCAAGTAGGTCTCGGGAAGCTGGGATGGCTGGAGGAGGAAGCCAGGAAGCAGGAGTCCGAGGCATAGATGAGCGAACAACTTGCCTGCAGGGACTGTCACCGCGTAACCAGGGACGACGTCTGTCCCGAATGCGGGTCGGAGAGCCTGAGTGACGACTGGGCGGGATACGTTGTCATCGTCGAACCAGAAGAGAGCGAAATCGCGGAGAAGATGGAGGTCAAGACGCCCGGCAGGTACGCGCTCAAGGTGCGTTGACCAGGGAGGCTGTCTGTTGGTTCTGATACGTCTACCCCAGGAGATGCGTGGAGAACTCAAGGACCCCCTTGGACCCGTACGTACCGAGGTCGAGGAGCCACAGGAAGGGCGGCTTATTACCGTCGGAGACATAGTAACCTGCCACTTTCTCGACGCAGACGTAACCCCTGACCTCTCTCTCGTCGACGGGAAGACCAAGAGACGTGAGGTCGAGGCCGAACTCGTCGAGAAATGGAGGGAGGTACCCGCACTGGAAACCGTGGACAACCCGTCGGGAACCGTGTCTTATGAGATGGTTAAAACCATACAGCGTGGCCTGTCAGCCGAACCTGAATCCCTGATAGAGGTGGAGGGGGAGGAGGATCTCGCGGCTCTTCCCGCTGTCGCGCTCGCTGAAGACGGTGACGTCGTCGTCTACGGCCAGCCCAATGAGGGCATGGTTTACGTATACGTCGATGAGGAGATAAGGAGTAAAGTATTAGATCTTCTAGAAAGAATGGATATCGAGGATGAAGAGGAGTTCGAGGAGCTACTCGGTAACTGAAAACTGGATCTAGCTGTTGTCATCCTATAGCTATATGACTGTAACTATATGACTGCATATAGCTGTTTAAAACCTGGATATATACCAGTCATACAGCTCTAAGGATGCCTGGATATTCAAAAAGATGCATGGATACTAAACTGAACATTCATAGATAGATGAAAGGATACGTAAATACGTAGAAAATCTCCGTCGGAACCCCCATCCCGTATATGTATTTTACAGCAGAACCCAGTTCTTTAACCCGAATTTTCGGTTACTCGGGCTTCGTAATCCTTAATAACTCTCCGTGCGGTTTTTTTAACAACGAAATAACTGAGGAAACTATGAAACTCGAGATAACTAATGAGGAGGGAAACGCCCTTCTCAACCGTAAGGAAGTAAGTTTCAGCGTTGTACACGACGGCGAAACGCCTTCGAGGCTCGCTGTCAGGGATTCGCTAGCCGCCAAACTGGATAAATCTAGTGACGAGGTAGTTGTTCACGAGATGAACACCAAGTTCGGGATGAACCAGACCCTGGGATACGCGAAGGTATACGAGTCACCCGAGGACGCGATGGAGATAGAGCAGCAGTACATGCTGGACAGGAACAAGATCGGTAAGGACGACGCCGACGGAGAAGGCGTGGAGGCTTAGGAATGGCGAGGAACGAACATTACGACGTAGACGGGGATGAAGTAGAAGCCAAGAAGGAGAAATGTCCCCGGTGTGGAGACAGCTTCCTCGCCGATCACGGCGACAGGAAGCACTGCGGTAAATGCGACTACAAGGAACTCGAGAAAGGACTTCCTTAGTGGAGAGAACCACCGTAGATACAGTTAAAGTAGGCTTTTTTAGAACGAAGATAACGGACGAGAACTATCGAAAAACATCCGGGAAAAACTCCGAAAAACAACTCAATTAACTCGTGAAGTTTCTTGGTATCGAAGGTACGGCCTGGAACGCCAGCGCATCTGTTTTCGATGAGGAAGAGGTTGTAGTTTCGCTGGTTTCGGAACCCTACACGCCCAGCGACGGCGGAATACATCCGAGGGAAGCCAGCGAACATATATCCAGCCATCTCCCCGACGTGATTTCTCGTGCCGTCGAACCGGTGGAGAGCGACGAAATCGGATGCGTAGCGTTCTCCCGCGGACCCGGCCTGGGCCCTTGTTTACGTAACGTAGGTACGGCGGCGAGGACGGCGGCTTTAAAGTTAGACGTTCCGCTCGTCGGCGTCAACCACACACTCGCACATATCGAGATGGGGAGGTGGTCGAGCGGTTTCGACGACCCCGTCGTTTTGGACGCCGCAGGAGCGAACACCTTGATAACGACGTTCCGGGGCGGCCGTTACCGCGTCGTGGGAGAAACCATCGATACCGGAGTGGGTAACGCTATAGACAAGTTCGCCCGCCACGTCGACATATCACATCCGGGAGGACCAAAGATCGAGAAACTTGCCCGCGACGGCGACACCTACGTCGATCTTCCGTACACCGTCAAGGGTATGGACTTCAGCTTCAGCGGAATAGTGAACGCCGCCGAAAGCCGCGTCGACGAAGGATACGAACTGGAGGACGTGGCGTACTCGTTACAGGAGAACTTATTCTCGATGCTGACGGAGGTTGCGGAACGCGGTTTAGCGCTCACCAGAAAGGATGAACTCGTGGTGGGCGGCGGCGTTTCACGGAACGAACGGTTGAGGGAGATGTTGAACAAGATGTGTATGGATCGTGGCGCGAAGTTCCACGCTCCGGAACCGCGTTTCCTGAGTGACAACGCCGCCATGATCGCCGTTACAGGAGCACGGATGTATGGATCCGGACAGACGGTTCCGGTGGACGACAGTTACGTTAAGCCGGACTGGCGACCCGACGAGGCCGGGATAGGTTGGCGAGAGTCGGAGACACAGATGGAGATACCGAGCGGAGATCCAGTAGACGGCGCCGAGGCCCACGTCGAGTTCGGGGAGACGGTGAGTAAAACGCGGTTACCCAAGAGTTACCGCTGCCGTGAACTCGACTCCAAGATCAGGGGGATGAGGACTACGACGGAAGCCAACCTCATATCACGTGCCAGGAGGGCGGGCGTCCCTACACCGGTTGTACTGGATGTCGACCTCCAAGAATCCATCCTGGAGCTTGAGTTGATCGCGTGCGGGGAGGGAGACGAGCCGGATAAGGTCTGTGTTGCCGAGGACCTTTCCCGGTATCTGGATGCCGGTGAGACACGTGAAGTCGGCGGGATGCTCGCGAATCTGCACGGCGACGGCGTGGCCCACGGCGACCCGACACCCAGAAACTTTCTCCGCAGCGACGGACATATCTACGCCATCGACTTCGGGCTTTCGTTCGCGACGCGGGACGTCGAGGACTTCGCGATGGACGTCTACGTATTCCAACAGACACTCGAAGGAATGTACGACAGTTCTGAAGAGATGATGGAGGGTTTCTGGAGCGGTTACGACTGGAGCGGTAGCCGTGAGGTGAAAGAGAGGTTCGAGAATATCAAGGTAAGAGGCAGGTATCTATAACGGTTAGAGAGGCTAAGGGTTAGGGAGGCAGGTTAATTTTTATCGGATCCGCCACTCATTTCCTGAAAGTCCGAGGGATCTACCATCCTTTTCTTTATAGGCTCGAGTTTCAGCGAAGCGATCACGATCAAGGTACCAAGTACGACTGCTACGGCACCTAAGATCGTGAATCCTACGCGGGCGACCACCAAGCCGTCTATGATTCTCGTGGCTCTTTCGGGCGGAAGAAGTAGGGCGTTGTAGGTATTGATCATCGTGAGTATAAATACGTGTACCCAGAAGTATTTCCAGAACTTGGTGTCCAGGAACAGCATGTAGGGTACCGCGATCAGAACCATCGCAGCCATGATTACGGGAAACGGCTGAGTCGCTAAAACGCGGTAAGAGGTATCAGTACTACGGCGGCGCAGAACACGGCTAACACCCTGTATTTCGCCATCTCAACTGGGTGCCCGTTCGCCCCCATGATCAACATCAGTACGGTCATGTTAATCCAGAAAAGATGGACGTCGTTGTACTGCGGCGTCACCAGAACCAGGAAAACGAGTCCTATAGAGAGTGAGACGAACGTGGTTGCGGCGGTCAGTCTGCAGAAACTCTCCGGTATCGAGGGTATCTCGGCCTTTTTGTCGAAGGCAAGTCTGTCGAATACAAGGTTCCATACCAGGAAGGCGGGATATATTACAGCGACGGAAGCAACGAAAAGCTTCCAGTTTTCGACGACGTTCGGCATGAACCGTAGTATCTGGACTATAAAAAGGAAGGCGAGGACGTAGGTAAACCGTACGACGTCCGTCGCAAACACCAGGAGGAGGGAGAGTGGAAGCAGGATGAGACCCACCCACCATTCGACACCGAAGTATAGCCCCAGCAAACTGCCGAACAACACTGAGAACACCATCGAAAACGGCGTCAGGATGTAGAGTTTTATCGGAGTGATTCCCGGGAATCCGTTGGCGAAACCGAGATACAGAGGCATTATGAAGGAGGTGAGGACGAGGATGTGTTTTAGCTGTTTCGGAGGCATGTCGCCGCTTATAGCACCAAGGTCTACGTAGTTTGTGAGGACGAACCAGGAGATAAACATTATAAATAGAGCGAAACCCACCCCGTTGGCGGTTAACATGAATCTATCTCGGGAGACATAATCAGAGACCTTCACTGTGTTGTCCTGGAAAGTTTTCGTTTCATAGTTAGCTTTCAACCTCCTGGGAATTTTGGAGATGATTTTCTAGCTCTTCCGGCGTCGGCAGCAGCCGCTCAAACGCTTCGCTAGGAGTTTCTAATTCACCCCATTTGAGGCTCATGTGCGGACGTTCGGTGTTATAATAACCTATAAACTCGTCGAGAGAACTAAATCTCCATCTCTGCTTGCCATAAGTTTGGTAGAACCGTTCGATCTTTCCATTGATTTGAGGCCGCCCAACTTTGCAGAGAGTGTGATCTATACCATTCTCTTCAAGATAACCTTCAAAAACATGGTCGGGATCTATTCCATCGGTTTTGCTGTTCACGAACTCTGTACCATTATCGGTAATAACTTCCAGAACAGGAACTTCTTCCTCAAACTCTCTACGAACCTCGTCTAGCAGCTCTACGGCTTTTTCGGCGCTAGCGCTGTCTACCTCGATCATGTCTAGAACCATTCTTGAACCGTCGTCCTCGACCGCTAGACACCATTCGTCTCTTTCGTTGTAGTACCAGTCTAGATGAACTGAAATTAACGAGTAGTCTCGTTCCCAACGAACCCACGGCCGCTGCCGTCCTTGTTTACGTTTGTTTCTAGTCACAGAGTTATTATCTAGTAGGATTTCGTGGACTTTGTTATTAGCGATGGCTACGTCGTCTCTTACTCTAAGGATGTGGTCGATCGCAACGGCACTTACGCCGTGTATTTGATGAAGTTCCACAACTCTTTCCTCAAGATCACTAGGATATTCTCGGTAAGAACTTCGTCCAGGTGTCTCAATCTTTGGAAAAGATCTGGTTTCTCGGTATTTTTTGGCTAGTTGTGGTACTCTTCTACGGGATACACTGCACTGATCGGCGACGAACTGTGTATCGAGGTCGTAATCCACCACTCTTTTACAGATTTTCTTCACATCCTGTTGATCCAGCTTCACCTCATTTCGTTCGTCAGAACCATGAAATCTCTGACGAAATCTTTTGCGGATAGCACAGTGGCGTAACACTAATCCAGAGACAAATAACTCTAAAATAGAAAGACACACTTTATATCCCATAACTTTTCATGTAGTTGATAATAAAAGCGATTTTCTTAAATAGGTACCAGAAAATGCTACCGTGATCAATGGATCAAACAGAACCATTAATTTCGCAGGAAAACTTAACGAATCATTCAAAAATCTCTGGTATAAAAAAGCTGGCGAATTACCAGTGATAAATATAGATAACGAAAAATCCTGGAAGGAAGCTAGGAAAGCACCGGATGGGACAACCCCGCAGTAACCCTGCTGACGGGGGCGCTAGCGCTAACCTGCGCGAAGCACGGTGACCTTGCCTACCTTTCCTAGTGATCCACGACCGCAGCCTTGACGTGCCGAGGGAGACCGAAATGGACGTTCATGACCTCGTCGAGGAGATCGTTGGAGTCGGGGGCTTGCACAACATCTACAGCGTCCTGGACCACATGGACGAACGTGACCTGAAGACAACGTACGGACCAATGATCGACCTGGTGACCGAGATACAGGACACCGACCTTTTCAACAGTGATCTCCCCGCACTCGGTCTGCAGAGCTACTTCAGCAAACCCGACGGAGTGATCGTACTTGCGGAACTTAGTCACACTACTTGTGGAACTCCCTAATACTCCCTAATACTCCCTAATACCCCCTAATACCCCCTAATACTACTTGTGGAAGTTACGTCCTTCCTCCACGAGACCAACCAGGTACTCCGCCGGTCTGTATCTTTCGGCACCGGTTAACTCGTATCTATTTTCGAGTGTCTCTAAAACCTTGTCCAGGCCGTGGTCGTCCGCTTTCTCTGCAGGACCTTTACCTCCTCCGTAAAACGTTTGTTTCATCATCCAGTCTATCTTCTCGGCATCTGCCACGCCTTCCTGGATAGTTCTTGCGGCTTCGTTTGCACATACGGCGATTAGTATATCTTTTATCTCTTCGTTTACCTCGTCTTCAGGAATAGATGGTTCGCCATCCGAGTAGTCGTAAAACCCTTCACCGGTCTTCACGCCCAGTTTTCCCAACTGGTACTTAGCTTCAATAATAGGAGGTACTTTGTAGGCATCCCCTAACTCGGAGTGGACATACTGTATGATGTCGTAGACGACATCTATACCGATGGAGTCCGAAGTGATCAGTGGTGCACCCTCTATATTTAATCCATATTTAACGGTGGAGTCTATCTCCTCAACCGTCGCTTCTCCACGTGAAAGCAGCCATCCGGATTCTATCGTCAGCGGGATGGCATTTCTATTGCCTATAAACCCTGGCCGATCGGTTTGGACAGTAACAGGTTCCTTTCCTATAGATTCCGTGACGTCAGACACGAGTTCGATGGTGTCTTCACTGGTTTGATCGCCGTATATTACCTCTACCGGTTTCCGGGTCTGGAAGAAATGCATACCTGCGAACTTTTCGGGCCTGTCAGTGAATCCCGCGAGTTTTGTCGTGGAGATAGATGACGAGTTCGACGTGAATACCGCGTCGTCCGGCGCATGATCTGATATATCTCTCCAGACGTTCTCCTTGATCTTCGGGATTTCCGGGACAGCCTCGATGACGTAATCCGTTTCTCCTACTGCTTTCTGTATATCTACGTATCCCTGGAGACGGTTCCGTGCGTTTTCCGCCTCGGAATCTGATAGATCTCCGTTGTCGACGGATTCCTTTATATGTTGTTTCACGCCCTCCATTCCTTTCTCAACCGCCTCCCGGTTTATATCTCTGAGAGCTACATCGTATCCCGCCTCCGCACATAGACATGCTATTCGCTGTCCGAGGTGCCCTGCACCGACAACTGTAATCCGGTTTATATCCTCTATTTTCATGCAGATATTAATATTCGTCCTAATATTTAAATATAGTGTGTTACAGTCACCACGGCTAACTAAACACGGCTAATACTATGGATTTATATACGACCGGCCGGATATTTTTAAAGTTGTTAATCCAGCATAGATTTAAATCCCATCATCAATAAAGTATTGACCTATGAAGATCAGTCGAATTACAGTTATTCTCATTGTATCTTTAGCGGGACTCTCAGGAATAGCGGCGGCAGACCACATTGAGGGAGCAGCGGTAGAATCAGGGGATTCGAACTGGACTCAAAGAGGAGTCAACCCCGATGGGGAGCCAGCGCATTTCTATCCCGGGCAGAGCGAGGGGGATGTAGGCTCCATGGCTACGGTATTCCAGGGAGAGGAAGGTATCAACTACACGTTGGGTCTCTCAACTCTTGAAACAAAGAGTGGAGATACTCTCGAAGTAGATAGAAGTACTGTACCCAAAGGTCAGGGTATAGGCAAGTACTGGCAGGATCCTGACAACGACTCAGGTTCCGTTTCAGGCCAGGGTGACAACATCTCCGTAGTTCAGCCGACCGTTACCCCGGTAGACCTGATCAACGTCAACGGAGACGATATCAGCTCCGGTGCGGAAGTCAAGGAGAACGAAATTCTACTCGTCAGGGCTAACCCCAACTACCTCAAGGCAGAAGATGTCAAGATAGACATCAAGGGACCGGAAGGCGGTCTCGATCTTGAGAAAGCCATCGTGCAATCAGCTGACATCGGTAAGCTCACAACCGAACAGAACAGCAGCATCCGTCAGTCTGAGGGATGGAGCAGTCGTAACCTCTCCAACACAACTTCGATCGAACAGGGTATAGGTAAGACCAACCTCTCGGCCAATGATAACACGATATGGTCCCTCGACTTCAGCGGAGAAGACCGTGGGAACTACACCATAACCGTCGAAGGCACGGAAGACTTCGAAAAGGACAACAACCCTGTAGACGAAGCCACAGCCACAAAGACAGTCAATCTCATAACAAGTTCGAGTAAAGACTCAAAACCGGTAGAAAGAGGAGTTAAACCGGACGGTGAACCGGCGGAGTTCTATCCCGGCGAGAGCGAGGGAGACGTCGGTTCCGGGGCGCTGGCTTTCCAGGGGGAAGAGGGAATCAACTTTACATTTGGCGATATCTCGGTCCTAGAATCACCTACCGGGGATTCGCTTCAGGTGGACCGTAGCATCATTTCCAAAGACCAGTCTCCAGTGAGTTACTGGGAGAACCCGGACGACAGATCCGGTAAGAACCTCTCTGTCCTCTCCCCGACGGTCGAGCCGGTTTCGATGATCAACAAGAACGGTAAAGATATCAACAGCGGCGCCGAGATACCGGGTGGCATAATCCTGGTTCAGTCAAGCAGCCCCAACTACCTCAAAGCTGAAAACGTCCGTATAAGCATCGAAGGTCCTTCGGGCGCCGAGGGTCTGGAGAAAGAGATGGTGAAATCAGCCCACCTCTCGAAACTGACGTCCGAACAGAACAGAACCGTCAACAACTCCCAGGGATGGGGTTCCAAGAGCGGAAGGACGCCTGGTGTCGGAGGTGAAAACCTGACGTCGATCAAACAGGGTATCGCAGCGACGAACCTCTCCCATGCCGACGACGGTATCTGGGCAGTCGACTTCACGAACGAAGATCCCGGAGAGTACAACATAACCGTCGAGGGTACTGACGACTTCAGTACGGACAACAGCCCCGTCGACTCCGCAACCTCGTCGAATACCCTCGAACTCGCACCGGGTTCGAATACCGAAAGTAGATCGGTGAAGAGGGGGGTCGACCCCGAGACTGGAAGTAACGTCTATTTCCATCCGGGTACGAGTGAGGGTAACGTTAGTTCGACCGCAACGGTGTTCCAGGGTGAGGAAGGTATTTATTACAAATTAAATGGACTCAGTACCCTTGAATCAGAGGTTGGGGACACGTTGGAAGTTAGCAGATCCTCCGTACCCAAGAGCCAGGGTACAGGAACATACTGGCAGGATCCCGACAACGACTCAAGTAGGATTCCTGGGAGAGGTGTCAACGTCACGGTCGCTACTCCCGAGGTAACCGGTATAAATATCGTAGACGCAAACGGTAAAACGGTGGATAACCGGACGGTGGGGGGCGAGGAGCAGTTACTTTTGACGGCTCCCTGGAACTACATGAAAGCCGAGGACCTCAAGATCCAGGTAATCTCTCCCTCCGACGGTACGGACGTAACGAAAACAGTACTCGACTCGACTTACAAAAAGCTCTCCGAAAGCCAGATAAGTTACCTCAAAGATCTTCCCAGCTGGAATAAGAACAGGATCGAGAACGGAAACCTGACCAACTCCAAACAGGGAGTCGGACATACGAAACTGGGTCTCGACAGTCCCGCGGCCTGGCATATAGACATGGGTAACGCCGGGGTGGCAGGAGAGTACAAGATATTGGTCGAGGGTATAGACGACTTCGGGAAAGACAATAACCCTGTCTCGGATGCCTGGGAAGAAACCGGTATTCAAGTCGGACCGAAGGTGAATACGGGTACCGTTGAACTCGGGGACGGGGAGGAATGGAGGACGGTCAAACTGAAAGACAGTTACGAAAAACCCGTGGTATTCACGGAGACGGAAGAGGTGGGGACGGAAGCCCAGGTACGTTCGGTTGAATCCGACCAGTTCCAGGTACGTCTACCGCCTGTAGTTGAATCCGTGGGCGACTCGGCGGAGCAGGAGGTCGGTTACGTCGTCATGGAAGAGGGAAGCCATCTGCTACAGAACGCGACCGAGAAACAGCTCGAGTCACTTAGGCAGTACGTCGTTAACACCCATCTACCCCACGTTTCCGAGGAAACCAAGACCCAGTTAACGGATGTACCGTCGGACGGGAACACCAGCCCCGGTAGGCTCGACAGGGTCGTGGTGGACACGACAGAAACAGGTGAGAACTCTACCGACGTCCCGACGAAGTTCGACTCCACCCCTGTCGTCTCCACCCAGGTTCAGAACGGCTCCATGGCTTCAGGATCGGTTTACGGTAACGTGACGTCAGAGGGATTCGATGTTGCATCCAGAGGTAACCCCCAACCTGTAGACCTGGGTTTCCTGGCGGTGACGCCGGGTGAGAACAGGATAGACGGCGTCGAGTACGAGGCTGGCTACGTGGAGATCGGTAATCAAACAGACACGCAGGTGGTTTTCGCCCAGGAGTTCGAAGGCGAACCTGTCGTACTTGCGGGAGAACCGGGCGTCAAGTCGGGAGATACCGGTGTGTCTAACGTCACGGCTACCGGGTTCCGTATAACCGGTAATTCTCTCGAGGGCGAAAAGGTCGGGTATCTGGCGGTGGAAAGGAGTAGGTAGAAGTCATTCGTACAGTAACACAGGTCTGTCTGTTCCAAGTCGTAGCCCATAATAAGTCGTGGCGTAAAGATTGTTCAAGATGAGGTTAGCGATCCCAAACAAGGGACGGTTGCACGATCCGACGGTCGATCTCTTAGAGAAAGCCGGTCTACATATCAACAACGGAGCCGACAGGAAACTCTACTCCGAAACCGTCGACCCCGACGTCACTGTACTCTACGCACGCGCGGGCGACATCCCGGGATACGTGGAGGAGGGTGCCGCAGATGCAGGAATAACGGGTCTCGACCAGGCACGTGAAGCAGGTGCCGACCTACAACCCCTCCTGGACCTCGGTTTCGGTAGCTGCCGTATCGTGGTCGCCGCACCAGAGGAGGACGACGTCGATTCCCTCCAGGAACTCGAGGGTACCCGTATAGCGACGGAGTTCCCCAACATCTCGCGGCGGCATTTCGACGGGAAGGGAGTCGATGTCGACTTCGTCGAGGTTGGTGGCGCCACCGAACTCACTCCCAATGCAGGGATGGCGGACGCCATAGTCGACATTACGTCGACCGGCACGACTCTAGAGGTCAACAATCTGGAAGTGGTGGACGAAGTCCTGGAGTCGAGCGTCTACCTGTTCCGGAGGAAGGACGACGAGGATCCCAAGATCGACGAGGTTGAGACGGCACTCAGGAGCGTAAAACAGGCGGAGGACAAGAGATACATAATGATGAACGTCCCCAAGGACTCCCTCGCCGAAGTCAAGGACGTAATTCCCGGAATGGGTGGCCCGACGGTGATGGACGTGGAGGCGGACGACGGACTCGTCGCGGTACACGCCGCGGTCGACGAATCCGATATATACGAAACCATCAACAATGTCAAAAGTCACGGCGCTCAGGACGTCTTGGTCGTCCCCATAGAACGGATGATGAAGTAAAGTGGTTCTAAACAGGTATATGATCAGTTCTATTTACAGTCACTCTATTTTATAAGGACAATCAGCTTAATAATGGTGCTTTATTTAATATATTGCTGTATTCAGTATATACTCCATCCTGAATCTTATACATTGGTAAATATACTAAATAAGACCGATTATACCTTGCAGAAGTACACCCACAACGGTCGTTAGAACCATGTACGCAACCAGCACGATCACCGACTTTTTCATACTTATTTGATAGATCGACTGGACGGTGATCAACGCCACTGTAACTAGAACTAAAACCGAAACGACCGGTGGTAGGGATGCGAATGAAACAGCGACTGCGGTGAGGAAAAGTACCAGGACTGTGGCGGGTGCCCTGTACCAGTCAACGTCCTTCACCGTGGTTCTTGCGGCGAAATGCATAAAGACAGCGGCGGTTACCAGAAAGAAAACCACGTTCGCAGGGTTGGCTAGAGCCGATGGGGCGGAAGACACCATTCAGTCTACCGTATACGGCCGCGTATGACAAACCCTTCTATTTTTGCTTATGAGATTCGGGGATATGTTTATGATGTCACGTACCTGGGTTCGGGGTTTTGGCTGGATCCTACAGTCTAACTCATCCAAATGGGGAAAAATAAGTCAAAATCAACTGCGTTTTTGAACCAAGATCAAACAGAGAGATTGGTCAAAATAAATCAAAGACAAAAATCCAAATCAAACAGAGAAATAACTCAAAATAAACTATAGACAAAAATCCAAATCAAACAGAGATAGATCGGAAGAGTGACACGGACCTCTCAACCTTTTCTTAACGTGAACTCCAGTGATCCGGAGGACTTCATCGATCTCCTCGATGACGACATGGATGTCCGTGAGATACTTGACACAGTATGTATGATCCGTGAAGACTCGAAGGCCGAGAGAGAACTGGTTCTGGATCTCGCGGAGATGATGGATATGGACCGGGAGACACAGTCGAGTTATCTCAACGAGTTCGTCAGCACCGTAGAGGTCGTGGAGATAGACGGCGGATACGTCCAGACTCGGAGGTTTTTCGACCGGGACGCCGATAGTTGACTTTTCTCTTATTCTACGAAATGAAAGGTTAGTTCTTTTACAAAAGTGGAGTAGTCAGGTAGTTTTACGGAAATAACTGGATTGGTTTCGCTTGTACCTTAGAACGTTCCGAGGTATTCGTCGAGTTCCCAGTCGGATACCTGTATCTTGTACTGGTCCCACTCCTCTCTCTTTGCTTCCACGAACTTCTCGCCGACGTGGTCTCCGAGAGCGTCCATGACGACTTCGTCGTTTTCGAGTGCGTCGATGGCTTCCTTGAGGTTGCCCGGTAGAGTCTTGATTCCGTACTCCTCTCTCTTGGACTCGTCGAACTCGTATATGTTCTCCCTAACGGGTTCCGGAGCATCAAGATCCCTCTCTATGCCGTCGAGTCCCGCTTCCAGCATTGCGGCTATGGCGAGGTATGGGTTGCATGATGGATCGGGCGACCTGAGTTCGATACGTGACGCGGCGGGTACGCGTGCAGCGGGTTTCCTGATGAGTGCGCTGCGGTTTACGTCGCTCCATGCAATGTAGACGGGGGCCTCGTATCCGGGTACGAGACGTTTGTAGCTGTTGACGGTGGGGTTGCATACCGCCGTAATAGCGGGTGCGTGTTCTAGAACGCCGGCGAGGAAGCTTTTGGCAGTATCGCTAAGCTGGAACTCGTCGTTAGGGTCGTAGAACGCGTTTTCACCGTCCTCAAAGAGCGACAGGTGGGTATGCATACCGCTGCCGTTGATCTTGGGTATGGGTTTGGGCATGAATGTAGCGTGGAGGTCGTGCTGACCCGCCATCGCTCTTACCACGCTTCTGAACGTGCCGATGTTGTCGGCGGTTGTAAGTCCGTCGTCGTACTTGAAGTCGATCTCGTGCTGTCCCTCGGCGACTTCGTGGTGGCTCGCCTCTACCTCGAAACCCATCTCTCCGAGACCTTCGATTATGTCGCGACGTACGTCGCTGGCGAGGTCTTTCGGCGCGAGGTCGAAGTATCCTCCGACGTCGTGGGTAGTGGTGGTTGGCTGTCCTTCCTCGTCCTCCTCGAACAGGAAGAACTCGGGTTCGGGTCCAGCGTTGAGGTCGTATCCGAGCTTATCCGCGTGGTCGAGCGCGTTCTTGAGTACACGTCTCGGGTCGCCCTCGAAGGGTTCTCCGGTGGTGGTGTTCATTACGTCACAGATTAACCGTGCGGAGGCGCCGTCCTCCCTCTTCCTCCACGGCAGGACGGAGTATGTCTCGGGGTCGGGTGTGAGACGCATGTCGCTCTCCTGGATCCTGACGAAGCCGTCGATCGAGGAGCCGTCGAAGTATATACCTTCCTCGAAAGCCTTCTCCGCCTGATCCGCGGGAATCGATACGTTCTTGACTATCCCCAGTATGTCCGTGAACTGCAGTCTGAGGAAATCCACTTTACTTTCCTTTATTTCGTCGAGTACTTTTTGTTCGGTTGTCATATTTTCACCAGTTTTAGGTCCGGACGTTTATACAGTTTTGTCCGAATAGCTTACACAAGTACCCAAGTATATACATTAATATAAAGACTTTGATAAAGGTTTTAGTCGAATTATAGAGTATTACAGAAAACAAACATCTAATAATAATCCATGGATTTAAGTGAATACCGCTGATATTTTAGAATATAATGACCTACGACAACCTGGATCTGAAAATAATAAACCTCCTGCTCGATGACGGGAGAGCCAGTCTGCGTAGTCTCGCCGAGGAACTTGGAGTTTCTGTCACGACAGTGAGCAACCATCTTGAGGAAATGGAGAGCAAGGGAATCATCGAGGGTTTTAAGCCAGTTATAAACTACAGTGAGATCGGATACACGGTAACCTGTGTTCTTATGATCAAAGCCAAGGGTGACGTCTTAGAGGAACTCGTAGAAGAGCTAGAGGGCATCGACTCCTTCATTAACGTCTACGAGGTAACAGGGGACTTCGATATTATGGCCACAGGGAAGTTCCAGGACACCGAGGACATGAACGACACTATAAAAAGCCTCCTTAACAACCCGAAAGTCCGGGAAACCAACACGAACGTAGTTCTCTCGACCGTAAAGGAAAACGAAGACATAAAGTTCGATTACTAAACACCCGGTATTCTTTGCTTTCTCACTCTTTCCGGCTTCTAAAGGTTATCAAACTCAATCCGTATCCAGGTTTAGGATGTAAACCAGATACCCTAAAGTTGTTTAAATAAGTGATTCATAACTGGGAGTTGACGTCTTTCGGGAGTACTGTTCTGAAAGTATTTATGTATACGGATCCGAATTTTAAACAACGTGCTGTTGATTATCTGTGTCGACAGGGACGACGACCTCGGTAAAAAAACCGGGATAGAAACCCCTATAGTCGGCAGAGAGAAGGTGGAGAAAGCGGCTAACAGTTTCGCTCTCGCCGATCCCGAGGACAGCGACGTCAACGCCCTTTTCGAAGGTATGCGTCTCTACGACGAGGAAGAGGAAGACGCAGAACTCGTTGTTCTAACTGGAAACAGCGGCACCCACAGTAACCAGGACAGAGCCATAGCCCAACAGTTGGAGACGGTGCTGGAGTCCATAACGGCGGACTCGGCAATAGTGGTGACGGACGGCGCCGAGGACGAGTCCGTGATGCCGATAATAGAGTCCAGGATCAAGATAGACGGCGTTAGCCGCACCGTAGTGAGACAGAGCGAGAACCTGGAGAACGCGTACCATATCGTCAAGCAGTTTCTACGGGACCCCGAAACCCGTGGAACGATACTCGTTCCACTCGGCATTCTCCTCATGATCTATCCAATCGACCTCTTGATGAACTACCTAAACTATCCCAACGCCGCACTCGGAATTACGACGGCGGCGCTCGGAAGCTACATCCTAATGAAGGGGTTGGGTCTCGACAAAACGTTCGAGAACGCCGGCAAAAAGATACGGAGCGGTATCTATACTGGAAAGTTCAGCATGATCACGTACTTCGTAGCCGTCGGACTCGCGTTGATTGGTATGGCGTCGGGATACAGCTACGTAAACGAGTACGTTGCCTCCCGCACCGGCCAGGTGGGTATAGTTCCGACGACGATGGCGTTCCTCCGTGGTGCTGTTATCTGGCTCACCGTCGCAGGCATTGTATCGAGTATCGGCCGGATCCTGGAGGAGTCGATAAAAACCGAGTCGTTTCCCTACCTCTACTTCAACGGACCTTTCTACATCGTCGCACTCGGAACCGTAATTTACGGAGTCACCGGATACTTCTTAGGCATCGAGGATATCGCCTACCTCGCTGTCCTAATGACCGTATCGATTGGGATAGGTGCAACCAGCACCGCCGTGTTCGGGGGAATAAAGAGCGGAACTATCGAGCTACGTGAAGACGACGATAGACTCGACGTCGAAAGCTAAAACGGAGGCTGGTCGGCCGGATCCGAGTCCATTACAGTAGCGATAAAAAATAGTAAACCCTGTCTACCTCGGTTAAGTACGGTTCAACGTGTTTATCCCGATAATGAGTACCGCAGTCGGCGCAGTTGTCCACCTCGGACTGGTGGCCTCGGCTGTACTTTTAGCCATCTCCTTACTGGCTTATCTGAGGAGGAGGTCGGTATCCTATCTCCTCCTTTTTCTCGCGTTCTGTACCGTCTTCATCCGCCTGGTTCTCGCCGCGGTTTCTGTTAACGGACTGATTTCACGGGATCTACACCATCTCTTCGAACACGTCCTGGACCTGGTTTTAGTTGCCCTCGTTCTCGCTGCCGTCTACCACGCCAGATCCGTTGAACGGTCCGCGGAGAGAGGATCCACGGTCGGAGATAACGGTGTAAAGGAGGGTTTGGATGACTGACGTGGCGGACTTCATACTCGAGTACGTGGAGATCAACCCAGGGATGCATTTCAGCGGAATTTTGAGGGAGATCGACGTAGCATCGGGTCAGCTCCAGTACCACCTCAGGAACCTCTCGGAAGAGGGGGAGGTTGAGTCGGAGAAGGTTGCAGGCATGAGACATTACTTTCCGGAGGATTTCGGAAAAAAGGAGAGGGTCAAGCTCTCGTTACTGCGTCGGGAGACGAAACGTGACGTCGTCGTGGGTTTACTTGGCTGCGATGGACGGAGTCCCGGGGATCTGGCTCGCGAACTCGGACTCGCTCGGTCGACGCTGGAACACCACCTCGCGGATCTCGAGGAACCGGGGTTGGTGGAGAGGAGGTACGTGGACGGCAGGGTGTACCTCGAACCCGGAGACGATGAAGAGATCACCCGGCTACTCGAAACGATCGATCCGTCGCTCCTCGACAGGTCGACCGACAGGTTCACTCGTCTGTTCGACGGATTCTTCGATGAGTTCTAAAACAGCTTCGGGTGAAACCGTGGTTTTCGAATAACTTACCAGAACGCGTTTTATCTACACGAGACTATCTCGATCAGATGGATGAAAGCCGAAGGGCGTTTCTACGTACCGCGGTAGCTCTCGGGGGTTCCGTGGGGCTCTCGATGTGTCTATCCCGGGATAAAGACAAAGAAGTTCCTAAAGGGTCGGATAGGTCGAGTCTCCCGGAGAGACAGTTCGCGTGGAACGAATACCTCGACACCGACGATGCGGGAAACCCAGTCGCTCCACGCCACCACCTGGTGCTTCTCATGGAGTACAGCGGCGGCGAACCCGGGAAAGACATGAGGGACCTGGATCTTCTATTCAGGTCTCTGGAGAAAGCGTACGAGTGGAGCAACGAAGGCCTGCTGTACACGGTGGGTTACTCCCGGCGTTACTTCGACCGTTTCGACGCCGTCCCGGTTGGCTCGGATATCCGAGAGCCCGAACCCCTCGCCGAGTTCGAGAACCCCGAAAAGGACCGTCAGGACATCGCAGTACATCTTGCGAGCGATCATGGTTCCGTGGTTCTTTCGGCGGAGGAGGCTTTGAAGGGGAACGCCGAGGAACTCAACGACGTCGAAGTTGAGGGTGACGCATCCTTCTTACGTGTAGACGACAGGCGGCCGGGTTTCGTCGGCAAGGGGTTGCCGTCGAGCCATCAGGACGTGGAGGGTGTACCGGAAGGACACGTTCCTGAAGAGTCACCACTCTACATGGGATTCAAGTCCGGGTTCAGGGGAAACCAGGCTTCCGAGAAACGAGTAGCGATCGGGGAAGGCAGTTATGCCGACGGCTGCGTGCAGCACGTCTCTAAACTCGATCTCAACCTCGATCAGTGGTACCTCCAGGACGACAGGTTCCAGCGCGTCGGAAAGATGTTCTGTCCCCTGATGGCGGAGGAGGGAGACGTCAAGGGTGTCGGGGACAACCTGGGGCAGAGTGACGACGTGGTGGAGCACGGCTGTCCAGCTCATACCGAGAAGGACGCGGAGGAGTACGGTATGGTCGGACATAGTCAAAAGACTGCGCGGGCGAGACGTAACGACGAGCCTCTCATACTGAGACGTGACTTCGACTCCGCTATGGGTGGTAGAAGTCAACTCGTTTTCGTGAGTCTCCAGGAAAGTACCGGTGACTTCGTCGAGACGAGGAAGGAGATGAACGGCGGGGGAGTCGCGGATACGGTCGGGAGACGCAACAACAACGGCATACTCCAGTACATAGACGTCGAACGGAGGGGTAACTTCCTGATTCCGCCGCGTTCCAGGATGGCGTTGCCGACTTAGCCCCGGGAAATGAGACGGAGTTTAATAGAAATACATGTGTAAAAAAACAGTTCTAACAAAGACAGTTTTAGCAAAGACGGATCGTATCCGAAGAAAGACCGGGAACCTGGAGGTTATGCAAGGGACACCGGTTTTGTATGCAGGGGAGACGATGTTTCCGAAGCCACGAAAGTTATGGACAAGGAAGCTTTGTTGAACAGAAGAAGTTTCGTTTCGGTTCTCGGTGGTACCGCCTTTCTTTTGGCAGGATGTCTGGAGACCAGGAAAACGCGTTCCGGGAGGTCAGTGGTACCCCAGAACCGCCCCAACGCCGTCTACGTTCCGACCCACGTGGACGGTATGGTGAAGGCGGCGTCTAAGGAATACTCGGGCTACCGCGTACGGCTTTTCTATACCCTCCCCCACGTTTTCTGGACCGTCACGGGCGGTAGAACCAACCGCGTCGAACCCGAGGACGACGACACCGTACATTTTATGGCAGTAGTCACGGACGCCGACACGGGTACCGTGATGCCGTCCGCGAACGTTTCCGCTGCGTTGCGGAAGGACGGGGAGTTAGTTGCTGACAGGGAGTTATGGCCCATGGTTTCCGAGAGGATGGGTTTCCATTACGGTGACAACATACCTCTCTCTGGCTCAGGTAGCTACGAGGTAAACGTTGAGGTCACCCCACCCACATCGGAGCTACAAGGCGGTCTCGCGGACAGGTTCGGTGAAGTCTCCGAAGGTTCCTTGACCTTTAGTTTTAGCGAACAAAAGCTCGGTAACCTGAAACTGAAGAAGTTTGACAAAGCTGGCGACATAGGAGCTGTGGATCCAATGAAGGGTGCCTCCGGTGAGGCAGTCGAGAATTCACGTCTTGAGGAGGTTACAGGCGTCGATAGTATTATAGGTTCTGAGACCAGCGGCGACGCTGAGTTCACTGTCTTTACCGGCTCTGCATTTCCCGAAACCGGAAACACAACGGTGGTTTCCGGGCGAAACAGTGGCGGCGACGGTAACTCAGATAGATATAAACGGGACCTAATCTATCTGGGTGTAATACCTACCACACCCTACAACCGGTTCGTACTTTCACGGATGTCGTTGTCGGTATCATACAGGGACGGTGACGGAAACCAGACCGAAATAAACCTTGAACCTAAACTGAACCCAGGGACTGGATACCACTATGGAGCAAGTGTTCCGAACGGCGTTGATCGTTACGAGGTCAGCGTCCGTACTCCGCCCCAACTGGCACGCCATCAGGGTTACGAGAAAGCTTTCCTGGAGTTCGATACTATGGAGTTCATTGACTCATGAAGGTTCCACGGATAAAAACCAATGAACACTGAAGAAACCGAAACCGTATATCTCCCGAGAGAGTCTCTCTAACTACAGCTCTGGATTTGTTGAACGTATAGGTTGCTGATACATAGGTGAGAAACATCTTTGTGTATTTTTTTTTTTATAATAAATACGCTGTTGAACCCAATGACCTGGGTTGATCTCAATGACCTGGATCTAATACTGGAAAAGTAATTATGTGATAATTTATTTATCTAATGACAAATGTCTCATCTATCTACATTAGTAGTCGGCGCACTTATGGGATTCTCTCTAAACATTCCGTTGGGCCCTGTTAACGTACTCGTGGCAGATGCATCCACGAAAAAAGGGGTGGCTGAAAGGAGTAAAAGCCGGATTTGGAGCACTCTCAACAGATATAGTTTTCGCGTTACTGTCCATAACGGGCGCTGTATATATCGTAGATGTGGAGAACATACATGGATTAATTGCTGGAATCGGCGGTGTATTCATGTTTTATATGGCATACGAAACCTACATTTCATACAGGTCACCTGAATCCTCCGAAACAAAAACAGGTAATCCATTTATAAATGGATTTGTAATTAGTATCACTAACCCTTTCACCTGGATCTGGTGGATGACGGTCGGTTTAACGATGATGGAACCCCGTCATATAACAATGGAGTTCATTGAATTCCATACATCAGGTGGGTTTTTAGTACTGTTTGGATTTTTTGTAGCAGGCGCAGCCTGGTATATGTTTTTCTCAGTTTTTATAGAAAAACTGGATAGCTACATGGAAAACCTCGAAAAGATAGTTACCTATGTAAGCATCCTAATACTCGTCCTGTTCGGAGCCGAGTTCATAGATCTAGCAAGGGAGATGATTTAAACGCGGATTACGGGATTGAACATATCGTTTTTTCGCCGGATAGATTTTGGGTCAAAGATAGCTTGTCGAAAATATCAGAACTGGTTAAACCGTAGAAATCCAAGGTCGGGTAAACCGGATGTATAGCCACATCGTTCTTTACGGTGAACTTCGACGCATTTCCTTACTGAAACTCGAAACGTGTCGACGCGTTTCTTTACCAACAGACGTTACGTATCGTTCCGTCAAGAACCTTAGGGCCTGGACCCTCACCGTGGCGATGACGGCGATATTTCTCGTTTTTGGGGTGCCGCGGGTCCGTGCTCACGAGATCGGTGTGTCGGGTTTCGAGGCACCGGTTCCCCCGGAGTTCGTCGTACCGGGTGCCGCAGCAACGGTAGCTCTGACCGCCCTCGTACTCGGGTTCTGGCGCCGTTCGGTTCCATCGTTCGAACGCAGACTCTTCGCCTTGCCGGAACCCCGGACTGTTAAACGGATCGGAGGTGCCGCGTTTTTCCTGGTCGTCACCCTCGCGGTTTACGACGGCATATTCGGTCCAGGGGCACCCGCCGAGAACTTGGCTACGTTGTTCGTATGGCCCGTCTGGCTCAAGGGCATGGCGATCGTTTCGGTGTTTCTCGGTTCACCTTGGGGAGCGCTCTCTCCCTGGCGTAACGTCAACCGTCTTTTCTCCTGGAGCGAGGGAAGGGAGATAGGTTTCCGACGGTATCCCTCATCAATCGGGGCGATGCCCGCACTGGTCGGATTCGTGGTTGCGGTTGGTTTCCTTGAGAATCTTTCGAATGTTCCTTCGTCCCCCATAGCGACTTCGTTGCTCGTCCTTACCTACGGTGGTGCGATGGTTGCCGCGGGACTGGTTTTCAGTTCGGACTGTTTCGGTAGAGTCGATTTCTTCGGAATGATGTACGGTTTACTCTCGCGAACATCCCCCATTTCTTTCCGGGACGATGGCGTGTACTTCAAGATGCCCTGGAACGACACGTCGAAACCGTTCAGTATGTCTACGGAGGCGGTTTTCGGTGTCGCCCTTGTTTACACCGTAATGTTCGATGGCTTCAGCAACACCGCATTCTACGAGGGTTTGACGTCCGCTGCTAACGGCTTGGTTGGGGATCAGACCCCGTACCTGATCTACCTGGCGGGACTCACCGTTTTTCTCTCGGCGTTCCTCGCGACCTCGATCTGTTCCAGACTGCTGTCGGGTATCGATAAGACCCCGGGGCAGGTGTTCCGGGTTTATGCGCCGTCCCTCCTTCCTATCGCGGCGGGATACGAGGTTGCACACAGCTTTCCCTACGTCTTCTATAACCTTACGGGGATACTCCATCTGCTGGGGATGGAAGCCGTGAGTCTCACGGATATTCTCTCCCATCAGTCGGTATGGATCGTGCAGGTTTCCCTCATTATCGCGGGACATCTTTTCGCGGTCGCTGCCTCCCACGCCGCATCGGTCGAGAGATTCGACAGATACAGAGCCGCACATCTTCCGGTAGCGTTGGTTATGGTTGGCTTCACCGTAGTATCACTCTGGATCATATCGAGACCCGTGGTGTAGACCTGTCTACGTTCGAAAACCGCTGTAAACGTACAGTGTTCTTAACGGTTTACCATAACCATACAGAGGCACAGCAGTTAGCTCCACCCGGTTAGTTTTCCGCCGGGCGGAACGACAGTGCCGACACCGATCCGTCGCCGTAAATAACCAGTATCTCGTCGACCCCGTCACCGTCGATGTCGGCGGCAGTAGGGTACGCATGTATCTTAGCATCCCTTCTCTGCTCGGCAAGAACCGTTCCGTCTTCAGGATCTATGATAGATAGCTTTCCGTTTCTTGTTGCGGCGGCGAGGTAAGTTCTGTTTTCAGTGAACTCACCCTTCACCGGTGGTGCTGTCCGGACGTCCGTCTTAGAGGTGAGTATACTGTCCCAGACTACGTCGCCGTCGGTCGAGTTGATAGAGTATACCTTGTTCCCGAACCCGGCGTAAAGCTCGGTTACTCCGTCGCCGTCGGCGTCTCCACCGTCTACCACGCCGCCGGTTCCATTAAAACTCCGGTTCCACCTTCTCTCACCCGTGGTTCCGTTTACCAGGGAAAGTATGTTTCCGCCAGACGCAGCCACCTCCAGCGGTCCCGCATTATCCATCTGCCCCCCGTACAAAAAACTCCCAGTTCCCTCGGCGTCTTCCCATTCAACCTCGCCGTCATTCGACAGCATGATCCCCGCCCCCGTCATAACCTCGTTTTTACCGTCTCGGTCAAAGTCGTCAATCACTGGGGTAGCTAGCACAGAGTCCCCCAGGTCCTTCCGCCACGCAAGGGATCCGTTCGAGGTGAAGGCGTACGCTACCCCCTCCAGATCGGTTACAACAGTTTCGTTTCCGGCCGCGGGAGTGAGGTTTCCGGAGATCGGTTTACCGTATCCGTCCGAAGATATGTTGTATTTAAAGGTATTCCCTCCCGAGACTGCGTCGAAAACCAGAACCTCGTCCTCGGAAGTCACCCCAACCACGTCACGGGTGCCGTCGTCGTTGAAGTCGAATACCGCGGGGTCCGCTATCGCATGAATGTAACATTCGTCCGAGGGTACGAGATGTCTCCAAAGAACCTCCCCAGAACCGTTGTAAGCCGTTATAGAACACTCCCGCCCCGAGTCATTGGACCATGTCGTAGATACAGGCGCCGCAACCACCGTCTCACCATCGACACGGCCAGCCGAAACCTCGTGGTGGTTAAGGTCAGTGTTCCGGGAACCGTCGGTCGCCCAGACCTCCTTAATCTCCGGTTCTGAGCCGAAACCCTGTATGGCATATATAAAAAGGCCGCCGAAAACGGCGACAAGCAAGACGGCGATAACCAGCGTGGTTCTCTCCATTATCCTAAACGTGTCTCCCACGAAATGTATTACCTTCTATTTTACCTCCGGAATAACGGCGGGATATCCGGCTTGACGAGTAACGGGAGTTCAAACCTTCTATATGGTGCAACGATCAAGCTGATGGAGAAGTAAGTACCTGATCCTCCGGTATCCGTTATGGGTTTTGAGTTGGGAGTTTTTGATAGTACGTAGAACTGTTCCGGAAGCTATGTCAACCACCGACCACCAATCTTTAGAACGGATTGCCGAGAAAGAGCCATGTACTCACGTTGGTTTTGGCGGAGTTTCTGATCGCCGTCTCTCCTGTCGCCGCACATGGAGCCGGTGGAACGAGACAGTCGTTCCGGCTACCTGGCTGGGTTCTAGTTATCGTCGGCGGTGGAGTCATCATGATCTCGTTTATTCTCGCAAGCATGATGACGGACCGGGAGTTCATCGAGGCGTTCCACAACTATCGCAGAAATATAGATGTGAACCCCCTCGTGTTCCGGGCGGCGGGACTGTTTCTGAAGGTGTTTGGTCTGCTTTTCGGCGTCGCTGTCCTGTACACGGGTATGACGGGTGGCCTCTATCCTAACAACTTCTCTTTACTCGCGGTCTGGGGAGTCTGGTGGGTCGGATACACCGCCACGGTGTATCTCTTGGGCGACAGCTGGCGTTATCTTAACCCCTGGAGAACAGTTTCCGAACCTTTACCGGATCTGGATCTCGAACTAAACGTCTACGTAAAGACGGCTGCGTCGGTGGGCGGTATACTGGGGCTTGTATGGCTCGAGGTAGGAAGTTCAGCCGGTGCATCGGGTGGAAATCCGCGGGTGCTTTCCTACTACATCATCGGTTACTCGGTTCTCACGGTCATGGGAGCCGTTATCTACGGTACTTCGACGTGGTTCGGTCACGTCGACCCCCTGTCCAGGATGTTCAGGATCTACGGATGGATAGCCCCGGTTTCACGTACCGATGAGGGACTCGAGTTCTCATTTCCCTCCTCACGACTCGTGGAACCCAGGTACGTCGACGACTCTGTAGACGTAGGTTTCGTGGCCGCACTCCTGTGGGCGGCGAGTTTCGATGGGTTCACCGCGACGCCGCTCTGGAACTCCGGCGCGGATTTCCTCCGGGAGATGGGTGTTCCAAGATCCGCCAGTTTACTCGTCACCCTGATAGGAGGGTTCCTTTTCTTCCTGGGTATATACCGACTCGCATCCGTCTACTCCCATCGAACCGCCGATTCCCTGATCCATCCACGCTGGCTCGAAATACGTTTCGTCTCCTCGCTCGTACCCATAGCAGCGGGATACCATCTTGCCCACTACCTGGGATACCTCTTCAACCTGGCACCCTCTATTGCCGACTCCTTCGTGCATCCGTTCGGAACTCCGGGTGGGCTTACGGTTGCGGTACTTCCCGACTGGTACACCGCCCTCCCGGTCGTTTTCATCTTCCTGGGTCACGTCGCCGCGATATGGGTTTCGCACGCTATATCGTTCGATGTATTTACCGGGAGGTTACAGCCCATAAAGAGCCAGTATCCCTACGTCGTGGCGATGGTTTTCTACACAATGTTTGGACTCTGGACCATAACGTAAATCCATCCGATGGAGTGCCCCGGAGGGATAAAATCAGGATTAATTTACGGGATACAGTTTCAATTGAGAAGAAAAAGGTAAAACCGGGAGAACGGCGTATTAGGAAAACGACGTATCCGAAAAACGACAGATACGGAAACCCGGGAACTTACAGAAAAACCGGAAACTTACAAAAAGCCGACGTAAAAAACGGCGTGGAGAAAAGCTGACGCCATAGAGACAAACTGACATCATAAATACAAACTGACACCATAAATACAAACTGTACACGGAGAAAAAGGAGTATAACTAAACTCAGATGAAGTATATACAGGAAGCCTATGTGAGTGATGGTGAAGATGAGGGTACTGGAAGGTCCGAAGTCCCTTCCGAGATGGACGTCAGGGAGTGCCGTATCTGTGGTAGAAAGTTTTCTGGTAAGAACCTGCTTTATCTACATCTCGGCGAGGAACACCGGAACGAGATTGAAGAAAACGAGGAGGAGACGTTCCGTGAATACCGTCAGCTTGAGTCCGAAACCCTGACAAAGTTCAAGATAAAAGCCCTCGGATTTATGGTTGTGGTATACTTTCTACTTCTGTTTGCGTTTATCCTGTTCGGTTGAAACCGGTTCCCTGTTTTCAGTGAGATCTATCGGCCTCAGCCATACGTACCAGACGTACAGGACGGAGAAACCGAAACCAGTGATCCAGATACCTATCTCGAAACCGCCGTAATCACCACCCGACACCAGCCTCACGACGATGCCCGTCAGTATCAGCACTCCCACCGGAACGGCCGCCTTCTTCAACGTGTCGGATACGTCGGCTTCATCACCCGTCTCCCTTTCGGGCGTCATCTCCTAACTTCCTCCCGGTACTCGCCGTGTTTAACACCTATGTAAAGCGAAATCACCCCGTACACCGCCAGCGCACCCGCCACCATAGCTACTGTAGAGGTCTTCATCGGACTCATAGCCGTTCCACCTGCGATTATTATGTATACAATGATAAATGCAGCTGCTGTCTTTTTTCCATCCATTGTTGTTGGGTACTTGGTTTTGGAGGTGTTTTACTTGTTCGGAAACTTGCAGCGGTTCCGGAGAGGATACCGGTTCCGGAGAAGATATCTATACTAAATAAGTTCAGTGGAACCCGACCCACGTCCTCATGGACAGTTTTTCAGATTGCGTCTTTATACAACGATTGGTTTAATAACACCGGCTAGTTAGATAAAAACAATGAATAAGGGGGATGGTGAGACGCGGGACGTCAGGAAGATGAGTTACGACGTCCCGGAGATGGACTGTCCGTCCTGTGCAGGTAAGATAAAGAAGAGCGTCGACCGACTCGAACCCCTGAGTTACGACGCCAACCCCACCACTGGAACTGTCGAGATAGAGTTTGAGACCGGCAGTTGCGACGAGGAAAAGTTCGAAACCGCAATAGAGAAAGCCGGATACAGGGTTACGGGCAGACGGGACGTAACCACCGATGCCGCTAACCTCGCTCCCGAGATGGATATCTGGACGAGCCGGAGAGCGATCAAGACATGGATATCGGGTCTTTTCCTCGCGGTTGGTATGATCCTGAAGTTCGGTGGATTCGATCTAATTCTTTTCGATGTCGGGGTAGGATTCACCGCAAGCGACCTGATATTCCTGGTCGCCACCGCCATAGGGGGACAGGTGATTCTCCGTAACGGCTACTACTCCCTCAGGAACCTCAACCTAGACATCGACATACTGATGACTACGGCGATTATTGGTGCGGTGATCGCGAGCACGATCTCCGGTAAAAGCCTCTACTTTGAAGCCGCTACTCTGGCTTTCATGTTCAGCGTGGCGCAGTTACTGGAGAAAGACTCGATGAAGAAAGCTCGGAACTCTCTCCGTGAACTTATGGAGCTTTCACCGGATACGGCGACGATCCGCCGTGACGGAGAAGTTACCACCGTTGACGTGGACGAGGTTGAGGTGGGGGACGTGGTGCTCGTGGAACCCGGTGAGAAGATACCGATGGACGGCGAGATCATCGAGGGTGACAGTGCGGTCAACGAAGCCGCAATAACGGGTGAGAGCATACCGGCGGACAAGGCTCCCGGAGACATGGTTTACGCCGGCACCCTTAACGAGAGCGGATACCTGGAAGTCCGGGCTGTCAAAAAAGCCGCGGAGAACACGGTCTCGAAGATAATCGATCTTGTTGAGGACGCGCAGTCCAGTAAAACCCAGAAAGAGCAGTTCGTCGACAGGTTCGCGACCTACTATACACCGGTTATGGTTGCGGTGGCGATAGGGGTTGCGGTGGTTCCACCGCTCATGGGACAGTCATGGACGACGTGGTTCGTACACGGTATAACGATGCTGGTTCTGGCGTGTCCCTGCGCCTTCGTTATAAGCACGCCTGTCACGGTGGTTTCGGGTATAACGAGTGCAGCACGAAACGGCGTCCTGATAAAGGGCGGCGACCGTCTCGAAGCGATGGGTGAGATCGAAGCGGTTGCGTTTGACAAGACAGGGACCCTCACGTTAGGAGAACTCTCTGTGACGGACGTAATTCCGGTGAACGGAGGTTCCAGGGAGGACGTTCTGGAATGCGCCCGGGGAGTCGAGAGAAGAAGCGAACATCCGATCGGTAAGGCGATTGTGGATCACTCCCGCCAGGTCGTCGAGGGCGAAGCATCAGTCAGCGACTTCGACAGTATCACCGGAATGGGAGTCAAAGCCAAGCTAGAGGGGGTGGAGCATTGGGCAGGCAAACCCGAACTCCTCGAAAACCTGGGTTTCGACCTCGGTCACGTCCACATGGTAGACGGCGATAAGAAAGTCGACTTCCAGAACATCTGCAGTTCAGCGGAATGCGTAGATCTACTGGAGGAAACGATACCTCGGCTAAGGCAGGATGGCAAGACAGTCGTCCTGGTGGCAAACGAGGACGAGGTCGAGGGATTGATTGGAGTGATGGACCAGCGGAGAAAAGAGGCAGCCACGACGGTAGAAAAACTACACAGCCTGGGCGTCCGGAAACTGGTTATGCTGACGGGTGACAACGAGGAAACGGCAAGAGCGATAGCCGAAGAGATCGGTATCGACGGCTTCCGCGCCGACCTCCTACCTGAACAGAAAGTCGAAGCCGTCCAGGAGCTAGAGGAGGAGTACGGGGACATCGCGATGGTGGGGGACGGAGTCAACGACGCACCCGCCCTCGCAGAGGCGTCGGTGGGTATCGCGATGGGTGCGGCGGGAACCGATACCGCGATCGAGACCTCCGACATCGCCCTCATGAGCGACGACCTCACTCGAGTCCCCTACGTCTACCGTGTATCACGGAAGGCGTCCACCATCATAAAGGAGAACATCTGGAGTAGCCTTGGGGTCAAGCTACTTCTCGCGGTCGGGGTCCCACTCGGATACGTCAATCTCGCACTCGCAGTACTGATAGGTGACGCGGGAATGACGGTGGCGATTACGGGTAACGCGATGAGGCTCAGCAGGCTGAAGCCGGGGTTTCTTGAGTAAATGCCGGTAGTCTGATACCTTCATTTTTGGCCGTTTTTAAACGCACAGTTTTTCGGTATCTTTGATAATCTGGATATAACACGATCCTTGGTTTTCGGGATCCAAATCAACTCAAATAACCTGCGTTTAAAAATGCCCTCATTTTTTAACCTTGGGATGATGATTAGTATCTGTATCCGAATGATTGTGAGGGTTCGATAATTGAGAGCTATATCTACTAGGGGTTTAACGAAAAGATACGGTAAAGTAACCGCCGTCAACGGAGTTGATCTGGAGGTTAACGAGGGAGATGTGTACGGTTTTCTCGGACCGAACGGCGCGGGTAAGTCGACGACTATAAAGATGATTCTGGACTTCGTCCGCCCCACGTCTGGAAGCGTGGAGGTAATGGGTGTCGATCCGCAGGAGAACCCCGTGGAGGTCAAGAAGAATCTCGGTTTCCTTCCGCAGGAGTACGGTCTTTATCCGCGTTTGACGGGGAAAACACATATCGAGTTCGCCATGGAGTCGAAGGGTGTAGACGGCGATCCGGACGTTCTACTCGAACGCGTCGGCCTGGACGGTGAGGGCGACAGGAAAGTCGGAGGTTACTCGGGCGGAATGAAGAAACGTCTCGCCCTCGCGATGGCGATATCCGGCGAGCCGTCGGTTCTGGTGCTCGATGAACCGACGTCGGCACTGGATCCCAACGGCGCACGAGAGGTCCGTGAGATCGTACGGGAGGAGAACGAGCGTGGCGCAACAGTATTCTTCTCCTCGCATATCCTGGAACAGGTCGAGGCGGTCTGCAACCGCGTCGGTATACTCAGCAACGGTTCCCTGGTTGTGCAGGACAACGTCGACCATCTCCGGGGTGGTGAGTCCGTACTCGAGGTTACTGTACTCGAGCCAGGGGAAACCGTTGAGGAAGTAGGTCGTATAGACGGCGTAAAGGAGGTTTCACAGGAGAAAACCGAGGCAGGTTTCGATCTGAACTTCAGACTCACCTCCTCTGAAGCCAAGATAAAGGTGATCGAGAAACTCCAGACGAATGGCTGCGATATACTGGACTTCAGCACCGAGGAGAAAAGTCTCGAAGAGATGTTCGCTCAGTACACCGAGCAACACCACGGAGGGGGAGAGTAATGTCTGAAAGGATTTTACGGTTCGGTTTAGGTAGCCGTATACAGGAGGTGTCGGTATGAGCTGGAGCGTTATTGCGAAGAAAGACCTCATGGACTCGGTACGCTCCAAAAGACTATGGATACTGGTGGTGGTGTTTCTACTGATTTTTGGGGGTATGGCGTACGCTTTAACCTTCGCACCAGAAGACATCCTCGAGAAGTTCGGTGGCTTGAACGGTAACGCACTGATCCAGCTTTACACGGGTCTGGGTGGCGGCTTCATTACCGCCTTCATCTGTATAATTGGCCTTTACGTGGGTCACAAGTCAGTCGTGAAGGAGAGAACCACCCATAGCATGAGGATACTGATGGGTTTGCCTCACTCCCGTGGCGATTTAGTATTTGGAAAGGCGGTGGGTCGTGGCGCACTGATGGCGTTGTCGGTTACACTGGGCGTCTTAGTTGCAGTGGGGGTTATGGCGGTGTTCTACCAGTCCCTAAACATCGTTAACTTCCTGATTTTCTACCTGGTTACCTTGCTGCTGGGACTGATTTACGTCAGTCTGGGTGTTGGGCTATCGTCTAGTATAAAGACCGAGGGTAGGGTTACGGGTGCCGTTATAGGAGTGTTTTTCATCTTCCAGTTCATCTGGAGCCCGGTGATGAACGGATTCCTGTACCTCACCGGGGGCGGAATCGACGCCGTTACCGACAAGCCTTCCTGGTTCCCCTACATAAGCCAGCTTAACCCCAGCCAGGCTTTCGCAAAGGTAGGAGGTTCGATAGTCAACGGAACCGACCCCGTCTCGACGTACGCACTGGGAGTAATGGCCGTATGGCTGATCGGTCCACTGGTGATCGGATACCTGCTGATCGGACGTAGCGATATATAGAAAACCGTTGTTTTCCGTTTAAAGATAGATACGTTGATTTCCGTTTAAAGATAGATACGTTATTTTCCGTTACGGGTAACCCCTTACGGATGGCGTTTTTCTGGATTTTTTGTTTGAACGTTTTTCTTTGTCTGAACGTTGCTCGAGATATTTAGTTTAACAGTTGTTCCAAATGTATAGTATAAAAGTCGTTCCGGATATATAGAGTGGGAAAGTTAGCTGTACCATTCGTCCACGACGTCCTGCCAGAAATCCTGTCCCTCGAATCCCTCGTCCATGTCGAACATCACCCTGTCAGCTACACCCGCGTACTCGCTCTTTACCTCATCGGCTATCTCGTCCAGGGGTGCCTGTATCGCGAAGGTATCGATCATCTCCTCGGTCACGAGACCCATCATCTGGCTCCACGCCTGGTCTTTCGAGAGCTCCCAGAGTTCCCGTCCTACGTCCTCCCATCCATGGGTCTGCATCACGGGTTTGTAGCTCGGGGTGCTGCCGTAGAACGCGATACGCATCCTCACCATTTCCCGCCTTGCCTTCATCTCCTTATCGGTCTTTCCGGTTATTACGAACGGACTCGCAGATATCGTTACTTCGTCCACGTCTCTACCTGCCTCCTCGGCACCCTCCTCGAGCCAAGGCTTGATCTTCTCTTCCGTGTACTTAGGCGAGTTGAAGCTGTGGAGACATATACCGTCGGATATCTCACCCGCCAGCTTGACGTTGCCTTCGTTGACTCCAGCTGTATAGATCGGTATGTCGGGATTCTCTATCGCTCCGGGGTTGAAGACGGTTGACATCAGTGAGAAGCTGTAGTGGTCGCCCTCGTACAGGAACTCGTCCTCGTCGCCCTGCCAGTACCTCCATATGTGTCGTATCGACTCCACAACCTCGCGGAGTCGCTGGGTGGGTTCGCTCCAGTCGACGCTGAATCTACGTTCGTTGTGCGCCTTCACCTGAGTACCGAGACTCAGCACGAAACGTCCCTCGCTGTATCTCGCCAGATCCCATCCGGTGTACGCCAGTACCATCGGAGATTGGGTAAAAGCAGTCGTTATGCGGGTACCAACCTCGATGTCGTCGGTGTGTTCCGCCGCGAGAGTAAGCGGCAGGAAGGAATCGTAGCTTAGCTCAGGGTTCCAAACACCGTCAAAACCCATCTCCTCCGCGGTCGATGCTCTCTCCCCCGGGTCAGCATTAAGGCCGTTAAGCGAAGCGTCTAGCTTGGGTGTTTCCATCCTTTACTTCATGGAGAACTGCGGATAAATAACTTGGTGGCGGAACCGGCACGGGACGCTGCCTCTATCCGTAGCTACACAAGCTGTTCCGGATCCGGTTCGGACCTAGGTGGTTAAACCTCTGTTGCTCCTACCCCCGACGTCTCCTCTAGCCATTCCTCCCCTTTGTGGTTCACGTGGGGGATTTTCTTCTCGAGGATCAGCGGCGTGTCGTACGGATGTAGTTCTTTTAGTCTGTCGTTTACCTCTTCGAAGCTCCTCGCTGTCTTGTAGTCGACCGCGATTTCCGAGCTTTCGACTATGTCGTCATTCCATTCGTATACCGACTGGACTTCGCTGACGTTGGCGCAAGACACGAGTCCTTCGTCCACGAGGTCGTAAGATACCTCTTTAGCGGTTTCCATGTCGTGGAAGGTTGTATATACCCTGATCATGGCTGATCTTTGGTTTGGAACACAAAAACGGTTTTGTGAGTAGCCACGCAAACCCAACTATGGTATTAGTCTGGATTCTGTCGGGTTTCTTCGTCTACTGGGCAGCAGTGATATACCTCGACTCGAAGGGAACGCTGGAGAAGTACAACATATCTTCGCTCGGCCCCCTTCTAATGGTTCGCACATTGAGGGGGCGGGACCTTTTGGATAGGATTGCTTCGCGCAGTAAGTTCTGGCGTTACTACGGAAACGTCGGCGTCTTCGCTGCCACCGTTGTGATGTTAGTTAGTTTTATTTTCACCCTCATGGTGGGCTACATCACCCTACGGTCTCCGCCACAGCCGAGCAAGTTCAACCAGCCGAAAAACCTCCTGGTGATTCCCGGGTTGAACGAGTTCCTCCCTCTCTCCATGGCTCCCGAAATTGTATTCGGGCTTCTGATCGGAATGGTGGTTCACGAGGGTGGACACGGTGTAATGGCGAGGGCAGGAAACATAAAGGTCGACAGCATGGGTGTGCTTTTACTCTCTATCGTCCCGATGGGTGCTTTCGTGGAACCGGATGAAGACGAGGTTGAGCTAACAACCTGGGGAAGCAGGATCAGGATGTTCGCTGCGGGAGTTATGAACAACTTCGTCTTTACGGTTATCCTCCTGGGAATACTCGCGTTTTCCTTGACCGGTATCGCTCCGAACGGGGCGGTGGGGGTTTCGGAGGTAAGAGCGGGTTCTCCCGCCGCCGACAGCGGAGTAGATAAGGGTGACATAATTACCTCGATAGACGGCACCAACATATCCAGCATGGAGGGTTTCCAGAGACGCCTGTCGAACTCTTCCGGGGAAACCACCCTGGGAATAAAAAGAAAGACCGACGAAGGTTTCGATCGGCAGGAGGTCTCGGTTAACCTGACCAGCGGCGTACCCGTCATAGCCACGATACCGGATACCGCTGCTTCGAGTGCCGGAGTCAAGGACGGCGACGTAATAAAGTCCGTGGACGGCGAACTCGTTAGGTCGAGAAAAGAGCTATCAGATGTGCTGGATACTATGGATCCCGGAGACCAGACCACCTTAGCTGTAAACAGAAACGGATCCATCCACAACCTGACCGCTACATTCGGTTCTAGCCCTGAGGGTGAAGGCGCGTTCCTGGGTGTCCAGATGGCTACGAGACTCCAGGAGGTGGGGGCGACTCCGTACGACATTGGTTATCCTCTCGATGTCCTCCCGTCACTCAATCCTCTCGACTGGTTCGACGCGGTCAAGTGGTTCCAGTTTATTTCGCTTCCTTTCGGTAGGTTCGGGGCTTTCTTCTTCGGATTCGACGGTATTGTACTCGACTTCTACCATCTCGAGGGTTTCGCGTCCACGATCGGTGACCTCTACTGGATAGTCCCCAACGCTATGTTCTGGTCTGCATGGATCAACCTTCTGCTGGGTCAGTTCAACTGCATACCGGCTTTACCTCTCGACGGCGGCCACATACTACGGGAACTCACCGCCAAGGCCATTTCGCCGTTCGCGGAGGGTGAAACGAGAGAGTCAATAGCGGGATACGTAACGGTAGCTGTTACGTTCCTGATGTTCGGCAGCTTCTTCCTCATGGTAGCTGGTCCGAGACTGCTTAGATAAAGTCCGAGGAAAAGGAGGAAGAGCCAGGGGAAAATTTTTACACCATAAATCTTTATACAATATAGATCAGGTTAATGTCGGGCGATGAGATCAGCCAGCTTAAAGTTCTGGTTCTGGGTCGTAAGGAACTTCACGACGAAGGAATATACAGAAAGATAGACTCCTACGAGGAACCGGTTTTTTCCGTGGAGAGGCTGGATCTACCGGAAGATCTGGAGAAAGAGCTATGTCACGAACTAAGTGATAAGTTAAAAAATGTTGAAGCTGACTGCATACTTTGTCGCCACGATCCACCCGACTTATGTGCCCACGAGGTCCGAGAGTACCTGGATGACATCCTGGATAGCACGCCGTTTTTAGTTGCTGGACCCCGCAAGCATCTCGATGGAGTTTACGATAGTAGGATAGACGACGTCATCGAGTTGGTGGACGGTGAGATCCATCCCGAGGTAGCCGTCAACAGGGTTAAGTCCTTAGTTTCAAGCAGTAGAGGGAAAAAGGATGGGTCAATCTTAAAGAAGAAAAACAGTCTGGGTAGAGAGACAGGCAAAAAGACAAAGGTCGGTTTGGACAGGGCTACAGACAAAAAGACAAAGGACAGTTTGGAAAGAACTCTTAACAGAATATGTGACGGTTTCGTCGCGATCAACGACGACCGGGAACTTTCCTACATGAACGACCAGGGGCATGAGACTGTATGTGATTTTTTAGGTGAAAACAGAGGGAAAACCGAGCTACTGGGTACTTCGGTAAGGAAGGTTTTGTCCGAGGCAGGTGAGGATCTGGTTTCCTCAAAATATCAGGAGGCTGTGTCAAGACAGGAACCCGTCACCTTCGAGAACTACTACGAGCCTTCGGACGCGTGGTACGAGGTTCATATATACCCTGACGAACATGGCGTCTCTGTTTTCTTCACGGATGTGACGGAACGAAAAAGCAGGGAACGCAGTCTAAAGAGGTACAGGGAGTCCATGGACACCGTATCCGACGTGGTGGTGACTATCGACGAAGAACGGATTATACAGTACATTAACCCCGCCGTTGAGGACGTTCTCGGATATACGCAGGAGTCTTTGACCGGAGAGCCGATAACTGAAATAATACCGGCAGTGACAGACGATTACTACAGGAGTTCCTTCACGGAGTTCCTGGAGTTCGGTAAACGGGGCATAGACTGGGACTACGTAGAAATGCCGGGATCTACGGTTGAGGGCGAGGAGATACCTCTCGGTGTTTCCATAAACGAGTTCGAGTTCGAAGGTAAACGGTACTTCACTGGCGTCCTCCGTGATATAACCGACAGAGAGGAGAGGGAGGAAAGCCTAAACGCACTGTTAGATGTAACGCGGGATTTTATAAGCGCCGCCACCGAACAGGATCTGATCGAAAAGATCGTAGAGGGGGTCGAAGACATCTTTGGATACCCGGTTTCCGAAGTCCGTCTGTACAACGATGTCGTCGAGGAGCTCCGGACGGAGATACGTTCCGCAGGTGCTCAGGAGATGTTCGACGGTGCCGATGATGGAGTACATGAGGACGGAATCTCTGAAGCGTTCAGTACCGGGGAGCCCATCGTAGTCGAGAAAGCTGACTCCGGAAAAGACACCGGATCAATGGTTACGGCTCTCCATCTACCTATAGGCGACCATGGAGTTCTAACGGTAGCGTCTCCAGACGGAGAGGAGTTCACGGAGGAGAAGATCTCCTTAATAGAGATTCTGTCGCTTGGAGCCGCCACCGCTTTCGACAGACTGGAACACGAGGAGGAGATCGCTTTGCTCCAGGAGATCGTGGATCACCTGGATCTGAACGTCTTCCTGCTGAACAGGGATATGGAGTTCAGATTTATCACCAGTCCGTTGTCGGAGGATCTCGGGAGATCAAGCGGCGAACTGACCGGCACCAAGTTCACCGAGATAGTTCCGGACAAATACAAGGAGAGATGTATGCAGGCCCTGGAAGACGTGGAGTTAGGAGAATCAGTTTCCGTTAAGGTACACGTATTCACTACGACGGGTGAAAAGCACCCGGTGGAGATAGAGCTATCGAGGTCGGTGTCCGGTCCGTCTGAAACCGAATACGCCGGCGTCATCAAGGATATATCGGAGCTTGTAGAGACGAAAACCGACCTAAAAACCGCACGGAAGAAGTTCAGGAAGCTTTTCGAAAACAACCCGGACCCGATAGCTGAAATAAAGTATGTAGACGGCGATCCGGTTATCCTCGACGTAAACTCCGCCTTCGCTAGGAACTTCGGCTTCGGGAAGGAGATAGCAGAGGGTGCGAACATCAACAACCTGATTGTACCGGCGGAAGACGACTCTGCCGTCCCCGACAGAGATAGTAAAGCGATGGAGGGTAAGGTAGTTAGCGACGAAGTTAAACGGAGAACAATGAAGGGTAAACGGTACTTCCTTCTCCGCGGGATCCCGTACCGCAAGGACGAAGGTGACGTGCACGGATTCGCAATCTACACCGATATATCAGAAAGGAAGGAGAGGGAGAGGTATCTAAAGATAATAAACCGATTCCTGAGACACAACCTCCGTAACGACATGACAGTCCTAACAGGTATCTCACAGGAGATCGAAGACGTCGCCAGGAACACCCGTATCGTCGACTACGCAGTTAAACTCAGGGATAAAACCAGGGAGCTCCACGACCTAAGCGAGGAGGCAAGGGAGATAAAACGGGTTTTCGAGGAGTTGAACGAAACTTCCGAGGTAGACGTTTCGGGGTATATCAGGGATGTGGTGGAGGATGCAAGACACAGATATACGGATGCTCGTATTCAGTTAGACGCGCCACAGATGGTTTACGTTCACGGCGGCGAGTACCTGGAAAGAGCATTCGAGGAGATCATTGAAAACGCTCTCGATCACAACGACTCCAGCAATCCCCGTATTGATATCGAGGTCAAGGTTTTCGAAACATGGACCGAGTTCAGGTTCAGGGACAACGGCCCCGGTATACCGGAAAACGAATGGGATGTCGTCACGGGAAGAAAGGAGATATCCCAGATAAGCCACAACACCGGTCTGGGGTTATGGCTTACGAGATACATAATCGACAGTTACGACGGAAGCATGTACTACAAAGAGATGGAGGAAGGTGGTTCGAACGTGGTTCTACGTCTTAGAACGGCTACTTGAATTAAAAAGGTTGGTTTAAACCCAGAAATACCTGGTTTTGCTCTTTTCGTGGCATAGGTACAGTTAGCTACAGTTCCCAGAACAGGATATCCCACACAGCTTCCCCAGATTCTCTCTAGCTCCCTGATCACCCTCAGAACAAGATACTCCCAGCTTCCTGTGGATCTCCAGCATAGGATACCTCAAGATTCCTGCGGATCCCAAAACAGGATATCCTCCCAACTTCCTGATAACCTGTTAGGTCCGGGAACCGAGGTCCTCGAATATAGCGAGTTCATCTCCGTCGAGATAGACGATACCGGTCTTCTCGAACCCTTCACCCTCCAGGAGTTCGGGAAGCCATCCGTCCTCACGGGCGGATATACGTGTCTCCATCCCCTCTTTTTCCGCGAACCCACGTACCGTATCCAGGAGTTCCCCGGGAACTTCGGTGTCTCGGTAGTCAGGAAGGACAGCGAGATGTTGGACTATCACGTCACCGTCCGCGACACGGTAGTTTACGTACCCGACTACTCCACCGTCCTCGTCATCCACCAGTTCTGCTATCTGTATCGTCCTGTCGCGGATCAGGTTACCTATCGCAGTCACCGACATGTCGTCCTCGAGAACGTACGTGTTTGCTATCTCCTTGAGGTTCTCGGCGTCTTTCTGTGTGGCGTCGCGGTAGCTAAATTCAGTCATTTATATCTCGCGTTTTAGGTTCTCTCTGTAGACTGCTAGTGATTCAACGTCGTATATATCCTTCGACGTGAGGTTTCTTAGACGGTGGCGGTGTAATGTATTGGGAGTGACACCGTATGACTCGAGAAGATCCTTCACCTTCAACATGAGTTGTTCGCCCTCGGAGTCCCAGTCGGTCAGTAGTATTGCGGTTTGGTAACTTCGGGATACCTCCACGGCGTTCTCCGCCAGGGAGAGGCCGTTTCCACTAAGCCGTACCACATCGGAACTCACTCCAAGTTCGGTTAAGGCTTTTTCGTCCCGCCTACCCTCAACGAGAACTACGGTGTCACCCCCTGCCTCTTTTCTCAACTGTTCCAGTACAGCCTCGAGGTTCTCGTACCTTTCCCTGGGGTTACCCCACCTCATTGTACTATAAAAAAGGAGCCGTTTCTCCTAAAAAACTAGGCTTCAATAGTTATTTAAGGCTTCATCCTTCCATACCCGGGTTTCCCAGCAAACTATCGAAGTGCTTTTGACCCTCTACAGACAACGGATAGTATCACTGAGAATGTCTAGCATGGTAGTAAAGTTCGGTGGAACGAGCGTCGGTTCGGGGGAGCGTATCCGACGTGCAGCCGAAAGCATAGCAGACGAAGTTGGGAAGGGGAACAAGGTATGTGTCGTGGTTTCGGCTATGGGTAACACCACCGACAACCTGCTGGGGGAGATGGAGAAGATCGGAGGCGCCGACGAGAAGGACGAAAACCAGATCGTGAGCATGGGAGAGAGAACCTCCGTCCGGATGTTCAAGGCGGCTCTCGAAAACCAGGGCGTAGAAGCCCATTTCGTCGAGCCAGGTAAGGAAAACTGGCCCATAATTACGGACGAAGAGGGCGAACTCCTGAAGGACAAGACAGAAAAGAAAGTCGAAAGCCTGTCCGAAGATATGGAGGAGTCTGTACCGGTAGTCTGTGGATTCCTTGGAGAATCCCAGGAAGGTAAGGTTACTACTCTGGGAAGGGGTGGAAGCGACACAAGCGCAATGATCCTCGGTAACTGTCTCAGCGCCGACGAGGTTGTGATAGTCACCGATGTCGATGGAATAATGACCGGTGACCCGGGAAACGTCAACGATCCCCGTAACCTCGACAAGATAACTGTGGACGAGATGCAGGACCTGTCGATACGTGGCGCGGGAGTGGTTGCGCCGAGCGCTCTACGGTACAAGGAAAATGGACTTAACGTAAGGATCGTCCACCACAAACACGGAGACGTCGGGGCTAACGGCACCTTGATCGAGGGGGAGGGCGTCCATACACACGTCGTGGAGATGAGGGACGAACCCCTAGCCGCTGTCACGGTAGCGGGAAGATCTATAATCGAGACCCCGAACCTACTCGCCCGCCTCTCAAGCGTCCTGGGAGAACATGACATCAACATATACGGCGACTCGACCGGAAACGACTCGATGTCGTTCTTCGTTGACCAGGAACACGGCATGGAGGCCGAGAGACTTCTACACCGCGAGGTCGTGGACGACGAGAAGTTTTCGAGTGTATCCCTGAGGGAGGACGTAGGGATGCTGATTCTTTCGGGCAGCGACTTCATCGATCGTCCCGGAATCATATACGAGGTCGTGAAGCCACTGTACGAGAACAACATCAACATCGTGGAGATTATTTCAAGCGTCACCAGTATAGTAGTCTTCGTCGACTACAACGTCCTAAGCGACGCGTTCAAGTTAATGGAAGATAAGTTCGAGGACACCAAATAATGGATCTGACAGTAGTATTAGAAGGAGCCTGGATCGTAGAGGAAGTCGACGACGTCGACGACGCCATCTCGGTTGCTATAAGTGAAGCAGGTAAGAAACTCGGTAGCGACAAGGAATACGTCGAGATAGATCTCGGGTTCATGAACTGTCCCGCATGCGGAGAGCCGTTCGACAGCGTATGTGTCTTCGCCGGTACCGGTCTCGTCGGACTCGTCTTCGAGATCAACGTCTACAACGTCGACGGCGAAAGCCACGCCGAAAGCATCGCAAAAAAGGAGGTCGGCGAATGCATACCAGACGTACCCCTCGACGTCGTCGACATATACGAGAAGGAAGAGTAGTCTAACACCGCGAGGTATCAATATTTTCTAACCTAACCGGAGAACCGTTTTTAAACTGAGTTATCGGGAGTGGAACGTTGACAAATATATGTCATTCCTTTATACTTTAGGTTCCGCCGGACTCAAGTGGAGTTCTCCACTCCGAAAATTTAGATGTCCCGACGGAACCACGGAGCCAGCAGAAACTCCACCGGAAATAATCCGGGAGATACCTCTTTTCTGTACGTCTCGGTACTGTTACTGAGTTCCTGCGTGTTTTTCATGCATTTTTCAGTATCTCCAGCGTCCGCGGACTCCCTCGAAAACACGACGAACGTATCAGTTGTGGAGATATATCCTGACAGCTACAGAAGTTACGACGAGGGTGAGTACTTCACCGTCTATTTCGGCGATGTTGACACGTCGGGATGGCGGGTAACGGACGGCGAAGACTCAATAGAAATAGGTAACATAACCAACAGGCGGCTAGCAGACAGGGAAGACTCAATAGAAATAGGTAACATAACCAACAGGCGGCTAGCAGACAGGGAAGACTCAATAGAAATAGGTAACAGGTCGGGTAGGATCTACTTCGTTTCGGTTAACCTCAGTAGCGGTGTCGAGGCGAACGGTTCGGTTAGAGATATAGGGGAGATCGAGCTGTCGAACTCCGGAGACGAGATACGGATCCTGGATCGGAAAGGAAACGTAGTTACGGAGGCGGAGTACGGTTCTACGAAGGAGGGCGAGATACTGGAGTTTCACGGAAACGACGTCGAGAGCAGGCCCCTGGGAGCTACCGACCTCCCTTACAGTAAGTTCGGTATCGATAACGGCGATAACGTTTCTGGGTTCGTGGTTCCCGAAGACCGCGGTAGGGAGGTGGTGGACGCTGTGAGAAGTGCCGACGACGAGCTGTTGATCGCGGGATACAGCTTCGACAGCAGGTATCTCGCCGATGAGATCCAGAAGGCTGTGGAGAGGGGTGTCGACGTGACACTGTTGATCGAGGGCAGTCCGGCGGGAGGCTTCGAAAGCGACGACTTCGAAGTCGTGGATGATCTACACGGAGAAGGTGTCGACGTAAAGGTCGTGGACGGTCCGAGTGAGAGGTACAGGTTCCTCCACGGGAAGTACATGGTGGTAGACGGGGAAACCGCGGTTGTGACGAGCGAGAACTGGGAGCAGGACAGCTTCTCCTCCAGTCCCGGCGAGTACGTACGGGGGTGGGGCTTGGTGGTACATGACGATGGTTTTGCGGAACGGCTCTCCCGCGTCTTCCAGGTCGACTCGAACTGGAGCTCCGTGTTCGAGTGGAGTGAATGGAAACGTAGCGACGGAGCACCCGGATTTCCGGAAGACGACCGCGGCGGCGATACAAAACAAGCGGGCGGTGAAGCAGAACCGAGTGAGGAACTCGGAAGCTCCGGTAGCACTGTGGGAGTCGGGAACGGCTCCCTTGATCTCGGTTCCGTGGACGTGGACTCCATCGGTCTAGTCCTTGCACCTGACGGAGCCGTCAAACCCGTCTCGGATCTCATCCGTGGAGCGGACAACTCGGTCTACATTCAGCAGGCATACGTACGTGGATGGCAGGGAGAGGGATCAGGTAGGGACATCCGGAACAGTCCTTACGTCGATGCAGCCCTGGACGTTGCACGTAACGGCACGGAGGTCAAGTTTCTTCTTGACGACAGGTGGTTCGTGGAGGAGGAGAACCGGAGGGTGGTGGAGGAACTCGAAGGTATCGCGGACCGCCGGGATCTACCGCTCGAAGCGAAGGTCGGGAACGTATCGATCCACAACAAGGGAGTGGTGGTGGACAACCAATCCGTCCTGGTTTCCAGCATAAACTGGAACCGGAACTCGCCGACCATGAACAGGGAGGTTGGCGCGTTGGTGGAGAGCGAAGCCATGGCAGGCTACTTCTCCGACGCGTTTCTGAAGGACTGGAGACACGTACCCGGGAGGTCGTCGTCCCCACTAAATATTGTAACGAGGTACTGGCTCGAGCTTCTGACTGCCTCCGTGGTAGCGGCGACGGGCGTCTGGACGGCGTTGAGAAAAATCGAATAAACCCGCCAGATAAATACCCCACTTCCTTCTTCCGCCATACCGTTGATTTATCGTCTTCTACCGTTGGTTTACGTCCCACAGTTTTACGTCTTCAACGGTTGATTTACTTCCCCTGCCGTTGGTAAACATCCCCTACCATAGATTAACATCCCCTACCGTCGATTGACGTCTATCCGACGTACTCGATATCTGCACCCAGGTCGGAGAAATCCTCGACGAATCCGGGGTAGGAAACGTCGATGCTCTCGGCGGTCTCTATCACAGTCTTACCTTTCGCTGCTAGACCCGCGACGGCGAAAGCCATCACGATCCTGTGATCGTGCCTTCCGTCGATCACGGCTCCCTCGAGTTCGGTTTCTTCGCCGTAGACCGTCAGCTCGGTCTCACGTTCGTCGACCTCGGCACCCATCTTTTCGAGCTCTGTCGCGGTGGCGTCGAGGCGATCGGTTTCCTTGAGACGGAGATGTCCCGCGTTGTAGACATGTGTCTCTCCGTTCGCGACGGCGCCCAGAACCGCTACGGTTGGTACAAGGTCGGGGTTGTCTCCAGCGTCGAACTCGATACCCTCCAGATCCCTGGAGCCGACTGATACAGTTCCCTTATCCCGGTTCCATTCGACGTCGGCACCCATCTCGTCTATCACGTCCACGATAAAGCTGTCTCCCTGTGGCCCCGGATGGAGGTTCGTGACCTCGGCCTCTCCCGCGACTGCGGCGGCAGCGAGCGGGTAGGAGGCGCTGGAGAAATCTCCAGGGACGCGGAAACTGCCGCTGTCGTAGCTCTGGTTGCCGTCGACGTCGTAGCCATCGCTGGTCTCCCGGTACTCCACCCCTAGCTCGTCGAGTACTTCGAGCGTAATGTCGACGTAGGGTTTGCTTTTGAGTTCGCCCTCGATCCTTATCATAGCTCCCTCGTCCGTCACCGGTGCCGCAAACAGGAGGGAGGAGATGAACTGGGACGAAACCGATCCGTCTATCGAGGTCTTACCTCCCTCCATCCTTCCCTCCACTATGACGGGTGCGTATCCCTCACCGCGAGTCGATCGTGCGTCTGCACCGAGTTCGTTGAGCGACTCTATAAGAGGGGCGTTCGGCCGCTCCCTAAGGCTGGAGTCGCCGGTCAGCACCACCTCTCCATCGACGAGGGCCGAGAGTCCGGAGAACAGCCGGAGGGTGGTGCCGGAGTTGCCGCAGTTGAGGACGTCGGGTGGTACATGAGGACGTCCCGACACACCACGTATCTCGAGTTCGTCGTCGGTGCGGGTGACCTCGCTTCCCAGCAGTTCGGCGCAACGGACACTCGCCCTGGTGTCGGCGCTCAGCAACGTGTTTTCGACCACGAGTTCACTGGAGTACGCGCCCGCGAGTATACCACGGTGGCTGTAGCTCTTACTGGGTGGTGCCTCGACGGAGCCCTCTATACCGGATGGATGTACAGATATCTTCATAGCCGGTGTAGTGGTCCCCGTCAGTTCAAACTACCGGGGAGATTTAACAAACCACAACCCGGGAGTTAAGAAGAACCACAACCCATTCCAGTACGGAATGGATCTTGACGAGTTAGATCTTTCCGGTATGGAAGGTACCGGAAACCCCGTTTACGTCCTCGTAACCTCCGACACCCATACCGAGAATAAGAATGAGGTTCACGGCTTATTCGACGGTCTTGTCGACGAGGTCGACCTGATCGTTCACGCGGGAGACTTCACCGACATCGCAGTTCTAAACTACTTCGACGAACCTGGTTTCCGGGGCGTCTACGGGAACTCGGATCCTCCGGAGTTGAGTGAAAAACTCGACCGCAGAGTTTGTTTCGAGGTTTCCGGGATACGTTTCCTGGTCCTCCACGGGCACCGAATAGGTTCGAATCAGGAGCTCGGCTACCTTGCGGCACAGGAGAACGCCGACGTACTGATTAGGGGGCACAGCCACCGACCCCGCGCGGTCGAGAGAAACGCTCTCCTGATAAACCCCGGAAGTCCGACACGTCCGCGGGGAGGCTATCCTCCGAGCTTCGCGGTCTTGGAGGTACCGGAAAACCCGTCGGGTTACGTCGATCTGTCGGGAGGTATCTACCGACTCGACGGCGAACCAATTACCCCTATATAAACAACTGTCCGTAACCGAATTCACAACGCGAATAAGTCCCCGACACGAACCAGTCCAGTGAGTAAGATATGGCGTTGAATATTTCGGACTACATAATAATCGGCTCCATAGTTGTGGTAGCCCTTATACTCCTTCTCCTTGCCTGGAGGACGTTGAGGGAGTACAGGAAGGCCGCGAGCTGGGACGAGGACGAAAAGCCTTGACAGGATGTGAAAGATAGACAGGATGATGCTTATCCGGAGATAGAGGTTACTTCTCCGTTCTCTTCCTCGTTCAGCGTCACTCTCCGTTCTCTTTCTCGTTCAGCGTCACTCTCCGTTCTCTTCCTCGTTCAGCGTCACTCTCCGTTCTCTTCCTCGTCCTCAGCGAGATTCATGGCCTCGAAGAACCGCTCACATATGATCTCGCTCGTCAGGCCGATCAGTTTGTCCTCTGTTTCTGTCATGTCCGAGAAGATACCGAGAGATATCTGGGCACCCGCCATGTCGCGGTGTCCACCCGCGCTACCGACGTCCCCGAACGCGTCCCTGACGACCGAATCGAGGTTGATCCGTGAATCGTTGGATCTTGCGCTTATCTGTATCTCCTCGTTCACTATGCCGAAGACCAGTACCGTAGCAATCCCCTCCAAGTTCATGAGGTAGTCCGCAGCCTGAGGTAAGGCATCCCTCTCGCTCGTTCTACCTACTCCGGACACGAGCGCCGAAGCCCTGACGTCCCGGTTGAGTATCGCTTCTCCGATAGTGTCGAGTGTCTGGGGTGTGAACGCCGGCTTGATCATCTCGTTCAGGAGATCAATATCCGCGAGTTCAAACAGGTACTTCGCGGCGTCGAACTCGTGCTCCGTCAGCCCCCTTATGAAGTCCAGCGTCTCACGCCTTATCGCGAAAAGCAGACCTGTAGCGAGTTCCTCGTCCGGTACGACGCCGAGAGCAGTCATGTACTGGACCAGCATCGTGGTGGTGGCGCCGTACTCCTCCCGGACGTCGACGTATTCGGCGTCGATCCCGTTTTCCGACTGGTGATGGTCGATAACGAAATCGATATCGACGTCTTCCCCTACCTCGTTGTTCGCACCCTTGATTGAGTGATCCACGAACGCCACCAGGTCGAACGTGTTGAGATCTATGTCGTCGTAGGTCCGCATGTCGACGTCCATGAGGTTTACGAAAGCCCTGTTCTGCTGGTGGGATACCTCGCCGCTGTACAGAATCGAGACCTCCTCAACGCCGAAAGACTCCGCTATAGCCTTGAGTGCCAGAGCACTCGCTATACAGTCAGGGTCGGGGTTGTCGTGGCATACTACCGCGAGGTCTCCGCCTTTAGAGAGAAGTTCCTCCAGCCTGTCGAGCGGGGGGTGGGGATGGGCTTGTGCCATTAGATACCGTATTTTCCCTTCCGTGACTTCTTAACCGTAACGGCTAGAGGCAGCCTTTAGACGATAGCGGAACCCCCAAGTGAGTTCAGACCAAACGGATCCTAGAAAATGAGTTCGGGTGTCGAATCGGGCGACGAGAGGTTTGAACGAGTCGTGGAGGAGCTGGCGACGAAGATACTTTCAGGACAGATAGACCGCGACGACCTCGAAAACGAGAAAAACAGGATATGTGGGAAACATTCGTCACCCAAAGTCCCCAAGAACAGCACTATCTTGGACGCTGTGCCGGAAGAAAGGCGGGGGGAGGTACGTGAGGTACTGAAGACTACGCCCGTCAGGACTTCGAGCGGGGTTTCACCCGTGGCAGTCATGACGTCTCCGGAGTGGTGTCCACACGGAAAATGCGTATTCTGTCCCGGAGGGCCAGACAGCGAGTTCGAGGCACCCATGAGCTATACGGGGAACGAACCGGCGTCGATGAGGGGGGAGCACCACGACTACCATCCCTACGACCAGGTGTACCAGCGTCTCACCGACCTGCGCGAGACCGGGCATCTCGTCGACAAGGTGGAGCTGATACTTATGGGGGGTACGATGTCGGCGCGACCACACGACTACCAGGAGTGGTTCGTCAAACGTTGCCTTCAGGCTATGAACAGGTTCACCGATCCCGACGAGGAAGACGTCGTCAAACCGCGTAACGACTCCTGGATGGAGTTTGAAAAAGTCCTGGAGCGTAACCGCGAAGCTGGAGTGAGGAACATCGGGACGACTTTCGAAACCAAGCCCGACTGGTGCGGTAAACAGCAGGTGGACCGGATGCTCCGTCTCGGTGGCACGAAGGTCGAGATGGGTGTCCAGACGACGGACGACGAGACGTTGAGAAAGACTCACCGGGGACACGGCGTCGAGGAAACCCTGGAGGCGAACCGCCGGCTTCACGACGCGGGATTCAAGGTCGGTTTCCATATGATGCCGGGGATGCCTGGAAGGACACCCGAGGACGACGTAAGGGACTTCGACGTAATATTCGACGACCCCTCGTACCGTCCGGACTACCTCAAGATCTATCCGACTTTAGTCGTACGTGATACCGGTCTGTACGAGATGTGGCACAACAACGACTTCTCGCCCCTAGACAACGAGGACGCCGCCGAGGTGGTGGCGAAGGCGAAGAAACGTATTCCCCGATATACGCGTCTCTCTAGGGTGCAGCGCGACATACCTGCCACCGAGATCGAGGTGGGGGTCTGGAAATCCAACCTCAGGCAGATAGCGAGGAGAAAGCTATCCGAAATCGGTGGTGAATGTGACTGCATAAGATGTAGAGAGGTTGGTCTGCGTGACGATCCATCGGTTGAGGATGTTGAGCTCGAAGTTATGGAGTACGAATGCGCGGGCGGAACCGAGTACTTCCTCGAATACCGGGACGTTACGGAGGATCACTTGATAGGTTTCCTGCGTCTCCGTTTTCCCGGCGAGACCGTTAGATCCGAGTTAAGGGACGCAGCTATAGTTAGGGAGCTCCACGTTTACGGCACCGAGGTCGGTGTGGGTTCGGATGGCCAGGAGTTCCAGCACAGCGGTTACGGCGAAAAGCTGTTGCGTGAGGCGGAGTCGTTGACGAGGGATGCGGGTTACGGTAGGCTGGCGGTGATCAGCGGTATAGGGGTGATGGAGTACTACGCCGACAGGGGTTACGTCAGGGACGGACCCTACATGGTCCAGGACTTCTGAACCATGGATCGCCGCACGCTGTCGTACGTAAAAGGCAGGTTCGGGGACTACTACAGGAGAAACGAGGTGGATAAGCCCCGCGACCACCGGTCGAGGGAGTGGGCGTACGTGGTTTTCGGCGGCGGCATGGTGCGGCACAAGAGCATACTCGATTTAGGTAGCCTGGAGACCTGGCTGGCGGACGTGAAGCCCCAGCACGTCTACTACTCGTCGGCACGTTACACACGTCCGGACGTCGAGGTGATGCAGGAGAAGGGCTGGACAGGCGCGGATCTGATATTCGACCTCGACGCCGACCACCTGGAGGACGTGACGGAGGACGACAGCTACGTCGATATGCTCGCGAAATGCAAGGAATCCCTTATGGAGCTCCTAAGTTTCGTGGAGGACGACCTGGGTTTCCGCGACACCAGCGTGGTGTTTTCCGGTGGCAGAGGATACCATATCCACGTATACGACGATCAGGTTCAGGGGCTCGACAGCGGTTCACGTCGTGAGATAGTGGACTACATCAAGGGAGTGGGTTTCGAGCCGAATCTGGCATTCTCGAGCGAGTTGGCGGAGGGAAGCCACGGAAGGAAGACACCCACCGAGATACGGCGTCTCTCCGGAGGAAACTGGAGCGAGAGGATACGGCGACATCTTTCCGAGTACGCGGACCGTATCACGGGTATGTCGGAGGACGAGGCAGTCGAGGAACTCCAGGGCTACGACGAGGTGGGGGAGAAGAAGGCCCGGAAGATACTCCGTGTTTTTGAACAGAAACGGGAGGCGATCGAGTCCGGAAACCTGGATCTGGGTAAGGGTCTCGAGAGTTTCTGGAACCACGTGATAGAAGAGGCGGTGGAGGAGTCAAGCGGCGAGACCGACGAACCCGTGACGACCGACACACGGAGGTTAATACGTCTTCCCGGATCGCTTCACGGCGGAACCGGTTTCCGGGTGACTACCCTCGATCGGACTGAACTCGGGGAGTTCCGTCCAACCAGGGATGGTTTAACCTTCGGTGACAGGGAGATAGAGGTGGATGCCGGTGAGGAGAGAGAGGTAACTTTGAATGAGAGAACCTTTAATATTGAGGAGGGATTGAATTCAGTTCCAGAGTACGCCGGCATCTACCTGATGCTGGATGGCTCCGCCGAACTTGGATAAAAATGAGGGATAGGATAAAAACTCAGGAAGGTGATGAGAAGTGGATATAGAGGTTTTACGTAAGGTTCAGAAGAAAGAGCGGGAGAGCGACTCTCTCCAGGAGCTCCGGGACTCTTTCTACCAGGAGATCGGTGACTACATGTCGGAACTCGAAAACGAGAGATCTTCCATCGCCGACCCTTTCGGCCCTGAAGCTCAGCGAGTTAACGACACGATACAGTCGGCGAGAGACATCGTGGACGGCCTTTACGAACGTAGGGTTGGAAAGATAATCAAGCTGGCTTCCTTATCCGCCAACGGTACACCCGTCGACGAATCCGGAATGACGCGTGAGGAGAGGGAGATGTACGAAAACATCGTGTGTGAGGTCGAGAGGAACCACGAAACCATCTTCGGCGACGTGATAAAAGGTAAAGATCCTGGCAGTCCGGAATCCGGGAACTCCGGAGGCAAGGACTCCCCGGAGACCGGGGCCGGTAGCCAAACCAAAGGGGAGGCTAGCCCACTGGAACTGGAGGACGAGGAGGAGAAGAACGTGATCGCACGGGACATGGAGAAACACGGTCCAACGGGTAACCCCGACAGTGGTTCCGGCGGAAACAGTGAGGGGGAGGTCGATGCCGGTTCCGGTGAAAACGACGACTCCAGCCTCTCCAGTGGTTCCTCGGGACACCATGGTGAGCGTGAACCTTCATCGGCAGATTCCGCTGGAGGTAGATCCAACGGTTCGGAGGGTACGGACTGGGAGTTCGTCACGGTCCGTGTCACAGGCGATATACCGGGTTTCGTGGGTGTCGACGGCAGGGAGTACGAGCTTGAGCCGGAGGACGTCGCCACGGTACCACTGGATAACGCAGATCCGCTCTGTGATAAAGGTGTGGCTGAACGCGTGAACTGATATACATGGGAAAACCGTTCAACCGAGGTTAACCGATAAGTTGGTGGCTATTCTATTCACGGTTAATGTTTAGCGAGGAAGAGAGGGAGGAGATTAGGCGTGGTAAGGAGGACTGGATGGAGATGGACGTTGAACCCACGGTGGAGAGCTACGGTACCCGGAAGGAAAGTTACGTGACTGATAGCGGTATACAGGTGAATGAACTCTACACACCCGACGACCTCGGAAGCCACGACTACCTCGATGACGAGGGATTTCCGGGAAGGGAGCCGTTCACAAGGGGGGTATATCCCAACATGTATCGGGGGAAGCTCTGGACGATGAGGCAGTACGCGGGTTTCGGTACCGCGGAGGAGACCAACGAGAGGTACCGGTACCTGCTCGATAAAGGGCAGACGGGTCTGTCGGTAGCTTTCGACCTCCCCACCCAGATGGGTCGGGACTCAGATGATCCGTTGAGCGAGGGGGAGGTTGGCAAGGCGGGGGTCGCGATAGACTCTCTACGTGACTTCGAGAAGCTGTTTGACGGAATCCCCCTAAACGAGGTTTCCACCAGCATGACAATAAACGCTCCCGCGTCAGTGCTTCTCGCGATGTACGTCGCAGTCGGTGACAAACAGGGTGTCGACAGGTCGGAGCTCCGTGGTACGGTTCAGAACGACGTCCTGAAGGAGTACATCGCAAGGAACACCTACATCTATCCCCCGGAGCCTTCGATGAGGCTGGTGACGGACGTATTCGAGTTCTGTAACGACGAGGTACCGAGATGGAACACCATCTCTATTTCGGGATACCATATCAGGGAGGCGGGGTCTACGGCGGTCCAGGAGGTTGCTTTCACTCTCGCGGACGCAGTCGAGTACGTGGAAGCGGCTCTGGACGGCGGTATGGAGGTGGACGAGTTCGCGCCGAGGCTTTCGTTCTTTTTCAACAGCCATAACAGGCTTTTCGAGGAGGTAGCCAAGTTCCGTGCGGCCCGACGTATATGGTGTAGGCTGATGGACGGGAGGTTCGGTGCAGAGAGCAGGAAAAGCAAGATGCTGCGTTTCCACACCCAGACCGCCGGGTCGTCGTTGACGGCGCAGCAGATAGAGAACAACGTCGTGAGGGTGGCTTACCAGGCTCTCGCTGGCGTCCTTGGGGGAACGCAGTCGTTACATACCAACGGAAAGGACGAGGCTCTCTCACTTCCGACCGAGGAGTCGGCGAGGACGGCGCTGAGGACCCAGCAGATACTGGCACACGAAACCGGTGTTGCCGATACAGTGGATCCTTTGGCGGGTAGCTACTACGTTGAGTCTCTGACCGACGATATAGAGGAACGGGTCTGGAGTTACCTCGACGAGATAGAGGAGAGAGGAGGTATGCTGCCTTGTATCGAGTCGGGATGGGTCCAGAGGGAGATACAGGAGACTGCGTACGAGAAACAGAGGGAGGTGGAGTCGGGTGAGAGGACGGTTGTGGGAGTCAACCGGTTTGCGGAGGACGATGACATGGTCGAGGAGGTGCATGAGGTCAACGAGAGTGAACGTAGGAAACAGGTTGAAGATCTTGAAAAGGTGAAGAATGAGAGGGACGCCGGTCAGGTAAACGAGACTCTCGAGGATCTGCGTACCGCAGCAGAGGGAGACGAAAACCTGATGCCCTACATAGTGGAAGCCGTAAAGGCTTACGCCACAGTAGGCGAGATCTGTAACGTCATGAGAGACGTATTCGGCGAGTACGAGGGGGAGAGGAGGTAGCCATGGGCCGAAATACCGATCCATCGCTGGACGAGGTTATCAAGGTATCCGGTTTCGATCACGTGGGGGTGGCGGTCGTCGACACAGAAGATGCGGTCGACCGTTTCTCTGTTTTCGGGGGGCTTGAACACCAGGAGGAGTTTGGGGAGATGGTTGTTTCGTTCGTAGCAGATGGTGACGTGGAGTTACTGGAGCCCATAACTGACGACAGTCCCGTCGCCGGATTTATCGAGAGGTACGGCGAGGGTATTCATCACGTCGCTTTTGAGGTGTCGGATCTTGAGAGAAGTCTCGGTGTTTTATCCGAAAAGGGGTTGTGTCTCGTGGACGAAGAACCCCGGGATGGCGCCAGGGGGAAACAGGTGGGTTTCGTCCATCCTTCGGAGTTCCACGGGGTGCTGGTTGAGCTTTGTGAACACAGGGATGGCTAGGGGTTACAGGGCTTTTTAGTAGGGTCTATCCCCACGCCGTCCCCCTTTTTTAAATCAATACATTTATACCTCCATCTATGCAAAATGTAGATTAGTTCACACACAGCAAGGACGTTCTATACAGGTGATGTGATGGTGTCAGAAAAAGGAGAAAGGGGCGACAAAATCGACAAATCGAGAAGAGGTTTTCTATCGCTAGCCGCCGGCACTGCAGGTGCCGCGGCTGCTTCGGGGACTGCTGCCGGTCAAAATGCGACGAACGGAACGTCTTCCGGAAATCAGACCGGGAGCGGTAACGCAACTACTGGAGGTAACCAGTCCAAAGGAGGAAATCAGAGCAGCGGAGGCAACCAGTCTACCGGAGACAGTTCATCCAAAGCACCACAGACACATACGGTGAAAATGGTTACCGGTTCTGGAGGTGAACAGTACTTCGACCCTATAGGTCTGAAAGTTAACCCCGGGGATACCGTGAAATGGGAGATAAAAAGCGGAAGCCACAGCACGACCGCGTACAAAAAAGGTACCGGTGGTGCCAAGAACACCTTAATCCCGGAAGGCGCCGAGGGGTGGGACAGCGGTGTTCTTTCAGGGGAAGGTAAGAGCTTTTCACATACCTTCAAGAAGAAGGGGACTTACGACTATTTCTGTATTCCTCATAAACAGTTAGGTATGGTGGGTCGTATCGTGGTGGGCGAACCAGGAGGTCCGGGAGAGAAATTCAAGAATAAAGTTCCGAGTTCCAACCTTCCAAGCAACCACAACGACTCCAAACTACCTCCGGGTTCCGAGATTGTAAAAAAGGGATCCATCTCATTCCCCTACACAGGTAAGTCCGGTGGGGGCGGAGGCGGGGGTAAAGGCTCGCAACAGGAGAAGCTTCACGAGATGGGTGTACCTTACGAACCGCATTTCGTGGGTCTTGCTGCATTCTTAGCTGTCGCGAGTTCGTTGGTATACAGTTTCTACTTCCTGAAGTACGCTGAAAGCCCGCAGCATTCGGACCAGAGAGACAGGTGAGATTAAAAAATGGCAAAATACGGAGACATACAAAGATACGAACCCCCTAAGGCTAGCGCGGCAGGAAGCGCAGCTATACTGGTTTTGACGATTGTGGAGTTCGCGTTGATAGCTATACTGGTGATAGGTATTTCGACGCGTGACGTGACGAACACGGCGTCCAACATGTTCTACGGCATGATTCTCGGCTACATATTCCTCGACCTTGCGTTCATACTCCTGATCTACAAGGTGGAGTTCCTGCCGGACATGTTGGTGATAAAGAAACGTAGAAAGAAGTACGAGGACATCTGGGTTACCGAAGAGGGTGTTGATGGCGAAAGTCTGAGAGATACGATGCAGGACAAGTTCCAGACCCAGATGAAGCCGTACAAGAGGAGGGACTGAAAGATGAAGAAGAAAGAACTCCCGGATCACCAACCCTGGATAAAAGACAAGGAAAAGAGTCTGTCGTTCATGGAGAAAGGATACCTCAAAAGTCTGCATTACCTAGACAAGAGGCTTAAACTCGTGGACTACCTCGAGGGTATGGAGAACGTTTACTACAAAACATACCTACAGCTTCCGACTTCACATACTCAACAGTACCAGCTGGACAACAAGTTCTGGTACTGGTATCCGTTATACGCACTCGGTAGCTTTTCGATCCTCGCGTACCTGTTCACAGCCATAACCGGGACCATGCTTGGTCTATACTACTCACCTGGCGCCACAGGTGCCACTGGTTCAAAAACTATAGCATACCAGTCGATGGTGTTCATCATGCAGGACCTCAACTTTGGGCTGTTCCTGCGTTCGTTCCATAGATGGGCGGCACAGTTGATGGTGGCGGCGGTGTTCCTCCATATGCTCAGGGTGTACTTCACCGGGGCGTACAAGGAACCACGGGAGATCAACTGGCTGATAGGAGTTGTGTTGATCTCGTTGACGATGCTGTTCGGTTACAGCGGCTACCTTCTCCCGTGGGACCAGCTAGCTGTATGGGCGTCCCAGATCGGGGTCGAGATGGCGATGTCGATACCGTTTATCGGTGAACTGTCGGCACAGCTCATATTCGGTGGTCTGGAGCCGAGCGGACAGACGTTGATGAGGATGTACATAATACACGTGTTTATACTGCCCCTGGCAGTCACGGCGGTGATTGGGATACATCTGTGGCTCGTGTGGGTACAGGGTATAGCTGAACCGCATTAAGGAGGATATAAAAAATGGACGAAAACAAAAAACGCGACGTAAAAACCGAGCTTAACGTAGTTCAGACTGAATGCGTGGGCTGCGACCTCTGTTTCGAAGAGGCATCCGAGGCGTTCCGAGAGGGTGAAGACGGAAAAGCATACGTCCGGGAGGACTGGGAGGAAGCCGATTTCGACGACGTGTCGAGGGCTTGCGAGATGTGTCCGACAGAATGTATAGAGATGGAGGAACGTCAGCCTGTAGCCTCTAGAGATGGAGCTGGATCCCCCGCACCGGTTTTCTCGCCGGATGGTGGTGAGGACCAGGGTGACGATGGTGACGTTCCTGACGTTAACCTGGAGGAGTACTCCGACGAGGAGATCAAGGAGAAGATAGAGGAGCTAGACAAGGTAAAGAGACGTGTCGAGCACCTCGAGGACGACTACGCGGAGGACACTCCGACGTTTCAGGACAAAAAAGAGAGGGCATCCTCCAGGATATCTAGAATAACCCACGAGTACTTCGAGAGGTCCCGCTGGGAGAACCAGAGAGTGATGAACAAGAAGAGCTACAAGGAGGTTGCTCTACAGCCATTCTGGCCCCACGAAATGGTAAGAAACCTTTCGATAGCGGCGTTCTTCACGGGAATGTTGATCCTGGTGGCGGGTCTTCTTCCACCGCATCTGGACAAACCCGCAAACCTCGGTACTACGCCTTTCGTGATCCTTCCCGACTGGTATCTTTACTGGTCGTTCGGGCTTCTCAAACTCGGTCCGATTAACCCGGAACTGGCTTTCCTGGGTGGCAACAAGATAATCCCGGACAGGACCTACGGTGTACTCGCCAACCTCGTGGTCGTAGGTGCGATTGCGATACTTCCTTTCGTCAACAAGGGTACCGCCAGACGTCCCGTCGAACAGCCGTTCTGGGCGTCGGCAGGCGTCGCAGGAGTCGTGTTCGCCTTCATGATCAGTATACTTGCGATCAAAAACCTGGTCGCCGAGTTCACGTTCATGGGGTTCAATATGGCTCCACATCTGCTGTTTGACCTCACGTTCCTGCTGCCGATAGCGGCCGGACTCGTGACGTATCCGATACTGAAGAGCTTCCAGAAAGGATACATGTACGACCTCAACAGGAGGTACTACAGACTCCGGTAACACGGTGATTATCAATGAATTCGGACAGAGAAATAATCGTCAGCGAACGTACGTACAAGGCGGCATCGGTATTCACGACGATGATATCGATAGCGATGGTTTTCGTCGGATTCATGGTAATAGACGAAGGTATAAACTGGCCCACCGGAGTAAATACCAACCCGATACTCGTGGTCCTGGGTCTCAGTATAATCCTGTCGGCAGGGGGTTTATACGTATTCTCCCTCCGTTTCAAGACGGTGGAGGAGGTGAACCAAGATGGCAGATGAGTTCATGACCGGAGGTTCATTCCTAGCCGGAGGTGGGTTCCTGTGGATGCTGTTTGCCGGTATCTACAAGACCCCGGACTTCCAGAGACAGTTGGGATTCCCGGCGGACACCCACCCACCAAAACTGGGTATTCCTCATCAGGCAGGTGTGTTTTTCGCCGACCTGTTCTTCGCCCTCATGATACTCGGTCCCCTGGTCTGGTGGATCGTTATCCCGACGGCGAAATGGGTTGTCGTTAAACACCGTCGCGCACAGAAAACCTCAAACTGAGTTTTTGGTTCAGTGATTAATCGAGTTCTTTTATAGGTTTCTCCCCTTATTTTTTCCTAGATGAAGATTCTGGTACCTGTACGTTTCCCTTTGAACAGGAACAGCCGTCACACACTGGAGTCGGCATTGGAGAAGAAACAGGAGGACGACAGTTTGGCGGTCCTTCATATTGATCTTTTTCAGAAAAAAAGAAACGTTTCGGAACGCCAGTTGAAGGAAGTGGTGGAGAGCGAGTTCGGAACTTGTGACGTGTCTTATAGGGTCAAAGAGGGTTTCCTGGTAGAGCAGTCAATTCTGGAGGAGGCGGCGAACACCGACACCGACGTCATATACATAGGTGAGAGCCAGAAAGGCAGGTTCAGGAAAGCTGTAAGGAAGCTGATAGGTAACGACCCCAACATAAAGGAGTTTCTCAGGAAGAACATAGACGCCAGGATAGAGGTAGTTACCTGACTATACAGAAAAACACCCTATATGGGAGGTTGAAAATAAAGTCGGTCTCTGAAGTCCGGCTAGCCTTGATCCGGTTCTGGGTCGTAATCTCCGTCGGTTTTCCTCTTTAGGTCTCTTGGATCGGGTGCGGACTCTCCTTCGAGGTCGACACCGAGGTCCCCGGAGGTCTGGTCGAATATGTGGTGTCTGTGGGGATACGGTATCTTTATCTCGTTCTGGTTGAACTTTCGCCAGATCTTGGTGTAGACATCTGACTCTATTGGAACTGAGTGGTAGGGTTCCCTGAGCCAGTATCTGAGTCTGAGTCCTATTCCGTGATCGCCGAAATCCGTTATTAAGGTATGTGGCTCGAGGTTGTATCTAGCGTTCCCGATCCGTATCTCTCCGGCGGTATGGATTATTTCGGGTATCTCACGTGCTGCCTCGACCATCAGTTCTCTAGCTACGTCGACGTCGCTCTCGTATGTGATGGATAGATCTATCTCCTCACGGGTACGCATATCCTCGGCACTGTAGTTTATGACGTCCCGTTTCCTTATCTCCGAGTTCGGTATCACCAGAAAAGTGTTTTCGAGGGTGAATACCTTCGTGTATCTCAATGTAACGTCCTCGACGAATCCCTTCTCGGAGGTATCGACTATCTCGATCATGTCGCCTATGTCGTAGGGCTGGTCTCCGATCACGAACAGTCCGCTTACTATGTCACCTATAATCGGTGCCAACACGACACCGATAACGGCGGAGAAAACGGTGGCGGTGAGGGCGAACGACGTTAGTGATAGACCGAACGCGACCCGTGCCGCGAACAGGAACGAAAAGATAATTATCACGTACCGGATGGAACGGATGATTGTTTTCGCGACGCTTGGACGTTGAACCCATTTGTATATAGGTCTCGCGAGGTACTTCGCCACGACACCCGACAGCCAGTATCCGATCAGTACTATTATCGCTGCCGTGATGTACTCCGGAAGGTACTCTATCGCCCAGGCCTCCATCACGTCTATTAGATCTCCTGAGAAAGATCTGGCTCTCCCGGTGACGTTCGAGCCCGAGGTGTTTGCCATTACGGTTCATGTTAAGCAAGGTCACGATTATTGTTTTCGGTGCTCATGGTATCTGTATGGAATGTGAAAGCTTCGACGTCGTCGTTGAAACACTCTACGGGGAGTACGATCCGGAGTTCAGGGTTACAGAGCCCTGGGAAGAGCTTGTTATGACGGTTCTTTCCCAGAACACCTCGGACGAGAACCGTGACGTCGCGTACGAGAGGCTGGAGGAGGAGTACAGCACCCCGAGGGAGATACTGGAGGCCGACATTGAGGAGGTAAAGGAGTTGATCGCGCCGGCGGGTCTCTACAACAGCAAGGCGCGTTACCTCCGGAACGCCGCACGTTACGTGGTGGAGGAGCGGGACGGAGAGACGGAATGGATACGGTCGGGGGAGATGGAGGAGGTATACAACGAACTGGTTTCGGTGAAGGGTATCGGGCACAAGACCGCCGACGTAATACTGCTTTTCAGCACCGATGCGCAGATATGTCCCGTGGATACCCACGTAGACAGGGTTACGGCCCGGCTTGGGGTGAGCGACGGTCTGACCCGTCGTAAGACGAGGGATAGACTTCTGGAGCTACACGATGAATGTGGCGTCAATCTAAGGAAGGCACACGTGGCGTTGATCGCTCACGGCAGAGAGACATGTACCGCACGTAATCCGGACTGCGTTTCCTGTGTGGTCGAGGACGTCTGTGAGAAGGTCGGGGCGGGGGAAGATGATGGTTTATGATGGCTGAGGCTTTTTGTTGGATTCGGGTCGGATGAGGGGTTGTTTACCCCGGGTTTCTGCCGTTAGTTTCGGTGGGGTTTTTGACACGGGCGTTCTAACCTTTCTCCAACATGAGTAGGGATTTCGAGGTAGTGATCGGGCTGGAGATACACGTTCAGCTCGACACTGAAACAAAGATGTTCTGCGGCTGTTCCGCCGACTACGGTGACGACGAACCTAACACACACGTCTGTCCCGTCTGTCTCGGTCTTCCAGGTTCTCTACCCGTTGTCAATGAGAGAGCGGTGGAGTACGCCGTCAAGATCGGTAAGGCTCTTGACTGTGATATACAACGCGACACACGGTTCCATAGGAAGAACTACTTCTATCCCGATCTCCCGAAGAACTTCCAGATCACTCAGTACGACGAACCCATAAACCGTGACGGGGAAGTTACGGTCGAGGTCGAGGACGACGAGAGGGATGTGGGTATTAAGCGGGCGCATATGGAGGAGGATCCGGGTTCTATGGTGCACAAGGGAGGTTCAATTGAGAGGGCACAGTACACCTTAATCGACTACAACAGGAGCGGTACGCCTCTGATGGAGATTGTGACGGAGCCCGACATAACGACGCCGGAGGAGGCACGTGCGCTAGTCGTGAAGCTCCGTGAGATACTGGAGTACCTCGACGTCTTCGACGTGGAACGTGCGGGTGCGTTGAGGGTGGACGCCAACATCAGTATCTCGGAGGACGGCGAGGAAGGTACCAGGACCGAGGTCAAGAACATCGGCTCCACCAAGGGCGTGGAGAAGGCGTTGAGGTACGAGATCACGCGTCAAAAGAACCAGCTTAAGCGGGGGGGTGAAGTGACGCAGGAAACCCGGCATTACGACGATGACCGGGGTATAACGGTTACGTTGAGGGAGAAGGTGGGCGAGAAGGACTACAGGTACTTCCAGGAACGTGACATTCCCCCCCTGGACGTCGATGACCTGGTGGAGGAGGTTGAAATACCTGAGCTTCCCGAGGAGAGACGGGAGAGGTTCGGTGAGGAGTATGGTCTTTCGGGAGAGATGGCGGAGAAGCTGACTTCAAGGAAGGCTGTGGCGGATCTTTTCGAGGACGTTGCGGAGGAGGTATCGGTTTCGGCGGCGTCGACATGGATCGCCGACGAGCTTCTCAGGGAGCTCAACTACAGGGATCTGGACGTGGGGGAGGTTGACGTGGACGAGTTCCTGTTCCTTCTCAGTCTGGTGGAGGACGACGAAATCACCGACAGGAACGCCGTAGACGTGTTACGTACAAACCTGGACGAGGACCGATCTCCACGGGAGATCGTGGAGGACGAGGGGATGTTGAAGGCGGGCGAGGACGAGGCGTCCGCCGCCGTGGAGTCGGTGTTAGAGGAGAACGGGGACGCGGTCGACGACTACCTGTCGGGAGACGAGGGTTCAGTTAACTACCTGGTGGGGCAGGTGATGCAGGAGACGGGTGGCTCCGCCGATCCCGGAGATGTCAACCGGATACTGAGAGAGAAGTTGAACGAGATAGAGCCGGAGCAGTAGAGTTATTCTAGGTCATGGTTTTCTCGTTAACTGTGATGTAGAAAGATAGCTCCATTCAGGGATGTTTCCACGGAGTATTCTGACCAGTATCGAACGTCAGATATATTAAGTTTTAATTACTGGTCCGGGAACTGTTAACATGGCTGGGAAAATGAAAGAACGTTCGAGCAACAGAAGATCCGGTTTTAGAAGGGGTATAGTGGTTTTAATTACAGTTCTTCTCGTTTCCACAGTAACGATGTCTGCCCCGGCGGCTGCCTGGGGTTTCTTCGGATGGTGGGGCGGTACCGACGACGCCCAGAATCCTCCAGGAGACGAACCCGTGCTTCTCGTCCACGGATTCGCTGACGCCAGCTGGACGATCTGGTGGGACGAACTCGAGAGCAACCTGGAAGAGGAGGGCTACGACGATGACGACATCTACAGGCTGGACCTCGGTGACATCCCTGGTACCACCATAGATTCTCCGACGGAGTACTCCAAACAGGTATGCAGCAAGCTCAAGAAAATATCCGTTACTGAGTCCGTCGAAACCGGTAAGCTGTACCAGGAGGTCGATATCATAGGACATTCGATGGGTGGACTCGACGCACGTCACTGTGTGGAGGAACGTGATGGAGCGGAGTACGTCGACGACCTGGTTACGATTGCGACGCCACACCAGGGCACCGAAGTTGCGGAGATCGCTTTCTTCCTCGAGAGCGGCCGTGACATGCAGCCAGGCAGCGACTTCTTAACCGACCTGAACGAGGACGGCCTCGCCGAAAACGTAGATTACACCGCAGTCTGGGGAGACTGGGACGAGGCAGTGAATCCCGACGAGAACGCCAGGATACCCCGGGAACTGATTGGTGAAACCGACGTCGAAAACGTGGCGGCGGGCAACCATATGCATATCAATATGGTGTGGAGCGACGACGTTTTCAACGACTACAAGGAAGATCTCGATTGAACAATAAGATCTCGGCACTGACATCTATAACTGTTTTCGAGGTCGTAGTAAATCCGGTACCGGTTCTATGACCAAACTCTTTCAAGCCGGTAAAACAATTATAGCGTCATGGAAAAACAAGACATAAGGGAGTCGGTCTGGGACGAGCTCCAGGATTCCGGCGAAGCACGTTTTCCGTTTCCGGTCGAGGGCAGGATACCGAACTTTTCGGGTGCAGACCAGACCGCCGAAAAGATATCCGGCCTCCAGTTCTGGAAAGATGCCGAAAACGTTAAGATCAATCCGGATTCACCCCAGAGACCGGTACGGCGTCAGGCACTCAGGGAAGGCAAGACGCTCTACGTCGCGGTTCCCCGTCTGGCGGAGGACGAACCCTTCATCGAACTCGACCCGGAGGATATAGACGACGTGAAGGAAGCCACCACGATAAAAGGGATGAACAGCTATGGACCCAAGGTCGAACTCGAAGATATGCCGGAGATCGACCTCGTCGTATCCGGGAGCGTCGCAGTAACACGTGAGGGCGACAGGGTCGGCAAGGGGGAGGGATACAGCGACCTGGAGTTCGCTCTCCTGAGCGAGGAGGGACTCGTAGACGACTCAACCACGACCGTAACCACGGTACACGGTATACAGCTGGTTAGCCGTCCGGCAGAGATAGATATGGACGGACATGACGTACCGATGGACGTTATCGTTACGCCTACAAGGGTGATCGAGCCTGTAAGTGGGAAAAATAAGCCATCCGGAATAGTGGATGAGGATCTTCCGGAGGAAAAAATCGAGGAAATACCGGTTCTCCAGGACCGTTAACCGGAACTTTACACAAACTTCTGACTTTATATCCGAGTTAAAATCAGTCTATCCGAACTTGCCGGTTATATAGTCCTCGACCCTGCTGTCGTCGGGGTTCTCGAATATCTTGTCTGTCGAGTCAAACTCGACGAGTTCGCCTCCCGTAAGAAAGACAGCCGTCAGGTCGCTGATACGTGCCGCCTGCTGCATGTTATGTGTCACTATAACGACGGTGTAGTTCCCTGATAGCTCGACGATAAGATCCTCTATCTTCGACGTCGCTATAGGGTCGAGTGCGCTGGCGGGTTCGTCCATCAGCACCACGTCGGGATCGACCGCTATGGCGCGGGCGATACAGAGACGTTGCTGCTGTCCCCCAGAAAGTCCCGTGGCGTTGTCGTCAAGCCTGTCCTTCACCTCGTCCCAGAGTGCCGCGTTACGGAGGGCGCGCTCCACCTTCTCGTCCAGGTCATCGTCCTTCCCCTGGACCTCGAGTCCGTACGCCACGTTGTCGTATATAGATTTAGGGAAGGGGTTAGGTTCCTGGAAAACCTGGCCGATACGTCGACGTAGAGCGACCGGGTCGACGTCCTCGTCGTAGACGTTCTTACCCTCGAACATGAGTTCGCCCTCAACCCTCGCCACATCGACGAGGTCGTTCATCCGGTTTATACAACGTAAGAACGTCGACTTACCGCATCCGCTTGGACCGATTATCGCCGTTACCTGGTTCTCCGGAATCTCGATATCGACGCTTTTCAAAGCCTGGTCGTCACCGTAGTAGACGCTTAGATCCCTTGACTCCACCACCGTCTCTTTCCCTGGATTCCCGGAATCCGTGTCCACTTCGACGTCCACCACCGATTCTTCTTCCTCGATGTTTCTTTCCTCAGTCAAGTTAACCACCCTTTCGTTCGTATCTGTCCCGTACGTAGATCGCTACGGAGTTTATTAAAAGCAAAACTACCAAGAGGGTTACGACTGCCGCCGCTAATACGCCGTGCTGAAACTCGGGCTGTGCGCTGTCACTCCACGCGAATATCTGCATCGGCATCGCCGTCACCTTGTCGGTGAAACCTGCGGGGGCGCGGAACATCGTCGTCGGCGCCCCGATAACTATGAGGGGGGCAGTCTCTCCCAGCGCCCTCCCGATCGAAAGTATCGTTCCCGTCAGAATGCCGGGAAGCGCCTCGGGAAGAACGACGTTCCGGACTGTCTGCCACCTCGTCGCCCCCATGCCGTAACTCGCTTCCCGGTAGTTTTCGGGGACCGACCTGATAGCCTCCCTCGAAGAGATAATGACGATTGGTAGAATAAGGAGCGAAAGGGTTACGCCGCCCGTGAGAACCGTGCCGTAACCGAAACCGAAGACGTTGACGATCACACCGAGCCCAAGTATTCCGTAAACCACCGACGGTACACCCGCCAGGTTCGAGATGTTTATCTGGATGACGCGGATCCATCTGTTGTCAGGTGCATACTCCTCCAGGTATACGGCGGCACCGACACCGATGGGGAACGACACGACCACGACCACTATCATCAACATAAACGAACCGATCAACGCAGGGTATATGCCGGCGTCCTCCGGAATTATGGATGGCGGGTTCGTCAGGAACTGGATGTTGAGCCAGCCTACCGAGTCGATGGCAACGTAGATCAGAAGAATAAACAACGCAACCACGCCGACGAAGGAAGCGAACCTCAGTATGTTTTCGAAGACGTAATCCTTGGTTCGGCTAACTCTACCGAATCCACCCTCTGAACCGGTTTCGGGGGGACCTGCATCCTCACGGACACCTCCTCGACTGGAACCTTGGTTGTCTCTAGACATATCTACGGCACCCCCCGGGACGGATAACGCCTGATTGGATAAGTCCAGGTCCGTAACCAACTCTTCTGTATTTTTCAATCATCTTCAGTAGTCCTCCTTGTACCTGTGTGCTATGATGTCGCTTATGAGATTCATTACGAAGGTGATGACGAACAGCGTCAGCCCTATCGCGAAAAGGCTCTTGTATGCTGCCGAGTCACCCGCGACTTCGCTTGCGCTCAGATCGATCATTGCTTTAGTCATAGGCATCAACGGCTGGAGAGCGTCGACGGGGTTGAACGGGTTGACCATACGGGCGTTTGCACCCGCCGCAACCGTAACGATCATCGTTTCCCCGACTGCACGGGAGATCGCGAGTATGTATGCCGACGTTATCCCGGAGACAGACGCAGGTACCACGACGCTGGTGGAAACCTGGAACTTGGTTGCACCCAGACCGTAGGCGGCGTTCCTCAAGCTTTCGGGAACAGAGCTCATAGCGTCCTCGCTGATCGACGACACCATCGGAATAATCATGATACCCATAACGATGGCGGGAGACATGGCGTTGAAGGTGCTGACACCTACGGGAATTACGGATTTTAGAACAGGTGTAATGTAGACGAGTGCAAAGTATCCATAGACTACGGTAGGTACACCAGCCAGCACCTCCAGGGCGGGCTTGAGGTACGCACGCGTCCTTTCACCTGCGTACTCGCTGAGATAAATAGCGGTGGCGAGTCCGATGGGGAGGGCGACGAGTGCCGCGTAGATCGTTATTGTCAATGTACCCATTACGAGGGGAAGTATCCCGAAAGCCTTGTCACCGAACGTCGGACTCCATTCGGTACCTGTGTAAAAATCTATCGGCGAAACCATCGAAAAGAACTGAATAGCCTCAGTAATGAGTGAAAGAATTATACCCGCCGTCGTCAACACGGTGAGGAGGGCGCAGACGAAAAATACAGTCTTGAGCACCAACTCCCGCGTGGTACGGCTACCCGTTGAGGAGATGTCCGGTTTCTCGTTATTCATCGGCGACAGTCAGGAGGTTGGTATAGCTGATGCATTATTTTTCTGAAATCGCTCCGTAAACTTACTCCGAAAGCCAGCCAGCTGACCTGGCTTGGTCGAAGTTTAATCCTCGGAGTTCCGGCTTTCGCGTTTTCGAGATTTATCCAGTAACTTCGTCTAATGATTCGTGGCTTCCCTTGCCTTACTGACTCGTAACTTCCTTTATGTTCTTGTTAAGCTTGTCTAACTGTTTCTGCATCGTCTCTTTCGTGTTTGGGACGTATCCGACCGTATCCGACACCAGTTTTTTGTTGGTGCTCTGTTTGACGTAGAACCTGGCGAACTCCCTCACTACCTTCTTTTTGAGGGCAGACTTTGCAGGATACGTGAAGAGGGGGCGAGCCAGCGGGCTATAGCTTCCGTCCTTCGCCGTCTCGAGACTCGGTTTTACGCACTCCCCGGTCTCGGGATTCTTGACCTTGAGAGCCTTTACCTGGTCGGGGTTCTGGTAGTAGTACGAAAACCCTAGGTACCCAATGGCGTTCTTCGACCCGCTCACACCCTGTATGATGTTGGCGTCCCTCTCGGTGGCCTGGTAGTCCTGTCTGTGTTTTCCGGACTCCCCAGTTATAGTTTCTGTGAAGTAGTCGAAGGTCCCCGATGTCGAGGCGGCGCCGTAGAGCTCCAGCTTTTTGTCGGGCCAGCTGGAGTCGACATCGCTCCATTTCTTTGCTCCCCCGGGCTCCCAAATCTGTTTTAGCTGGTCGACCGTAATGCAGTCGATCCAGTCAGCGTCGTTGTTAACGATAACTGTAAGAGCGTCAGTCGCCACCCTTAGCTCGATTGGTGTAACACCGTTTTCCCTGCAGTTCTTTTTCTCGCTCTCCGTGATATGTCTGCTGGAGTTGTTGAACTGTGTGTTACCGGGACAGAAATGGTTCTTGAAACCTCCACCGCTCCCCGTCCTCGCCACGTTAATACTCACCCCACCGTGTTTCTTCTGGAACTGTTCGGAGATCGCGACACACAGTGGATAGACGGTACTGCTTCCCGAGATAGATATCTTACCGGAAAGGCTTTCCCCTCCCCCATTACTGCCGCTGGAACCGTTTCCATTACCGGAGTTTCCACCATCGTCGCCCCCACTCAAACATCCCGCTAAACCGACTGCAGCAGCGGATCCCGCGACACCCAGGAGTTTACGTCTCGTGTACCGATCTTTCTCTGTCATCAGTAGAAACGTGTTGAAATCAGGATATAAATTCTATGATACTTTTATATATTCCACACGTTATACCTATATTTCTATATATAGTCTAAATATGCTGACAGCAGCCCCAAAGGAACTTGAACCCCATCACCTTTCTACGGCTTGGGAGCGGCGGAGTCGAGTGCCGTCTCCGCTATGTTGGCACCGTAGTCACCAGTTCTTGATATACTGTCGATAACGAGCCCGAGACGCTGGGCGGTCTCCGGATCAAGGTTATGCACCTCCCTCGAAAGCTCCCGTGACCTACCCTCTATCTCCCTGACAGAGTCGAGTGCGGAGTTCGCGAGGTCGATGGCTTCGTCCCCCTCTAGCTCCAGGAGTGCGTCTAGGGAGTCGTCCACGACACCTATAGCCATCTCGCTTATCCCGTCGAGACCCTCCCGGAGTTCGTCCCCGACCGGCCCCTCGATCTCGTTGGAAACCTCGGCTATCTTCGTGGCATGATCAGCCACCCTCTCCATCTGTCTCGCCGCCGTATGGTAGTCGAAACACTCCTCACGCGTAATTCCGAGGGTATCCTCCGTCACGGC
>JBDGRN010000001.1:548-80276 GCA_042218125.1 Halobacteria archaeon | reverse complement strand
AGTGATACCCAAACTCTCCTCCGTCACCGCCTCACGTAACGCCGAACGGAAGATCCGTGAAACCATTGCGAACATCCTGTCGACGTCGTCATCCCTTTCTATAACGTCTTCGGAGATGCTGTCGTCGTCACTTACCAGCGATTTGACGGAGTCACCGAACATGCTCTTTGCTATCAGACGCATACGGGAGACAGTCCTGTGGACACTCAACTGGGAGGAATCGAGTAAGTCCTGGAACACCACGGTCTCGCCGGTCTCCTCTATCACCTCCAGTCCCGCGAGACCCTGGCTGGCTTCCCTGAGGCTTCTTCTCTGGTCGCTCGATATCCTGTCAGACCTGAAACGCAGTATGTCGAAACCGGACACGTACATCGATAATACCGCCCTGGTTATCTCCTCACCCTCCAGTCCAGTGATATCCATCTCACCTTCACCGACTTCTTCCCCACCACGGTGTTCGAGAATTAGTGAACCTTCCTTCGGATGTAGTTCGAGCTCCGAGCCGCTGTCTATACCCTCCTTCCGTGCCCAGTCCTTCGGCAGTGAAACCACGTAGGTCGAACCACCCGTGACCTGTACCTTCCTTATCTCCATTATTATACATTAAAAGATAGATATATAAATAAATATATCTATATCTACATACTTCTACCTAAAGCCTAACGTCTTCAATATCACCCAAATATCTATTCAGTCACCCCCAGTGAGATTTTCCCTGACATCTAAACAGTCCGTGAACCTCCCGGATCCACCGAGATCGTACATCGAATCCGCACCGGTTCCTCTTTCTAGGACCTTAACGTACTCATTTTCCCACCTATACCTTCCGGTAAACCCGTTTTCTTCATTTGACTTTACTTTTACCAGATTCAGAGCACCCGAAACTGAACCTAACATACACCTAGATACTTAGTTGGATAAATAATAAAGGCTCTGATTATTTATTTTATATTGAAAATAAATATCACTATATATTTTAAGTTTCGGGTGGGTTTAAATACATCTATTAAACATAGAAAAATAAGTAACCCCCACCCCACAGGTTTTAATCTACACCAGTAAGCCGATGACATAAGAGGTACCCCTCCCCCTTCACCTGTGTTATCCTTTCTCAGATTCGTTGAGTACCGCCAACATGATCTTGTGGTTCGGACCCCTTCACTTGAGTCCAGAGACTGTTTCACCTAGATACTGGAACTATATGCACCATAGTTATTCATGTGGAAAGCATACGACTGGTTTTCGTTATCCGGGTCACCGAACTCGGACACCGAGTCGATATTAGATACCGTCCCATATTTAAATAACATACTGTAATCTATTATGGTAGTTCTAACCGGTTTATTCGAAGCGGAAGGGTTGGGACTTGGCCCTGGTGTTCTCGAATATCTCTTCTGCCCACTCTATCCCCTCTTCGGCCCTGTGTTTTAGGACGGATATTACGCTGTTGGACTCGCCGAAGATGGTTATGTCCACCTCGACGTTATCCCCGCTACCGAGTAAAACAACACCGAAGGGGATGTATATCTCCGTGCCGTAAAGCTGGAAATCATCGTTGGTATCAAGCAGGTTCAGGGACTTCAGCATATATTCGAGATTGTTCTTAATGTAATGGTTGTTGGATATAAGCTGTATCTCGGGATACTCTTTCGGGCTTTCGTGATACTCGTTTATTATAGCCGGATGTACCACCGGAGTTACCATCCTTATCATGTCAGAGTCCTTCATATCCTCGATGAGATAGTCGAGGGGCTTACCCTCGTCGAGCCGGGTCGGCAGAATTATGTCTGACTCCTTGAAGATGTTACCCTCTTTCCAGTCCTCAACGGTTATCGTTTTATTTTCACCCGTATGGTCGGAAAGATACTCAAGCTGATGCCTCATGTTCCTGAAGTTCTCGAAAACCAGGGCACCGAAAACCGTGAGACTATGTCCATCCTGAGTTCTGTTGATAATTCCCGCTGACGTTAGTTCCTTGACCCCCCTGTATATAGTAGACCTTGACGTATCGCATTCGTCAACCATCTCAGGCTTCCTTTTAGGTTGGCCGTACATACAGCTTAACAGGTCGTGCCTTTTAATCAAGATCTCGATTATATTATCAGGGCCTGATGTCATTCTAAATTCCTGTGTTTCTGCTCAATGATGTATTATACTTCATTTTTAATAAACTCTTGTACATCCAAGAAACAGCACCGGAGAAATAAACCCCAAATTGAGGACGACAGTAATCCCTACTTACCAGTAGAAGTAGACACACACGGATTCGTGCACAGTTACGCCCTTTCAGGCACAGTTTCATTTACTCCCTTTGTGGAAGACGCACTGTAAGATAAGAGTTTCAAATGTTGGTATATATTCAGTGTGTGAATATATACTCAAGAAATGAAAATTTTTATAATGTCTGAAGATGTATAGATAGACGTGAGGGGGAAGGCGGAAAGGCAACGATGGTTGATCCTCACGACCATGTCGTGAAGACAGCTTTCCCGGATAACAGGTGTACCAGATACACCGAAAACCTGGAGAACCCATCCAACTCAAACGTGAGGCAGAGTAGAGAAACACCGCAAACGAAACACGGAACCGGGCTTACACACCACCTTTTTGCGTTCACAGGGGTTGGGGAACCGGAAACGGATCCAGGACTGATGGAACAACATAATGCAGGAAAACTGGGGTATCATAAATCCGTAATCGGACAGAATAAACGGAAGACGAGGACAGATGCCAAGGTATTGAACAGTAGACAGGAACCCAATAACCTACCACCACCTTTTATCCAATCAACGTCTCCCAAGATACAGCTTCGAGCTACGACCCCCAAGATAACTCTTCCAAACCACGGTCCCCAGTTAGGTCATCCAGCTCTTTCCCACAACATACCTCCCCCAACAGCATATCCTGGCAGGACATTATCCCTGTAGGCTCTCCCTTCCGTGACCCTCATTAAACGCCGGGTCGGCACCCACAGGTATTATACCGGAGGGGTTCAGACCGGGATGCGAGAGATAGTAATGTTTCTTGATATGTGACATGTCGACCGTTTCACCTATACCCGGCGTCTGGTAAAGATCCCTTAGATAGGGCCAGAGGGATCCGTAATCGGTGATCTCCTTGACGTTACATCTGAAGTGGTTGTGGTATACCTCGTCGAACCTGACCAGCGTCTGGAACAACCGTAGGTCTGCAAGAGTCAGCTGTCCGCCCACCAGATATCTCTTACCCGACAGCTCCTCGTTCCACGAGTCGAGGGACTCGAACAGCTCCCCGACAGCGGTTTCGTATGCATCCTGGCTCTCGGCAAACCCCGCCCTGTATACGCAGTTGTTTACGCCATCGTACAGTTCATCTACCACCTCGTCGATCTCGTCCCTGTGTTTCTCGGGATACAGATCTCCGTCTCCGAACTCAGTACACAACATACGAATTATCTCAACCGACTCGTTGTTGACTATTACGTCCGCCTCCCGGTCGTAAAGAACAGGCACCGTGACCCTACCGGTGTAGTCCTCTTTGGAGTGGCAATAAACGTCCATCAGATAACTGTAACCATGTATAGAATCGGGACCGCATCCCTGTTTACCGGGGCTAAACCTCCACCCCATGTCCTCCCTAACCGGGTCGACGACGTCCATCGTTATACAGTCAGTCAGCCCCAGAATACGTCGAGCCATTATAGCTCCATGTGCCCAGGGACAGGCACGTGAAACGTAGAGATGGTATCTGCCCTCCTTAGCAGGATGTTCCTGTGTCCCGATCCGGTTTCTGAAGACAGACTCATCCCTCACGAACTCGCCATCACTGGTTTCATCGAGATCAGTACGCCACTCCCCCTCCACTAACATATTCCTGGACATACCCAAAATACTCGGCGTGTATATAAACCGGAACGGATTTCTATTGAAGTTCACAACGAAAGACAGTTTCTCCGAAATAACACACTACAGTACAACACACTATTTATACTACAATAGACAAAAACCATAGTCTCCAGTAAGTTCTAAGGACACCGGTATACGTCTCTGTTTCGGAACGTCAAGTTGGTATTGCTTCCGGTTCGGTTCGTTACGGAGTACACCACCAGATGTTTAGGTTCGAGATCCATGCTCCGGACGGGTTTTCGGCAGAAGTACTCTAGAGTTGAGTTTTCCACCGGACCTCTACCTCCAAAATCGAGGTTCGACAGGTACTTCCTCCAACGTGCATCTCTATAGATATCCGGTGGCCCCGTCCCGTTTGTGTAATACTTCGAGCCCATAGGATCTATCTCTACATCCGATCCCGTCACGCCCTTTATCCTCATCCAGTAGTCCTGTACCGGTGGCCTGGGTGCGAACATACTCCATTTTGCCTCGAAGTTCTCCAGAAACTCCCCGGTATCGTCACCAAGTTCGACGTAACCAAGGTTGACTACGTTCACCAAAAGCAATCCTGCGAAAAACACCGCCATCAAAGGAGTTAGCTTTCCAGCGAGACGTTTGATTTCGGATGTCTTACTCCCGGGTAACTCCGAACCCCCGGAAAAAACAGTGGTGTACCGTTGGGGTAGCAGTGCGGCGACTTTCTTCTCAGCCGTACTCCAGAAAACAGGGGGTAGAAAGAGAAATAGAGCCGCGACAGAGATATAGGGAAACAGACCGATTTTCATCGTCGCCGCCATAAAGAGATGTGCGGTAATGAAGACAAACACAAACAGGACTCGGGACCAACCCGTCAGAAGAAGGAGGAGAACCGAAAACGTAAGCATGATCATCCATGACTTCGTAAAGAACTCAGTCAAGGTGGGATATTCCACCAGGAAGGAACCGATAGAGGTAGAGAACTTTTCGAGACTCAGGACTTGTCCGACGGCGTTACGATCCATCCAGAAGCTACCCCTGTGTTTCCATAGGGCGTTGACGGCGTAAACCAAAACCACCTGTAACAAGATGCATGCAGATGCAAAGTTGGAGACCTTCTCCCTATCGTCATTCCGAAACAGACAGTCGTAGGAGTAAGTCGCACCGAGAGGGAGGAATATACTCCAGAATAAGAGACGCCGGAAAAGTACGTCGCCCGAGTTTAACGTGAGAGGATTTAGGACGTGGAGAGAGAACACCAACAAAAAAGATACAACGGTTACTACCCTCGTACGGTATCCCAGTATTAGCAGTACCGCGAAGAAGCCGGTGATGGCGAACAGGAGATACTGGAACACCGGTTCCCCGGACCAGCTATGTGGCACGTAAGCGACGAGAGGATGGGAACTATACCGAAAAAGAGTGTCTCTGGGGAGTACGCCCGAGTCGGTGTAGAAAACCCTTAAGTCGTCGAGTCGTATCAGGACGTCCGCCATCAGGAGAACTCCAAAGGATATCCTGAATACAGCGAGAGCACGGACATCTATCCCGAACCTCCGACCCAGAAAGCCGTCACTGTCAAACCGAAGGTAGGACAGTATATCCGTCAGTAACTACACCTCACTACGTTTGACTTCCCTGCCAAGATTACTTAAATTCCTCTACCTTACGGAAAAACCGTAACTTCCCCAACTGTCCTGAGTATCAGATAATGGAGACTGTAAGGCGAACACGTTTGTTGGCACAAAATTTAGTTCATGGGTCCAACCGGATTCGAACCGGAGGAAGACGTTCCGGTTCGCTTCGCTCACGGGCATGCGACTTCCAAGATTCTCACCCTGACCCATTCAGTCGTTTTACTCCTTCATGGGTCCAACCGGATTCGAACCACGGTCACTCCGCTTCGCTACGTTCCCTGGGACAGATCCTCCATCCCCATTCAGTCGTTTCACTCCTTCATGGGTCCAACCGGATTCGAACCGGTGACCACTCGGTTATGAGCCGAGCGCTCTAACCGGGCTGAGCTATGGACCCACAACCAACAATTAACCCAAGCAGGGTATAAAACCTTTCTACTCAAAACCCCTCAAGAGGTTAGAAAAACTCCATTGCGGGAGTAAACTCCTCCGCCATCTCCGCAATCTCCAGTCTCTGCTCAACGAAGTCGCGCTCCTCCTCGGAGATATCGTCTATTTCAAGAAACTCCTGCATACCCTCACCGTATCCCGCCGTGTCGTAACCGGGATACGACATAACGAACTCCCTCAAACCAGAACGGTTCCCGGTGTACCTGAAACCCGCTTTGTACATCGCGTGGAAGCTATAAGGATTGTTAACTGCGATCTCTACCCGATCAACCCCCTCACCCAGAAGACGGGACGTCGTGAAACGCGCTAGTTTCGAACCGATACCCTCGCCGCGACGCCCCGCCTTAACCTCTATACACCGTATCTTCATTACGTCACCGTCCGTCCTATCACGATCAAAGGCGACTACACCCAGTATCTCGCCGTCCTCCCGTGCAACACTCTTCCCGGTATCGCCCACGCCGAACTTCCCGGCATAGCTAAAGTCCTCATGACTCAGATCAATCGAGACATCTTCACCGGGATATCCCAACACCTCGAAATCCATATAAGAATAAAAACCACGGCGGTTCTAAAGTCCGTCGGCGTATACCAATGCTTTCCCCGTATTAAGATACCAATGCCCTCCACGTGCCAATAGCCCTGAATTTCTAAATGTTCTCCTGAAAAATGGATCCCAGGATCTACCGTTAAAAAATATTGATATCTAACCCGATAAGGGATAGCGTTTAATCCTTTCAGTCTTAATACAATTAAGATAATAATAGTGATCAAGTTTGACCAGTCATGAATCAAGGTCGGCGAGGAACCAGGGAAGTTACATCGTAATAGGGCTCGCTTTCTCGATAGTAGTCATTGCCGTAATACATTTCTTTACACAGCCCAGCACTCATCCAAGCCAGCTAGAACTAATAATGAACCTGGTACCCAGCGTCAGTCTAATCTACCTGGGTTACTGGCTAAGAGGTAAGGACCTGAACACACAAAACCAGAAGAGAGTAGCCTACTGGACCATAGTAGGCGCGGCCTTCGTGATATTTTCTATGGGTGTCCAGATGATGGTGAAGTTAGCAGCGGGAATGACCTTGAGTAACGTCGTCGGCCACGTACTGTTATTCGCCAACATCGGGGGTATAGGCGGATTTACCGCCGGATACTTCCGTTCCAGGTCGGAGGAGCAGAAACATAACCTAAAGGAAAACAAGCAACGTCTCGACATAGCACGACAGGGAACCGATACAGGTATCTGGGAATGGGATACCGAACGTGACGAAGTATGGATGGACGAAATCGTAACCGACATGATCAAACGTATCCGCGGAGAAGACGTGAAAGATAACGAAATCTTTAGGGAATCATCGGGTATCGATGACTTCCTGGAGTACGTGGACCCCAGGGACCACGAGGAGGTAAAAAAGACACTGGAAAAATCAGTAGAAGAGAAAACCGGTTTTCGTACGGAGTTTCGGATAGGTGACCGTGAGAACACCAGCCTATGGATCGAAGCGCGAGGTGAGGTCCAGGAAAAGTCCGGCCGGTCCAGGATAGTTGCGATGATGACCAACGTATCGGAGTTCAAGAAACATAAGGAGATGGAGAAGAAACTAAGGAAGTCGAACGAGAAACTGGAGCAGTTCGCATACGTAGCAAGCCACGACCTCCATGAGCCACTCCGGACGATCTCCAGCTATACCGAGATCCTTGAAGAGGACTTCGGGGACCAGATGAACGAAGAAGCTGAACGGCTGTTTGACGTAATCCTTACAGCGAGTGAACGTATGCAGTCGATGATAGACGGACTACTTAACTACAGCAGAGTCTCTACACGAGGAGGGGAGTTCGAGTCAGTTGATGTCGAAGAGGTAATAAAAGACGTCCAGGAAGACCTATCCTTCATGATCGAGGAGGAGGACGGTAACATCGAATACGGTGACCTACCCGTAGTGCAAGCGGATCCCGACCAGTTGAACCAGGTTTTTCAGAACCTCATCAAAAATGCACTGGAACATTCGGGTGACGGACCCGCCAACATAGAGATAGACGGCGAGGCATCCAGCGGCAAGTACCGTCTTGAAGTTAGCGACGACGGAGAAGGAATAGCTTCTTCGGTCCAGGACAACCTGTTCCAGATGTTCTCGTCGAGCAAACAGTACAACACCGAAAGTCAAGCAAAGGGAATAGGTCTAGCTGTCTGTGAACAGATCGTCAATCGCCACGACGGCGAAATATGGGTGGAGAGTCCGGAAGGTGAAGGCGCCACATTCAACTTTACACTGAAGAAGAGGGATTAAGGAAGCTTAAATTACAGTCTCCTAAAGGACAGAACACGTCGAACTATTAAAACAAGAAAGGTAGACAAACCGAAGTAGAAAGAGTTCTCGAAAAAACCGTCTTTCCCTGCTTCCGGTCAGTCGCCGAACATCTTCCGCATCATGGGATGCATGTTCATCAACTGCTCCTCCGCTATCTCCTCGTACAGCTTGTACGTGATCGATATCGTCAGCAACAGCCCCGTACCCGAGACGTTACCGATAGTCCCGAGAAGGTTGGCCATCAACGCAAGGATGCCGAGTATAATTCCACCCAGCACCGTGATATGTGGAATATACCGATCCATCACTTTCTCGATGATGCCGGGGTTACGGCGGAACCCGGGTATCTGCATCCCGGAGTTCTGTATCTGTCTCGCGACGGCGTCGGGACCCATGTCCGCGGTCTTCACCCAGAACACCGCAAATATCGCCCCACCTATTATCAGGAATCCCGCGTCGACCAGGAGGCGCAGCAAAACCTGCCACGCGTCCTGGGAAGGACCTGTAGGTAGCCACCACATCCAGCTACGTGGACTCCGTATCGGGGTGAGGTAGTACATCAATCCCGATACGGCCTGTCCCTGGCTGTATACTCCGAACCACGCAGGCATACCGACCCTCGTCGCCAGAATCTGTCCAATCATCTGGATGTTGGCCTGAATGGCGCGGACGAAAATGAGGGGAAGGACGCTGGCGTATATGAGTTTGACGGGGTAACGTCCACGTGCACCCTTCACCCTGCTGTGGCTCAACGGTATCTCGACCCGCACCGACTCCGCGTAAACTACGACGACGAATATCGCGATAGTGGTGAAGACGAAAAGTATCTCCGCACCGTAGGTGAGGAGGAACCAGAGTCCCTGGCTGCTCGAAAGAGCGAACGGAGGCTGGTATCCACCCGAGAATATCGCGAACCATCTGAACAACAGACCTGTCGGAAGGTCAGCGACCTGTCCACCGCCACCCGCCGAATGCCAGTCGAAGATACCTCCCATTAGCTGCTGCGAGATACCCGCGATAATGAACAGTCCGACACCACTACCGACACCCCATTTGGAGATGATCTCGTCCATGTAGAGAATCAGGATCCCCCCTAAAACAACCTGGAGGAAAACGATCCAGGTTACAGTACCGAGAGGTAGACCCAGTATCCGTCGAGGACCCAGGAATCCGCTCAGCACCATTGGAGCAGCCGTCAGTACCGACATCACTACGACCAGGAACTTCTGAAGACCCTGATATAGAGACTGTCCACGCGGCGTCTGCGTATCAATTGGCAGTATCTCGGCACCGTCCAGGAGCTGGAGCACGATGCTTGCAGTAACTATCGGCCCTATACCAAGATGGAGAATCGACCCTTGAGCACCCGCGAGTATCGAACGGAACTGTCCGAACAGGTCACCCTGAACGTTCACCCCGAAAACCGTCACGTTCGTCAACGCGAAGTACAGTACCAGCACGCCCGCCGTCCAGTACAGCTTCTTCTTGAACGGGACGTGTTTATCCGGTCTACGAACGCTTGGCATCCTGAGAAGGATGGGCTCAAGAGCATCAATCAAACCCATGTCAGATACCACCAAATTCTATATACATGATTTCTGTTGTTGTCTTGTTTACTGACTTACGGTATGTATTTAACTGATTTCTTCCGGCTATGAATTTAACTGAGTGTCCCCGGGTATCAATCTAACTGATTTACTCCAGCAGTAACCCGTTCATTCCACTAAAACACACCAAAATACCGATCAACATCAGGTTCCACGCATCAAATACCGCGTATAACTGCACGTTTCTACCCTGGAATCTGCTCATTCCCTAGTTTCCCGAGTTACTCCGCGGATATCTTACGTTTCCGCGTTACCATACACGTCATTGAGTTCCGGGGTACTTCCGGTCTCCCTTCCCCCTACTCGTCATCCTCATCTACGACCGCTTCGCCGCCGCTGTCCTCTATCTTCTCCACTGCGGAGTCAGAGAACTCCCCAGCGACGACCTCTAGACTGTTTCTAACCTGTCCGCCGCCGAGAACCTTGTCTACGTCGAGTTCGGATGCGTCTACTCTGTAGCCGTCCTCCGTCTCCTCCGCGACGCCCTCCGAAACGAGCTGACGGAGCTTCATGTCGAGTTCGCCGACGTTTACGGTGACGTCCTCGTCCACCACCTTTTCGGGTCTCTTGAAGCCGTGTTTCCCGAGAGGCGGATGCTGGTCGGCTTCGTGTTTCTTTCTGCCTGCGTCGCCGCGTCCGCCCCTGTTTCCTGCGCCCCGGTTCTTCTTCCCGGAGCCTTCGCCGTACGTTCTCGAACCTCTACCTCTGTCTTTCTTATCTTTACCCATCTTCGATCACCTCATGCTTTTAATTAGTTCGTCTATCTCTTCCTCGTGGTTGCCGAGAACCCCTCCCTCGGTCTTCGGTGTTTTTGCTCCGCCGTGCCCCTTCCTGGGTGGATGGAGACGTACGGTCGGCGAAACACCAGCCTCCTTCAGTGTCGTCTCCCCGGAGAGAACGGCTTCAGCTAGCTCCGAGATGGAGCCGTACTCCGTCTCCTCCTCGACGTACTCCTCGGTGAGTTCCTCCTCTTCCAGGGTTTCGCCCCTCCGCCCCAGCACGAGTTCGAGCGTGTCGGAGTCAGGTTCACCGAAAGCGACGTAGTCGTTCACCTTCTTCACCATACCGGTGTAGGAAGGCTCCTCGGGAATCACGGTGAGGTTGTTGACACCTCCAAGATTCAACATCTCGAGGGTGTCCTCGATCTCCGTATCCATGTCAACTGTACTACGTACCTGTACGATGGCGAGAGTCATTCAATCACCTCACGGCTATCGTAGGTATGCCGTGGCACCCTCGCCTCTGCAGTCTCACGTAGCGCGTTGACTGTCGCCTTACCGAAGTTCACCGTGGTACGGGTCTGTCCGCTTGAACGAGTCCAGATATCATCGATACCGGCGAGAGACAGAACGTTTCGCGCCGTCTCACCACACGCCAGTCCGAGACCACGGGGTGCAGGCATGAGTTCGACCTCCACGCTCCCTGCCTTACCCGTCGTCTTGAGAGACACGGTGTGTGGGCGGCCGCATCCACACTCCCAGGACCCGCATCCACGGGAAACCTTGAAGATATGGAGCTTGGCGACGTCGATAGCTTTCCGTATACCCGCACCTACCTGATCATCCTTCGCCTCAGCGTACCCGATGTAGCCGTCGTTGTCGCCCACGACGACGCTGCAACGGAACTTGACACGGCGTCCCGAGTCAGTCATACGTTGAACCATGTTGATATCCAGGACCTCGTCCTCCAGGTCTGGAATGAGTGTGTCGACTATCTCGGGCTCCTTTAGTGGAAGACCGCTGTCTAGAACCCCTTCCATCGACTCTATCTCTCCCTCCTGGACCAACCGACCAAGCTTCGTCTTGGGAATCCATTCCTCTCCGTAGCCACCACTCATCTACCGATCACTCCGTTGTCTGTGTCATTCATGGTTTTCCTCCAGTTCTTCGAGTACTTCGTCGAAATGTTCGGGGATCTCCTCGGCGTCGATCTCCCGGGCCGAGTACTCCGCGTACTCCGCTATATCTTCCCCTCGAACACGGCTCCATTCCGGAAGAACATCCTCTCCGTGAGGTACCTCCATTCCCGCATCGAGCGCGCCCTTCAGCGCCGCAAAAACCTTGTTTCCCGGCGTGACGTGGTTAAGTCCGATATCCAGGACAGCTTCCTCGTATCCCTCCGCTGTGGCGTCGAGACCCGCTAAGAATCCCGCGAGATAAGCCGCCGGGATGTTACCGGTTGGACCTTCCCAGCCGTACTCCTCGAGATGGCTGGTGTTGCCGCACGCCTCGGTAACGTCTCCTTCCTCGCCGGCGAGAACCAACTGAACCGTCGTGTTTCTGTTCGACTTCCTGACCACTAACCGTGGCTTACCGCTCTTGAGGAGTGCGAGACGCTGCTGGTAGTCGGTGCGTCCCTCGCGCCTCCTCTTGAACGGTACGTTGTATTTTGCTCCTGTAGCCATTGTTTACTCCTCCATATTTTCGACGTAGTTCCGGAGGTAACGGACGCTCCTGAACTCGCCGCCCTTCGCTTTCCTGTACAGCTCTCTGTACTGCGTGGCCGTAATCTCATCCTCATCCCTCATCTTCTTCAACTCCTTCCTGAGTGCACGTATCTTGGTCTGCCAGTCCTTCTTTTCGGGGTTTCTGGCTCCCTTCGTTCCCTGACGGGAACCCTGACCCTTCTGGTGGCCGTACTTCCGCTTCTCGTCACGCTCACGTGCACGTCCGCGGGAGACACCTTTCTTCTCCTTCCTGTCTATGACGCCTTCCTCGATGAGTTCACGGACATCCTGGCGTGTAATCGCTTCCGAGATCTCCATCTGTTCGTTCGGATCCAGCCAGACCCGGCTCTCGCCACAGTCCAGCAGGTCGGCAGCCATACGTTTCTGGTTGCTCAGGTCAGTCATTCTTCGTCCTCCTCCGTTTCTACATGGGTAGGGTTAAGCACCCTTATCTCACGTGCGAGAGCACGTTCCTCTATCAGCTCACGTTTCCTGCCACCCACGGAGCCTCCGATACGTGCCGCCTCCGTGTCGGGATCGATATCCTCCAGGTCTTCGGGGGAGTGAACCATTACTTCCTCGAAGCCGCTGGGATGGAGTCCCCGGACGCGTGAGTCGGATCCGTGTCCCGACTTAACGACCGCGCCACGGCTTTTCTTGTTCTTCCTCCTTCTCGAATGGCTTCCCACGGGCTTCCTCCACGACTCGGGTACACGTTTCTTCTTGTGTACGTCCTGTCTCGTGAAAGCGGGCTTGCCTTCCGCGTTCTTCTTTCTGAGGGCGCGTTCTACGTCCTCGTCGAGTTCGGGAGACTTGTCGCTGAGGGGTGCCGCGGTTATGACCTCTGCTTCCTCATCTATTTCGACTTCCTCCTCCTCGAGGTCCTGTTCGATCTCGACCTCTTCCTCGACTTCAAGTTCGCCGATATCCGCTTTTATACGTGCGGCGAGTGCCTTACCTACGCCGTCGATGTCAGTTAGTTGGTCCTGGCTCGCCCTTTTGACGTCCTCGACGGACCTGATACCGGCTTCGCGGAGGAGTTCCGCCTTAGATTCGCCGACTCCTTCTATGTCGGTGAGTTCTTCAGCCATACTTTAAACCTCCTCCTTGCCGGGCTTGTCCGTGATGTAGATGCCGTCCTGGAAAGCCCTGATATCCTTGTCGTTTATGTACGTTAGCTGTTCGATGTTCGCCGCCGTCTGTCCTACGTGCTCCTTGTCCGGACCCGACACCGTGATTTCGTCGTCGGAGACGTCCACTTCGCTGTCTCCGATGACACTGGTGGAGCGGGGGTGTTTTTCGCCGAGGAAGTTACGTACCTCGACCTCACCGCCCTTGACCTCCACCTGCATCGGGAAATGTGAGTAAACCGCCTTCATGGTGTACTCCCAGCCCTCGGTCACGCCCTCGAAGGCGTTTCTTAGCTTGGTTTCGTAGGTCTGGATCACAGACAGGGGTTTTCTCCTGTCCCTCGTGGACTGCAGGGCGACCTCTTCGCCCCGTGCCTCGAAAGACACCCCGGGATAGTCGACTTCGAAGTCGACCTTTCCCTCGGGTCCGCTGATCTTCACGGTGTCGAGGTCCTTCTCGACCTCGACTTCGTCCGGAATCTTGATTTCTATCTCTATCATATTCGTTCACCTCTAGTACACGTATGCAAGTATCTGCCCACCGACACCCTCCTCGCGTGCCTCGTAATGCGTCATCACGCCGTGACTCGTCGTCACGATCAGGCTACCGAAGTCACGTCCAGGGAGATACCTTTTCTCCCATTTCTCGTACTCGTCCTTACTGGCCGAGTATCTGGGTTTAACCGCACCGCATTCGTTGATCTGTCCCGCTAACTCCACGTCGAACTTGCCGGACTTCCCGTCCTCGACGAACTCGAAACTACCTATGTAGTTCTGTTTGTGGAGTACACCCAACACGTTACCTACGACGTTGGATGCAGGCTCCACCCTGCACTCGAGCTTACCCAGGTTGTCTGCGTTCTCGATAGACGAGAGCGCGTCCGCAAGTGGATCTGTCATTGTCATATCCTGAATCACCTCTAACTGTACTTCTTAGCTCCAATATCCCGCGCAACTTCACGGAAACACTGTCTGCATAGATATATCTCGTACCGCGTCACCAGTCCTTCCTCTCTTCCGCACCGCTGACACTCCTCCTCGATCCCGGTCAGTTCGGGTTTCTTAGTCATTGTATCTCGACCTCGTACTGGCTCTCTATGTATTCCTGAGAATCCGAAGCGTCGAGCCTCTGTTTCTCCGGCAGCTTTCTCGCCCTCTTGCTGCGCCTGCTAACCCTCTTACCCTTCCGGGCTACCGCAACCGTGACGTCCATACCGAATATACCTATGTCGGGGTCGTAATCCATCTCCTCGAAGTCGGTATGTTCGTCTATACCGAACGAGAAGTTGCCGTACTCGTCGAAACTACCCGAATCGATAACTCCAGCAATCTCGATCGCCTCCTGGAGAAACTCCTCGGCTACGTCGCCGCGGAGCGTCACCATACAGCCGATGGGATCGCCTTTACGGATGCCGAAGTCGGGGTTGCTCTGTTTCGCCTTGGTTCTCACGGACTCCTGCCCCGTGATTCCCTCCAAGATCTCCTCGGCGTTCCTGAGTTTACGTCCACCCTCGCCGACAGCCATGTTGACTACGACCTTCTCGACCTTCGGCTCACGCATCTCGTGTATCTCTTCACTCATTATCCATCACCCTCCCCGTGGTCGTCTGCTTCCTCCGCGGTCTCGAGTTCGTCATCGTGCTCCTCCTTCAGTTCCGAGACATCCTCCGCCTCGGCTTCTTCCTGCTCTTCCAGACTGGTTATGCTTTCACCGATAACGAAGACGTAGTCCTCTACGGTCTCGAACACGGTGCCATCGGTCAACTCCACCGAAACGGTGTTAGGGCTCGACCCCTCGTTGACCAGCACGTCAAGGAGTTCGCCGACCTCACCGGAGTGACGTCCCTTCACGGCCGTCACTGCACACCCCTCTGTGTAGGGGAAATGGTCCACGATCTCGCTCTCGTCGAGATCCACCACGACGGAGTCGCCAGTCGAGTATCCGTCGTCCTCGACCAGGAGGTTGTATCCGTTATGGAGGTTTAGCTGGGTGTCCCCTCCGGGAACTTCCGTAACGTCGTCTATCTTCGCCAGCTTGTCGGTCGCAGCGTCCTCCTCGACGGGCGTAAGGGCAAGACGTCCACCCTCACCCGGGAAGACCCTGTAGAACTCGTCCCTCGCGGGGAAAGACAGTATGTCGAAAGTCCCTATCTGTCTCTGGTGGTCGCTCACGGGTTCACCGTTGAGGAAAATTCCGTCGTTTTCAAGGACGTACCTGACTTCCTTCGCGTCCTCGCAGTACCCCAGTATATCCCGGACGAAGACCACTAGCGGGACTGCACCGGAGTCATGTGGACCGGCCTGTGAACCCACGGTGTACACCTGGTGTTTTCTCTCTATAGGCCAGGTGTCCGGTGCCGAAATACGTTTCTGATGCACCATCAGTCGTCACCCCCTATACGTTCCTCTCGGCGTCTGTCCTCGAAGTTGAGCGACACCACGCGGAGGTTGGACGGGTCGATTGGTCGTGTGACCTCCTCTCCGTCCGTCTTCTCGACCGTCGCGTCCTCGACGTGTACCTTGTAGTCGTCGAGGTCTACCTCTACTACCTCACCGGTCTCTCCGGCGAAGTCACCCCTCATTATCTCCACGTCGTCACCTACCGCAACTCTGACCCGGCGGGTTCCGTGTTTCTCACGGAGCTCGTCCGAAAGTGTCGAGTGCACCTGGTTGTGACGTTGGTGGAGCGGTGCTTCCGCCAAATTCTTCCTTTGTTTCCTCGGTTGTGTTGTTTTTTCCGTCATGTTTCACCTCTCTATACGATCATCGTTGCTGTACTCGCCACCGTACCGAACCGGTCGGCTACCTCACGCGCTATCGGTCCGCGTATCTCGGTTCCACGTGGCTCCTGGTTGTCATCTATAATCACTGCGGCGTTCTCCTCGAACTTGACACGTGTCCCGTCGGGGCGGCGTATCGGTTTCTTCTGTCGTACGATAACCGCCTCCAGTACCTGACGTCTCATGTCGGGGTCGCCTTTCTTTACACTGACTACCGCGATATCTCCGACGCCGCCCTTCGGCTGTCTTCTCCGGGTGCCGCCGTAGTTCTTGAAGTTGATTACGTTCAGCTCTCTCGCCCCGGTGTTGTCGGCACACACCAACTGACTTCCCTTCGAGAGGGCGCGGGAAACCTGGCTCTCTATAGCCTTCATTCCTCACCCTCCCCTTCGACTACCTCGATAACCACGAAGTTCTTGGTCTTGCTCAACGGTCGGCATTCCGCTATACGGACGTCGTCTCCTACCTCCACGTCCATACAAGGCGGTGAATGTGCCGGAGTCCGTGATCTACGCCTCATGTATCTGTCGTACTTCGGAACCTTGACGTCGTGTTCCCGCTCGACGACCACGGTTTTATCCATGTCGTCGCTCGCCACCTCTCCAGTCAGCACCGTTCCACGCGGACTCAGCGAACCGTGGAACGGACATTCGTCGTCCGAACAGTCGGTATCGGGTTCCGGAACGTCGTATCCTATCTCTGTTGACATCTTTATTTCACCTTCATCTTGACGCGGTCCGCGGGCCTCTCCTCAATCACGGAACCATCTATCTCGACCGTACCGTCCCCGAAACCAAACTCGAACGTGGTTTCGGACTTGGGCAGAACCACGACTCCGTCGTCGAATCCCTCCCCCTCCTTCCTGACGTGTAGGGTGCTGGTGGTTTCGTAAACCACGGTACCCTCCACGCCTACGTAGGTGGGATCGCTGGACTCGACGGCGCGTACATGCCTGCCGATGAGTTCGTGACGTACGGCCTCGCGTCTCGCGTCTACAGTCATTACTCGTTCTCCTCTTCCCGTTCGTTCCTGATCGTCTTTATCCGCGCTATCGTACGGCGAATCTCCTTGATCCTGCCGGGGTTCTCCGGAGCACCACCCGTCGCGAGTATCGACCTCTGCCTCAGGAGTTCGTTCTCAAGGTCTTCCAGCTCTGCATCGACCTCTTCCTTCGTCAGTTCACGTATCTCGTCTGCTCTGAGTATCGCCATTTTTACTCACCCTCCAGTCCAAGCGCAGTCGAAATCTCTTCGATCAGTTCCTCGGTCTTGAGGTTGGCTTTAACGTCAACCTCCATCGCGACGTCCTGAAGCTCCCTGTAGGACATTTCCTCTAAGTCCTCGACGGTTTCGGGCATGAGGTCTTCGTCACCGTCATCCTCAGCTTGGTCTTCAACCTCTTCCCCGGTGGACTCAGGCTTTTGCTCGACCTCCTCGGTAGCCTCGGACTCAGGTTCTTCGTCTTCGGATTCCTCGGCGGCATCCTCGACTACTTCCTCTATACCTTCGCTGTCCGCCTCCTCCACCTCGGGTTCGACCTTCTCGGGTTCCGGAATCATGTCCTCGACGTCGACATCCTGCTCGACCTCGAACTTGTCGGGAAGTTCGCTTCCCGGCGGAATGATACGTACCTGGACACCGATGGTGCCTAACTTCATAACCGCCGTCGCAATACCGGCCTCGACGATCTCCTCGGCGGGTTCGCCGCAGTGCTTGATGTATCCTGCCTTGAACTTCTCGACGCGTGCACGTGCACCCGTGACCTTTCCGCTGAAGATGATCTCAGCACCCATCGCGCCGGAGTCCATGATTCTGCCGAGCGTCGTCTGTCCGGCATCACGGAAGTACCAGCCACGTTCGAGTGCGTTAGCAAGCTTGTCCGCCACGATACGTGCATTTAGGTCGGGGTCGTCAACCTCCTGTACGTCGATCTGGAGGTCCTCTAACTCAAACTGATCCTCCAGGTCGTCCGTCAACTGGCGGATGTTCTTACCACCTTTACCGATAACCATACCGGGCTTCTCCGCCTTCAGAGTAATTTCGGTTCCCATGGGCGTCCGCGCTAGCTCCATGCCGCCGTATCCAGCACGTTCGAGTTCGCTCGCCAGGAACTCGTCTATCTGGCTCCGGGACATCCCTTTCTCGATGAACTCTCGTTCTATAGCCATCTCTACTCACCTCCCTCCTTGGAACCGTCTTCATCGGCGTCCCTTGATTCAGACTCGTCGTCAGACTCCGTCTCGTCCTCGGACTCGAAGGCTTCCTTCTCTTCCTCTATCTCTTCATCCTTCTCCTTCTCCTCATGGGACTCCTCCAGATCCTCGATGCCTTCTTCGACCTCCTCGATCTCGTCCTCGACATCCTCGATACCTTCACGTATCTCTTCGGTTACACCCTCGTCTTCGTCTTCCTCCTCATCTTCTATCTCCGCTGTTTCGGTCTCCTCTAGAACGACCTCGACGTCCACTATAGGGGTGTTCCACTGGCTGGCACGTCCCATCGCCCTGGGCTTCATACCCTCGGACTCGTCGACCTTGTGGGACGCGATATGGTATATCCTCATCTCGGATGGGTCGAATCCCTGGTTCTCGGCGTTGGCTTTCGCGTTCTCGAGAACGTCGATGATCTTCCTGGCTGCCTTCTCCGGGTATCCGCCCGCGTCCCATCCTTCGAGCCCGGCGGTATGGCCGGAACCCGCGTTATGGGTCTTGAGTGGTACCGGATGTTCGGCTTCGACCACGTCGTGAAGAACCTGGATACCTTCCTCCAAGTCGAGACCTTTGATATGTTTCGAAATTTCGACGCCGTCCTTTTGACTCATCTCTAACTCCCTGCCGATCGCTTTCGCGGTCGTTTCTTCGTCGACGTCTACTGAGTAGCTTATTCCCATATATCGATCACTTGAGTGGTACGAACTTACTGGAGCGCGTGGCTCCGATACCTGCCTGTCCGTGCTCGACGTCGTTACGTGTCATCATGAACTCGCCGAGATAATGTCCAACCATCTCGGCTTTCGCCTCGACACGGTCGAACTCCTCACCGTTATGTACCATGAAGGTCGTACCCACCATCTCGGGTAGTATCGGCATATCCCTGTGGTGAGTACGTACCTTGTCGTCGCCTTCGCGTACACGTTCGAGAAGCTTCTCGTGTTCCTCGGTCAAACCACGTTCGAGAGTCCGCCGGATACGTGCCGGCATGACCTCCTTCAGTTCATCGAGATCCATCTCCTGGAGCTCCTCGAGGCTGTAACCCCTGTATTTGAACTCGTCTTTTCTGCTCGGTCTTTCTGTTTCTGACATTTCTTATTTCACCTCAGTTTACTCCTTGCCGGTTCTCCGGCTCGCTATGTCCCCGACCTTCCGTCCGGGAGACGTGTTCCTGTTTACCGACTTCGGCCGTCCGGGATGTTGCCTTCCGCCGCCACCGAACGGATGATCGACTGCGTTCATCGCTACGCCACGAACCTTGGGCCATTTGCCACCACGGCTCTTCATCTTGTGGTGTTTCTTACCGGCCTTCAGCATCGGTTTGCCGAGTCTTCCTCCACCGGCTACGACACCTATCGTTGCCTCACACTCGGGGTCTAGCTCCCTGATCTCGTCGCTCGGAAGCTGAACCACCGCTGCGCCACGTTCATGCGTTACGAGTGTAACGCTCGTCCCGGACGAACGGGCTATCTTTCCGCCGTCGCCGGGCTTTATCTCGACGTTACATACCGGAACGCCCTCGGGTATCTCCGCAAGCGGGAGTGTGTTTCCGGACTCTATATCCGCCGATACACCGGCTTCTACCGTGTCGCCTACACCGACGCCCTCCGGAACCAGGACGAGTCTTTCGTCGCCGTCCTCGTACTGTACCTGTGCGACGGGAGCGCTCCTCGCCGGGTCGTGTTCGATGTCGACTACCTCGCCGCTAACCGTCTCCTCGTCTGCGTGTTTCTTGTGCCGTAGCCTCGCCTTGTACCTGTGGCTCGGCGCCCTGTACGTCGGGCTTCCCTTGCCCGCCTTCTGCTGTCTTATCGGTCTTCCCATGTTTTTTCACCTCAGTTTAGAACGCTCCTATACGTGACGCGATGTCCTGGGCTACGTCGTCCTCCACGAACTCGACGGTGGCTTTCTTCTTACCCTCCATCGTGATCATGGTATTGACGTCCGCTACCTCCTCGTCGTAAGCGTCCTCGATCGCTTCCTTTATCTCGGTCTTGTTTGCCTCAATATCGACCATGAACTGCATCTTGTTCTCGAAATCCATCAGATCCATCGCTTTCTCAGTGACGTGTGGCCTCTCTATGATCTCTATACTCATTCAGACAACACCTCCAGTGCAGGTCCGGTCCAGACAGTGAGTCTTCCGGCGACACCGCCGGGAGCCAGATGTTTAACTCCAAGGTCGTCCGCCCTGACGACGTCCGCTCCTGCCAGGTTACGTGCAGCCTTGAGTTCCTCGGACGCCACAAACAGCACCGAGTTGGGCTCCCTGTACTTCCTTCCACGGGTCTTACCACGTCCGCTCCGGATGGATTTCCCTTCGTCGGCTCGTTTGATGTCGCTGTGAACTCCGAGTTCCTTTAGCGCCGCAACGACATCCTGTGTCTTCACCAGTTCCTCGAACTCTTCATTCACGACTATGGGTAGATCTACGTCCCCGAAGTCGTGTCCGCGTTCCTCAACCAGTTCTGCGTCCGCCGTCGCAGCAACCGCGGAACGTATAGCTTTCTTCCGTTCCTTCTCGTTGACGTCCTCACCCAGGTTCTTCTCCGGTTTGGGCGGATGTGCGGGTCTGCCACCGACGGCCTGCGGTGCCCTCGCGGCACGGTTACCGCCCTTTATTCTTGCTATATGGGCGATACCCTGGCCGCTTCCTCTGGATTCGGCGCTGGTACGGAGGCCTGCGAACTTGTCGGCTCCGTAGGGCTGTTTCTCGTTCGCCTGGCTGGCGTGGAACGACCTCCGGATGAGGTCGGGTCTGTACGTCTCGTCGAAGACGTCGGGTAGCTCCTTCTCGTCCGCCTCGGCGCCGTTTTCGTTGTATATCTTAACCATAATTCATCACCCCTGGTTGCTCGTAGTACTGACGTACCTGATCTCGGGTTCCCGTACGTCGTCCCTCTTCGGATCGACGGCGTCACGAGTCCGAACCAGTCTCTTCTCGGGTCCGGGAACGCTTCCCTTCACTAAGAGATGAGGACCGGAGACCTCGCCGTAGTTTACGAATCCGCCGTCGGGAGTTGCGTCCTCTCCGTCGTCTTCGACTGCGAGAACTCTCTTGTTGGCATCGGTCCTCTGGTGGTATCCTGTCTGTCCCTGCTGTGGAACAGTCGACATCACCCTGGAGGGATGCCACGGTCCCAGGTTACCGATACGTCGACGCCATCCCTGGCGTTTGTGTTTACCTTTCCTGAGCTGTACGCCCCAACGTTTTACTGGACCCTGGAGCCCCTTGCCCTTCGTGATAGCCGACACGTCCACGTACTGTCCCGGCTCGTGGACCTCGTCCACGTCTAACTCTCGGTCAAGAAGATCGAAGCCGTAGTCGAGCTTGGCGGAGACGTCACCGCCGCCGACCGGAATCTCCATCAGGTCGGGTTTCTTCCTCGGTACGGCGTCTACGTCGTCCGGCATCGTATACGCTACGGCGCGGACTTCGCTGATATCGTCCTCTCTACCACGTAGATCGCTCTCGTCTTTCTCTACCTCGTCGGGAACGTTGCTCGACCTTTCAAGTTCGGGGTCGACTGTATCGCTCCAGACGTCCGTTACCGGTCTCTTACCGTACGGAGTGTCCCTGTATCCTCTTACGGCGGCTACATGTATCGGCGGCGTTTCGACTATGGTGACGGGAACGCTTTCCGTCATACCTTCCTTCGGCGAATCCGAAGTGTCGTTGACCTTCATGACGTGCGTCATTCCGGCTTTGTAACCCGCGAACCCCTGGAGCGACGGTTCGCCGCTCTCGCTGGGCCACGAGTTGAACTTCGGTACCTCGCTCTCCGCCCGTTTACGTGGGCTGTATCCTTTCGAACCTCGTGTTGGTCTCGATGGAGTTGGCATACTTTGATCTCATCTCCTTTAAATGGGGAGTTCCATGGGTTCCCCGTTCGGGTCTCGCCCGAATCTAAATCTTTGAAACGTTGAGCAGGGAGAGGGTAGCGAACACCGCTTCCTCGGTTCGAACCGTCTCGGTACCCTGCTCCGGAACCGTGTTGACCACGGCGTCGAAACCGATAGACGTTCCGTAGTAATCCCTCAGAATAGCCTCCACGCCCCTGTCGGGGGACCCAAACACCAGCGCGAGTTCGTCTGCGTCGGTGTAAGCGGCATCACATCCGAACCGTTCTCCGTACCGCGACGTCGAAACGACGGTTCCTTCGTAGTCGTCGATCCATTCGTCCAACGGCTTCCTGTCGACTGAGTATCCCCAGTAATGGGGAACCTCGTCTCTAGAGACGGTTTTAGCTCTTACGGGGTCTCTCGAAGAGATCCTGAGGGTTACGCGTTCACCCTCCCGTATCCCCTCCCCTTCCGGGTTGGAGACGCGAAGGGCAACCGGGTGTTGCGTTCCGCAATTGACCCAGACGCGTCCATCAGATTCGACTTTGGTCACAACGCCCATCCTGTACTCGGGCGTTTCCTTTCCTTTGTCGCCTGTAGCGGGTTCGACCCTGTGTGAGGGTGTCCTGAGCGGCGGAAGCACTCCGACTTCTTTCAGTTCCGGACGTCTGTCGTAGACGTCCTTCCGGAGATAAGGTGGTGTCGCGGCGTACTCAAGGACAAGGGCTATCTTATCGCCCTCGTCCGGTACGTCGTCGTAAACGACCAGTTCGTTACACCGAAACACCGATAGGGCGCGTGCGATCTGCCCTATCTTGTAGGCCTCGATCCGGTCGTCGTCGACTTCGGTAGTGAACGACGCCGGTATCAGGACGGTTAGCTTCATACGTACGCTAACCCGTCGCCCGCTTTAGACCTTGTGTAAACTGGAGTCCCTTAATAAAAAAGCCTGACGCTTATAGGCCGCCTTGTCAAGGTTTGTCCCACGTGTTATATCTTCGCAGGAAACTCCCCACGCCACCAGATCCTATAACTCACACAGGAGTCGGCTTTTACTACTTACAGTACGGCCATCCTACTCATACAAGCTTATACTACATACAGTATTGACCATCCTACTACAGTATAACTATCTCACGATAGTAACAGGTACCGGAGCCCGACGAGCCACCGTTTCCGCAACACTTCCAAGGAGAACCCTGGTAACCCCGCTCCTGCCGTGACTACCGATAACGATCTGGTCGACGTCGTTGTCCCTTGCGTAACCGGTTATCTCCCGCGACGGCTTACCTTCTCTAACCGCAGTTTCGATATCTCCCCTGTGTTCCAGATCCTCGACCGTTGTATCCAGCATCTTCTGTCTCTCCTCGACCATGCTTCCATTGCTTCCACCTTCGGTTCCGAAGAACGTCCCCTCTGGGACATTCGGGAATACGTTGAGCAGCAGTATGTTGGCGTCGGGAAAGGTTTCCATTGCATAATCGATGGCATGCTCCGACTGTTCCGATTTGTCTACAGGTATCAGTATTTCCTTCGGCATTTCCCCGTTTCTTGGCATCATATTCAAATATAACTTATGATCAGTTCTCTGCCGCTATATCAACTGAAGACACCGTCAGTTTGAATCCATCGAGGCGTAAGTCCAGCTTCAACTCCACGTACCGGAGATTTGCGCCATAGATTTATTTTCCATCCGTACTATACTACCGTTAACAGTGTCAGACGAAATAGATCTCGAGGAACTCGGATTCAGTCTCACGGGTAAAGCCGACGGTGACGAGTTAACCGCTGTAAGAGCAGCGGTGGAAAGGTACGTTCAGGAGGCGACGGGAGGGGACGGGGTGAATCCCTGGAAACTCGCCGGAAGACTCTCTGCCGTCGGCAACCAAGCTTCCTTACGCAACGGTTCTCCTGAAACCGACCCCTGGAAGACGTCAGGAAGGACAGACCGTTTATAAAAAACCTGCACCAGGGTGAGGTCAACTCGGTAACTACAGCTAATATTTGAAGTAAGGTCGAGGATTTTCCCTAAATTAAATAAGTTGTGGATTCTTTTTTCTTGATACAGAATTAAACGATAAACCTTCATACACGATCTTTGAAGGATGGATTTTATTCGCACGGATAGTGCAACTTCTGTTGTTTTATTCAAAATTGATAATCAAATGAAACGGCCTTCACCGTCATTCGACTATTCCTGAGTTTCATATTAATCTCTGATATTTATGTATTAGGAGTTATTACATAGTTCAGGAGTGTAGTTTAGCTTGAGTGACAAAAAGTCTGACAAGATTGGTAAAAGATCTAAGAAAAGATTCGTAGGTAGTATGGGTGCATCGGCGACATTGATGGCAGTCCTGCTCGTAGCGATGGTTTCGACTGGTACCGTTATGGCAACGCTTGGTCCCGCTATGGGTGGTTTTACCGCCAAGTTCCACCACGTTGAGGGTGGACATGGGGCGACGATATATCCCTCACTCGGACAGACAGCCGAGTGTGGAGAAAACACACCGCTGCTCAGTGCCGATATTCCGGAAGCAAACGCGACAGGCATCACTTTCGATAAAACAATTCCTGCACCATCATTTGCACCTGGACCCATAGACAACGTCACGATACATATAACCCAGAACAACAAGAAAAGGGCCGCAAAACTGACAGGCCTCACTATGCAGCTCGAAGGCCTTAACTCCAGCAAGGTTAAGCTGGGTGGCGGCGATAAGGGGAAGGTAGGCATCTACGACAACAAGACTAAAAACAAATCACAAGCCTTTGGCCCCGGAAAAGAAGGATTCAGAGTCAAAGCCACGGGAGGAGTCGTAATCGACGAAGGTAAAGCAATTGCGCATCTCGTAACCTTCGACGGAGCCACCTTCCACAGCGGACTCAGGATAGATCTCCAGTACAACAACCACAGTCTGAACAGGAGAACTATCTGCCAGGGATCCAACACAACGGCGTAAAAGACAGTTAGGAAAAACGAGGTTAGGAAAAACGAGCAGTAAGGAATAAAGAGATCCTGGTAACCAGGTAGAAAACGGCCGAACCTACCGTAACCGGTCCACACATCCTGGGACCAGGATATTTCCTTTTGCTCTCAACTTAGCTCTAAGGATAGCCGCCTGGCTTCCCTTATTCTCGACGGCACCCCTGGTCTCCCGACGTAGTTCGCGGCGATGTACACGCCGTCCGGAAGATCGATTCCGGATATCCTGGTCCAGGAACTATCGTACGCCGGTATCGCGTCTGGTAAACCGGTCACGTCAATTACGTTTGGTTCTTCACCCGTAAACTCCCGGAACTCCTCCGCTGCTGCTTTACCTATCTCCTCGTCATCCCTCTCGAGCAGACCCGGATGGTTCATTCCACCCAGAAAAGAGGTATACAGGTTCTCTCTTCCGAGAAATGAGTGGTTGGCTGTGACCCCCATGGTTAGGTACCGGTGGTTTTCCGGGTAGGCTATCTGAAACCCCATAGATCCAAGGTCTACGTCGGAGTGGAGATGAACGTAGGCGAGGGAGTTGTATCTGAGGTTCCGGAGGATCCTCGCGGTATTACTGTATCTACCATCGTCTTCCAGTAGTTCTGCCGCGGCGTAAGCGGGTACAGTCAGTACGGCGGCTTCGAACTCCTCCTTTCCTCGCTCCGTCTTCACGATGACGCCGTCCGTCGTCTCGGCGATGGAAGACACCGGTGTTCCGAGATGGACTGATCCCTGGTTCGAGGTATAGAGAGAGTCCGTGATCGTCTCCATGCCGCCGTCGAACGAAACCGCGGGTGGCGTCTCCCTATCAGCCAGCCGTTTCTCGACGAGTTTTTTGAGGAGGCTGTCTTTCCTTGAAATACCCTTTGACGACATCAGCTGAAACAGGGAATGTTCAGCCGGCATCTGTTTGGGGTCTGAGGCGTATATACCGGCGTACAGAGGTGAGAACAGCTTCCTGCTCGCCTCCTCACCGAACCTTTTGGCGAAAAAGCCGTAGACTGAGGGGCCAAAGATCGGGCCTCCAGAGTCCGAAGAGATCGATTCCGAACCACCACCTGATGAGTCGAATCCCGAACCACCACCGGATGACCCAGACTCCAAACCAGTCGATCCGTCAGACTCCGAACACCCATCTACGGAAGTTAAGGGACCGGAAGCTGATCTGTCATACCCCGACGGTGAGGGTTTTTCATCCGAGCTCTTACTGTCTGTGAGTCTGTCATACAAAGAGACGACGGGTTCCAGCAGCATCCTGGCTTTTCCAACCGGCGTGAGAAGATCGGTTCCGATCAGTTCACGAGCGCTTCGGGGTGCTACCGAGAGTTCGCCTTCGGAGTAGACCTGTATAGGGAGGTCGGCCCCCCATACAATTTCGTCACGGACTCCCAACTGATCTACAACTTCTTCCACGGCCGGAGTAAGTCGGGTTCTCTGTGGACCGTACTCCAGCACCCTTCCGTCCATCCTCTCGGACCTTATCACCCCGCCGGGTCTCTGCCGTGTCTCGAAAACCTCGGCGTCGTCGTAGTAATGCGTGAATGTCAGACCCGTTACTCCCGCACCTATCACTGCTACAGTCATCCTTTACTGTTCCTCCCGTAATCTCGTCCAGGCGTCCTTCAGGGATACTTCTACCGCTTCCTCGACCGAGGAAGAGGAGGTGGATAGACGCCCGACGGTGTCCGGATCCAGACTGCACCCCAACGCATCGTATACCTCGAAGTACAGGATTGGTACGTGGTCACAGAGTTCCAGGTTGATGATTCCGGCTACCACGGCAGCGTCCTTCCTGACTTTCTGTGATATACCGACGACCTTTCCGGTCTCGTTCGAGAGTGAGTGCTGCCCCGGACAGAAAGAACCCTCCGGCTCCCGCTCCTCGACGCCGGGATCTAAAAGACGTAGCTCTCTTGCGAGACTTTCTATCACTGCTTCGTATCTTTCCTGTATCCCGGTCTTCGAACGTCTGACCGGGAACGCCGCAGCAAAACCCAGTGTGTTCCCGTCGTGGATCACGGCACCCCCTCCGGTACGTCTCACCTTTACGTTGTAGCCACGTTTCTCCGCCACCCGCCTTGCTTCTCCGAAGCCGTCTTTCTCCCCGTCACGTCTGCCGAACGACACCGTCGGATCGGGTGAATCTACGACGTAGATGGGGCTCCCTGTATCCTCTGCTTTCCGCAACAGCAGGGAAGACACGTCTTCGGCTTCAGTACCGGGGTTTTCGAGCTTCCTCAAAGTCATCCTAGTCTGTTCCCTCCAGATTTTCGACCTCCTTCCAGGTTTCGACATCCCTCCAGATTTTCGATCTAGTTCTTATATTGTAATTCGTTACTGTCCATACAGTAATCCGTACCTGTTCATATAGTAATCCCTTACTGCCCATTTGATAATCCATTACTGTCCAAGCTGTTTTCGTTCGAGATTCAACCGGAGATCTCGTTTAAACCTGGTTTTATTACTGGTCCGGTGTCTTTACAGTTTGGAGAGGAGGGGAGATAAAGTTTGCAAAGTAAGTTTCAGTCAGTACTAAAGTAAGTTACAGTCAGTAGATCTCATTCGAAGTCGAGGTCCTCCGCCTCGACGGTTTCGCCGAACAGCCAGTCGGCGTGTTCCATGCTGTACTCCCTGTGATCAGGTGTTATGTATCCCACGGCGTCCTCCACCAGTACCGGTCGGTAGTCACGGAGTCCAGCACTGCTCGCGGTATGGAGAACACAGACGTTCGCAAGCGTTCCACAGATAACCAGGTCTTTTATTCCGTGGCTGTCGAGATATCCCTCCAGGTCCGTCTGGTAGAATGCGTCATACGTGTGTTTTGTTACTACGTGGTCGTTCTCCCCTACATGTAACTCCTCCACTATCTCGGCCTCCCAACTGTCCTCTAAAACGTGTTCTCCCCACCGTTCGAACTCGTCGTAGTAGTGGTTTCCGTCGAACTGCTCCGGCGGATGGACATCCCTCGTGTAGACGACGTCGAGACCGCTAACCCTCGCCCTCTCCACCAGGGACGCGACGTCCTCTACATTCTTCTTGCTCGCCTCCGAGTACAGGCTCCCGTCGGGATGGCAGAACCCGTTCTGCATATCGACCACTACGAGAGCGGACTGTTCCGTGTCTATCTCCATAACTAACTGTTATCGTTTCCAAAACAAACGGTTTTCGACGAGACACAAAGAGAAATATCCAAAAATTCGGGTTAAAAATACCGGCTAAAACAGATGGGTTTTTATTCGTGATCGGGATGTTTCTTTACGTTCATCTGGATTCCGCATTTCCCACATGTCAGTATGTGTGTGTATGGGTCTATCTGCATCTTCCCACCACATTCGGGACAGTCGAACTTTGGGAGTTGTTTCTCCATGTATATATGTTGTGGTGGAGAGGGTATATAGACCGACCCTCGTTATAATGGTTCACTGGAGCACCGTACCACCCCCGTAGAACAAAAGCTATCCACCTCTCTGGTCAAGTATTCTACAGTATGAACAAGTCATAGTATAAACAAGTCACAGTATAAACAAGTCACAGTATAAACAAGTATTCTCCGCCGTAAAGGCATCTGCAGCCGTCCACCGTTCGACAGAAGTGAAAAATAACGTCAACGGGGGTACGTAGTCGTCTATATACCGTCTCTATCGTCTGTAAACCGTCTCTAGCTTCTCCTTCTCAGTCCCACCGCCGCTACCGCCGAAAACGCAGCCAGGACAGCAACTATACCGAATCCGGGCTGGCCTTGATCTCCACCGGAGTCGTTTCCTCCTCCACCACCGCCTCCGCCGCCGGAGACGCTAACGGTCTTGGTTACGGTGTCGGTTCCACCTTTTTTGGTTTTTACCGAAAGCTCTACTGTATGGCTTCCGGACTGGTCGAAGGTGTGTGAGAACTGGGCTCCTTCGTGGACCGAGTTACCGTCTATCTTCCAGTTCTGAGAGGCGAGTCCACCGGGACCGGTCGAAGTTGACTTGAAGGTCACGGACTGACCCTTCTCGGGGTTGGAAGGTAGAACCTCGAAGGATGCGCTCGGTTCGGCACTCTGAACGAAGACGAACTTCGAAGCCCTCCTCGTCTCTCCGTTGGTGAACTTCGCCATCATTGAAACCTTGAAGTTACCGGACTTTTCGAACCTGTGCTCGGTCTGTTGACCGTAATCGGGTGAAACGGTGGGTTGGTCTCCGAAGGACCACTGGATCTTGTTAACCTTGTCGGCTGGTTTCGCCTCGGAGTTGAACGTCACCATCGTACCGGTATCAGGCATCTTGGGGGAGTAGCTGAAGTCTGCCGTGTACTCTATGCTCTCGTGTACCGTCACACTCGATGGTTTACATTTGGAGGTCTGCCAGTCCTGTTGACCGAGACGTGTCTTGTACCTGATCTCGGGTGTGTAAGTTCCAGAGTTTGAGTAGGATATCGTTCCCTTCTCTCCACCCAGGTTAACCCAGGCACCGCCATCCTTCATCCTGACCTCAACGTCGCCTATAGCGCCCGCACCGCTGGCGTCAACAGTGATATCTTCTCCGACGTTTACGTTCGTGTTACTCAGTATACAGTCGGGCGGAGTAGCACCTGTGCTGTGTTCATCCGCCGCGGCAACCCCTGCCGCACCCCACGTCAACATCGCCAGAACCACTGAAGCTACTGCTATCCTCCTCACGTATTTTCTATATGCACTGCCTTTTCGTGTGGATTTCCCACGTTTCATAGGTAGAAATTTACCCGCTCCTTCAAATAACTTGGGCAGACATTCACAAACAGTGTTCATGGATAACGCCGTTTGCAGGATAACGAGGTCCGAACCGGTTGGGTCGTCTTGAAAAACGAATACTCTCCCGGTTCAAGCCGAAACACAAATACCCCACTCAGCCAATGATGCAACCGTGGAGCCAAGCTATCTTCCGGCTCTGGCAGCGACGGGGGAACTGCATCCGCTGGGTGCGGAGATAGTTCTCGGAATCATACTCGTCGCTCTTATCCTCTTTATATGGGAGCCCTGGCCCCCAGACATAACTGCTCTTGGAATCGTGATCGCTCTGATAGCCCTCGGGGACTACACCGAGGTCTCACCACAGGAAGGCGTGTCGGGTTTCTCGAACTCCGCCACTCTGATCGTTCTCGCAATGATGATCATTAGCGCCGGAATACAGAAGACGGGCGTTATACAGAAACTCGGTACGGCGGTAGGGAGGTTGACGGGCGGCAGCGAGGTGAAACAGGTGGGGGCTACCATAGGTCTCGTGAACCCAATATCCGGAATAATGAGCAACACAGCGACTGTTGCAATACTGATGCCGATGGTGACGGATCTGGCTAATAAACACGACGTCTCGCCGTCAAAGGTCCTGATGCCACTCTCATTCGCCTCCATGATAGGCGGAACGCTCACCCTGATAGGTACGTCCACCAACATACTCGCCAGCAACATTATGGGAAAGATCGGAAGGCAGAGCGGGGATCCCAGGCTCCACGAGTACGGTATGTTCGAGTTCACCCACCTGGGGATACTGGTCAGCGTAGTCGGGGCGATCTACCTCCTTACCGTTGGTAGATGGCTGATTCCGGAACGAGTCTCCCCAGGCGACGACCTGACGGACGAGTACGATGTCGCCGAGTACGTCACCGAGGTCGTTACGGGTGAGGAGTCAGACCTGGTGGGTATGGATGTAGACGCCATCTACGAGGAGTTCGAGGTAAACGTCGTCAAGATACTTCGGGGAGAGGAACGTGTCGTCGAACCCCAGGATGTCAAAGTGGAAGTGGGCGACGTACTCACGATACAGACCGACCAGATGACGTTTCTTGAAATATTCGAAAGCGAAAACCTGGATCTGGCGCCGACTGCGGCATCGATGGAGGATGTCGAACCAGAGGAGGGTTTCGAACTCGTCGAGGTTGTTATATCGAGCGACAGCTTTATGATCGGTGAAAGCCTGGTTACCAGCCGGTTCAGCGAGAGATACGACGGCGTAGTTCTGGCGTTAAAGCGGGGTGGTAAGCAGTTGAGCCAGAGACTCGCCCGGACAGAGCTGGAGGCGGGAGACACGTTGCTCGTCGAAGCGACTCCCAAGACGGTTTCACGTCTCTCAGCCAACCGCAACTTTATCCTGGTGGGTGAGGTGGAGATACCTGACCTGCGTAAATCCAAGGTACCTATCGCGGTCGCAATCACGTTAGGTGTGGTTACTTTCGCAGCCCTGAACATCGTGGGGTTAATGGAGGCGGCGCTAGCAGGTGCTTTCCTGATGGTGGTTACGGGCTGCCTGAAGCCACACGAGATATACGAGGCGGTTTCATGGGACATTATCTTTCTTCTCGCCGGCGTGATTCCTTTAGGTTTAGCGTTAGAGAACACGGGAGGAGACGTGATTGTCGGTAACTTCGTGGTAGCGACCGCGGACTTCATGCCCGCCATCGCGGTACTTACCGTGTTTTACCTCATTACTGCGGTGCTCACGAACCTCATCAGCAACAACGCCAGCGTGGTTCTGATGGTGCCGGTGGCAATAGAGGCGGCGGAGAGTATGGGCGCCAACCCGTTCGCCTTCGTGTTGGCCGTCACCTTCGCCGCCTCGATGGCGTTCATGACACCGATAGGGTTCCAGACCAACCTGTTCGTATACGGGCCTGGCGGCTACAAGTTCAGCGACTACATCAAGGTAGGGGGTCCCCTGGAGTTCATTCTGGCGGGAGTTACGGCGTTGGGTGTCTCGTGGTTCTGGGGTTTAGCCTGAGAAACTGGGAGTTACTGTCCACAGTATCGACAGGAGAGTAAGCCTACCGTTTAAAGTCGGTTTGGCGTTTTTATACACTGTTACATGAAGATCCTGGTTACCGGAGCATCGGGTTTCGTTGGTGGCAACCTCGTTCCCGAACTCCTCGAACGCGGGCACGACATCGTTGCACTGACACGGAACCCTACTTCGTACGACGGTCCCGACGAGGTCGAGGTCGTGGAGGCAGATCTTTTAGACGAGGATAGCTTGGACGCGGATTTCTGGGAAGACGTCGACGCCGCCTACTACCTCGTGCATTCGATGAAGACCGGCAAGGAGTTCGAGGAACTGGATAAAAATGCGGCCGAGAACTTCTCCCGACACGCCGACGTAGACAAAGTGGTCTACCTGTCTGGCCTCGGAAGCGACGGTGACGACCTCTCCACCCACCTAAAGTCGCGCCGTAACGTCGAGTCCATACTGTCGGAGGGTGAGTACGAACTCACAGTCCTGCGTGCGGGAGTGATCGTCGGCGCGAACAACGCCAGTTTTACGATCGTACGTGACCTCGTAACCCACCTGCCGATCATGATAACCCCGCAGTGGGTACGTACCGAGTGCCAGCCGATCGGTATAGAAGACGTTGTGGGATACCTAGCCGGAGTCATCGAAAACACGGATGCAGCGGGGGAAGTTTTCGAAATAGGCGGTCCGGACGTCCTTACCTACGAGGAGATGCTGCATATAACGGGAAGGCTGGCTGGATGGGATCCCGTTATTATCCCGGTACCGGTGCTAACACCCAAGCTTTCGGCGTACTGGGTTGACCTCGTCACCGACGTACCCAGATCGATAGCACATCCATTGATCCTGGGACTCAGGAACCCCGTTGTGGTTACCGACGACTCCATAGACAGTCACGTCGATATTGAAAAAACACCTATAGAGTCAGCCATAGCCAAGGCACTTAAGAACGGATGACGGAAGACGAGGTAAACTACGGAGACACGTTCGCATACGAGAGTATCGTCGGATGTTTCCCTGGACTCGACCTCTCGATTACATGGGCGGTCGCGCTACAGTTCACCCTGTTTGAGGCCGCGATTGTTTTCCTGTCGGTTTACTACGGAACGTTCGAAGCAGTAAGCTTTCTCGCAGGCTCCACCGCTGTCGCGGTGTCATCCATCGGTAGCTACATCATGGCTATCTACGGCAACCGTCTAAGGAGCCTCAACCTTCCGGACCGGTACATCAAGGTAGTCTTTGGGTCGAGTATAGACGTGGTTTTAGGCGTCGTAGCCTTCTGCGTCTTCCTTACATACCACGTCGTTGCTGTCGGTACGGATAGACCCAACATGATCGGCAGGTTCCTCGGGAACCAGGTCCGTCCACCCGTGGTGTTTCTTATGCTTCTGATAATCTGGGATGTCTGTTACCGTATCGGTACGGCGTGGTGGGCGTGTGTGGCGGGGTTCTGGAGGGCGATAAGTTACGGCGACGAGGGATGGAGGTTCGACGACTCTACATTGCGGTCCCTGCTCCGCGCCGACTCAGCCATAGTAGCGTTCGCCACACTCCAGCTCGCGCTCGTACCTTTCGTTCTAGGTATACCCCTAATCGAGTTCGCGGTCACGGGACACGTCGCCGCCGTTTACCTGTTCTCTGCGGTTACGTTCTACCTGACTTACAGGAAACTGGGGAACGGTTGAGTACAAAACAGGGAAACGAAGCAAACCAATTGAAAGCCTTGAGCCCGTGGAAAACTACTGCGGTTAACCGGAGTGTTTACTTTTTAACGGCGAAACCCGTGCCGTCTCCGAACGGCAGCACCGTCGCGTCGAGTTTGGGATGGTTCACGAACTCCTGGTTGAACTCCTGGAGTGCACGGGTCGACTCCACGTACTCCTCGGAGTCGGGTCCTGTAGCGACCTGTCCAAACCAGAGGAGGTTGTCGGCAATCACCAGATCCCCTTCATCGATCAGAGGGAGTCCGAGTTCGAGGTAGTCGAGGTACTCCTCCTTCATCGCGTCCAGGAATACCGCGTCAAAGCTATCCCCTTTCTCCGATAGCTCCGAGATTAGTTCCGATGCGTCACCCTCCATCACCGTGATCTTGTCCTCCACGTCCGCGCGGCGGGCGTACTCCCGCGTCTTCTCCACCATGACTGGATCTATTTCTAGAGACACCACCTCGATCCCTTCTCGCGCCAGCTGGACAGTCGTGTATCCTATCGCTGCACCGACCTCTAGAACCCTTTCCGCACCAGTCGACTCCATCAGTATCCTCTGGAACTCAACGAGGACGTCGGGTGCTATCGGCACGTCGTTCTCTAACGCGTACTCCTCCATCTCTACAACGATGTCATCCTTTCCTCCTTTTAAGCCCTCAAGATAGCTCGATATTCTGGGATCCGTTATCTCCATGACGGAATTTTAGCACGGACTGTTAATAAGATGGCGGCGGAAGATAGTGACGTCGTACCACCTCGTTCGTAACGGTGGATCATAACACCTTTTCCGCTAACTGTTCCAAGGCTGTTCATACGAACACAACTAGAGGAGACATCCATCGGGAAGGGCAACGGCATAACATGCCCTCAGAGATGTATCCGAAATTCCAGTTATCCTCGAGACATACGGAATACAGATGTTCGGTAAACCCTTAGATCAATAACGGAATAACCAGTCATCAGTAACCGAATAACCAGTCATCAGTAAGGGAATTCCCGGTCCGTTACAGTCCATTTTAAGTCACTCGAAACACGACTTGGATACCGATGCGAGTTATCGTTATTGGTGCGGGTGAAGTGGGTTCCAGCATCGCCGAAAGTCTATGTACCGACCACGACGTCGTGGTGGTAGACACCGACCCCCACAAGGTCGAGAACGTTACGTACTCGATGGACGTCCTAGCGGTGGAGGGAGACGGCGCGACTCTAGAAATTCTGAAGGAAGCCGAAGTCGAGAACGCGGACATCGTGATAGCCTCTACCGACGACGACGAAACCAACCTTGTTGCCTGCGGGACGGCGAAGACGGCGAGCGACGCATTCACGGTCGCACGGGTTACCGAGACCAAGTACCTCCGAACCTGGGAGAACCTACCGGGTGCTCTCGGCGTCGACTTCATGGTGGCGTCGAACGTGTTGAGCGCGGAAGCCATAGTACGTGTAGTGGGTCTTCCATCCGCCCGGGACGTCGACAGGTTCTCCGACGGAAACGTGGAGATGGCGAACTTCGACATCAAGGAGGGGAGTGCCGTTGCTGGCCTGACGGTGGAGGGAGCCGACAACTACGAAAACCTGACCTTCGCAGGTCTAAGGACGGAGGAGGAGATGAAGATTCCGTCGGGAGACACCGTACTCAACGTAGGTGACAGCGTTATCGTCATCGGAACCCCAGAGAGCGTTATAGGTTTTTCACACGAGGTCGCCCCGGAAGACTCCGAAAGCGAACTCCCCGACGACATAGTCATCATCGGTGGTACCGGCATCGGTTACGAAGCGGCGAAGGCTTTCAGCCAGATAGGGTTGAAGACCCGCCTCATAGAGGAGGACGGCGAGAAAGCCAGGAAGTTCGCGGAGGATCTACCGAACGTCGTGGTGATGGAAAACGACCCCCTCGACATGGAGTTCCTGGACAGGGAGAACGTGGACGACGCCGTCGTCGCAGCACTCGACAACGACGAGGAAAACCTCATGGTCTCCCTGCTAGCGAAAAGAGCGGGTGCCCAACGTACCATATCGGTGGTGGAGAACTCCGACCTGATCGAGGTATTCGAAGAAGTCGGCGTTGACGTCCCAGTAAACCCTAGAAGGGTTACAGCCCAGGAAATCACCCGGTTCACCCATTCACGGCAGGCGGAGAACGTGGTGCTGGTGGGTCAGGACGAGGCGGAGGTAGTGGAGATGCGTATCACCAACGAGAGCGTTCTGGAGGGTAAGACGATAGGTGAAAGCTCTAAGGAGCTACCCGACGGATACGTCGTCGGAGCGATCACGAGGGGAGACAAATTCATCACTCCACGTGGAGACACCGTGATCGAGAAAGGAGACCACGTGGTTGTATTCGTGGACGCCGAAGTCCAGAACGAGGTAACGGATAAGATCTAGAAGAAGGGAGATGATGAGAAGGAGGGAGATGAAGACCTTGAGGAGAGAGGACAGAAAATAGGGAAGAAGCGACGACCCAAATAAGGGAAGAGGATTTCCAGTGACAATGTAAAAACAGGATGTGGGAAACTGATTAAAGAGATGGATAAAGAATGAAAGTCGACTGGCGGTCGTCTCTCAGCCTGGTGGGAACCGTCGTCAAGTACCTTGCTGCGACTCTCTCGATACCGATAGTGACGGCTCTATGGTACGGTGAATCGGTGGTTCCGTTCGTCGTCACCGGCGCGGTGGCACTCCTGCTCGGTTTCGGGCTTCAGCAGCTGGCGGAGACGAAGGATATAGGGGTACGGGAAGGTTTCCTGACGGTGACCTTGACATGGATGGTGGTTGCTTGTGTCGGAGCTATACCATACGTTGTCGCTGAATCCGGGGTTCTGGCGAGCCCCGTGAACGCCTTGTTCGAGTCGATGAGTGGATTCACCACTACCGGCTCGACAGTGATGACGGAGTTCGACGTCCATAACAGGTCGGTATTGATGTGGCGTCAGTTAACACAGTGGCTCGGGGGAATGGGTATAGTGGTTCTCGCCATAGCAGTTCTACCCAAGCTACAGTCAGGTGGTGCACAGTTGGTAGACGCGGAGGCACCGGGACCCGAGATGGAGAAGCTGACTCCCCGGATGGCGGAGACGGCACGGGCGCTCTGGAAGCTCTATGTCGCTTTAACTGTTCTAGAGATAGCTGTCCTGTACGGACTGCATCTCGCGGGGTACGCACCGGTTATGGATTTCTACAACTCGGTCTCCCACGGCTTCACGTCTCTTTCGACCGGCGGTTTTTCGCCACAGGCACGGAGCGTCCAGGCGTTCAGTGGCGTCGTCCAGTGGGTGATCATCCCCTTCATGTTTGCGGCGGGCATCAACTTCGCGTTAATGTGGCGGGCGATACGTCAACGTAGCCTCAGCAAAATCACGGACGACGCAGAGTTCCGGTTCTACACGTTCGTGGTGGTTCTGTTCTCGGTCACGGTGGCGGTTCTGGGGATGACTGGGAAGTACGCGCATCCCGCAGGAATCGAACGTGCGGCGAGGGAGGCAACTTTCCAGATCGTATCCGTGGTCACGACGACGGGTTACGCAAGCGTCGACTTCATCGAATGGAAGGGTGCGCCGAAGATGGTTCTTTTCGTGGCTATGTTTATGGGTGGAAGCGCCGGTTCGACGGCGGGAGCGATAAAGGCGGTACGGTGGCTCGTGATAATAAAGAGCTTCAAACGGGAGGTATTCAAGTCGATCCATCCCGAATCCGTCCGTCCTATGCGTCTCGGGAACAGGGTTTTGGACGAGTCGACGGTCAAGAGCATTTACGCCTTCACTGCTCTCTACATCATGGTGTTCGCGGCTTCCAGCGTGGTCGTGGTGATCGACTCCCACCGAGCGGGATTCCCGATAACGGCTTACGACGGCATGGCGTCGGTGGCGGCGACTCTCGGTAACGTCGGACCCGGCTTCGGACAGGTCGGTCCTATGGACAACTTCGTCAACTTTCCGTGGTCCAGCAAGATGTTGATGTTCGCGTTGATGTGGGCTGGACGTCTCGAGATAGTGTCGGTGTTGGTGGTTCTGTCGCCGAGTTACTGGAAGTCGTAAAGGAGTGCGGTCCTCACTCCCCAGTAGGGTTTGGGTAACACCCCTTAACTTTTTCCACCGCGACGACGCAACTCAACCCGACATGAAAGCCTGCGTTTACACCGGACACGGAGACCGTGACGTTATCGAGTACCGCGAAGTTCCCGATCCCGAGATCGGGAGGGACGAGGTTTTACTGGAGGTGAAGGCTGCGGCACTCAACCACCTCGATATCTGGAGCCGGAAGGGATTACCGGGGATCGACCTCGACCTCCCCCATATTCCGGGAAGCGATGCCGCCGGGGTAGTGAGTGAGGTAGGAGAGGACGTATCCCGGTTTTCGGAGGGTGATCACGTCGCCGTCTCGGCTGGAGTTTCGTGTGGTGACTGTGAGTTCTGCCGTGACGGCGAGAACTCGATGTGTGTGAACTACCATCTCCTTGGTGAACACGTCGACGGAGTCCATGCAGAACTTGCTGCGGTGCCCGAGGACTGCCTGGTACCGGTTCCCGACGACGTTCCATGGGAGGTGGCGGGTTCGGCGACTCTCGCTTTCCAGACGGCGTGGCGGATGCTGATCGACCGTGCCGAACTGGATCCGGGAGAAAAGATACTGGTGCTCGGCGCAAGCGGCGGAGTAGGTCACGCCGCAGCCCAGATCGCGGATTACGCCGGAGCCGAGGTGTACGCAACGGGGGGAAGCGAAGAAAAACTGGAGGCTGCAGTCGCGGATGGGGCAGACCACGTCGTCAACTACGAGGAACGTGACTTCTCCGACTGGATACGTGAGGAGACAGATAAGAGGGGTGTCGACGTGGTGGTGGACCACGTAGGCGCCGAAACCTGGCAAGACTCCCTCAAGAGTCTGGCGAAAGGCGGCCGTCTCGTTACCTGCGGCGCGACAACGGGGGGTAGCCCCGAGACGGATATCAACCGAATCTTCTGGAACCAGTTAGAGGTCATAGGTTCGACGATGGCTACTCCCGGAGAGGTAGACGACGTGATGGAACTCGTCTGGGACGGCGAACTCGAACCCCGCGTTCGGAAGGTTCTACCTATGAGCGATCTCGCCGAAGCGCATGCGCTCCTCGAGGACAGGGAGGGTTACGGCAAGGTGGTCGTAGTTCCGGAATAAAGATGGTTCCGGAGTAAACATAGGTCCCGAGTAAAGGGTGATGTTACACGCCGATATACTCAGCCGGTTTCCGGACAGGTCGGTATAAGGTGATCAGGAGTTAGCTCGGTGCTTCCTCGTTCCAGTCCATGTTTTCGGGTGACATCTTCTCCATCGTCTCCTCCACCTCTTCCGCCGTGGCCCCCCTCGGAAACAGGAGTGTTATTTCGTCTAACTCGTCGATCTCGGCGAATCTCCGGAGGTTTTCCTTCGCTTTTTCCGGGGATCCGGCGGCTGCCAGCGCGTCCAAAAGTTCGTCCGTCACCGAATCAATCGCCTCCTGTTTATCGCCGTTCCACCATGCCACGTGTACGTGGTATGCTGTCTCCTCGTATCCCTGCCGCGCCAACGAATCCCTGTAATACGTACCCATCGCCCCTATGTAGAACGCGGCGTGCTGTCGGGCGAGTTTTCTGGCGCGTGTTTCGTCGTCGAGGGCACAGCACGTCAACATCAGGTTGGTTCTGATGTCGTCCTCCGTTCTACCGCCGAGTTCCATACCCCGCTGGAGGTCGCTGTAACGTTCTCCGTAGGACTCGGGAGTGAACAGTACGGCGTGCCATCCGTCGGCGAACCTTCCCGCTAACTCCACCGCCTTGGGACCGAGTCCGGCGGCTTCTACGGACGGAGGGGACGGCGGCGTGAAACGGAGGTTGAAGCCCGCGAGATCGAATATGTCGCCGTCGTAGTTGACTTCACCTCCCCTTACGACCTCCTTAATTATCTCGATGTACTCACGTTTACGTCTCAGGGGTCTCTCGTAGTCGACGCCATGCCATCCCTCCACGACGGTGGGACTGCTGGAACCGACGCCGAGACGGAACCTTCCGCCCGAGGACTCCTGTAGAGTTGCGGCGGTCTGCCCCATCAGGGCAGGCGATCGGGAGTAGATTGGGAGTATGGAAGTCCCGAGACCTATTTCGTCGGTACGTTCTGTCAGTACAGATATAACTGATACGGCGTTTCTCCCCCAGGTTTCCGACATCCAGAGATGATCGAAACCCAGGTTTTCGGCAAGAACACCCTGCTCCACGAAGTCGTCGAACTTCGGCTGACTCGCCACCGGAAGAGAGACGTTGAGGTCTAAAGTAGACATTGGAAGAAACACCAACCTCCAGCGTTGTAGAGTTTTGGGCGGTGAACCGGTATACTTGAGGTCTAATAGTCTTAGGTACCCCAGATGTAACTACTCGGATCGAACAGTCACTCCAAACAACCAGTCACTCCAAACAACCAGTCACTCCGATCTAACAACGTTTAACCTTTCCAGTGGTACTCTAAGGTTTTCGGAACTCAGTCAAAGAGTACGTCCGCAGCATCCTCCACACCGAACCGTACTGGGTCGAATGTCGGACAGTCTATAACTTCACCGTACTGTTCGAGTTCCCGATGCGCATCCGAACCGTCTTCGAACGACGAGGTGTCGAGTGCGCCCGCCTCTACAGTCGCGCCGCTTACGGGTTCCGCTAGTTCTTGGTAGACATCCACGTACTGCTCCAGTGACGGTATCCGGGTACCGTAACCCCTTATTTCGTCTCTACCGTGGCTGTGGCACAGCACCAGGTTGTCTGGCCGGGAACCGTGTAGGAGTCCGAGAGTTACGCCGGAGTAGGCGGGGTGGTAGATGCTGCCTTGACCCTCAACGATGAGGTGATCGTAACCCTCTTCGGCTGAAGACAGTACAGCGTCCTCAACCGCCCCCGCGATGTAGTCCGACATCACAGCATCTACAGGAACCCCGTAACCGTCGTACTGTCCGTGTCTCATGCTCTCCAGCATCACACCGGTCTGTCCGGTGGCGACGAAACCCACGTCGATGCCCCGTTTCCTCGCGTCTCGGACGAGAGCCATGGAGGTAGTCATCTTTCCTACGCTACAGTCGGTACCCACAGTCAACGTCACCTGGGTGTCGGCTTCGATACCCTCGGCGACGTCCACGTCCCGGGACTTCCTGACGTCTACTAATTCGGCGCCGTACTCCTCGGCGATACTCGACAGGCCATCTAAGTCGGCGAGATAGGTATGCAGCCCCGAAACGACGGCGTTCCCACGTCGTAAGGTTTCCTCGACATCCGGCCGCCATGATTCGTCGAAGCCTCCGCCTATCGGCGCGACACCTATGACCAGTGCGTCGAACTCCGGGAGGTCGGAACACGACTCAACGACCGGTATCGGCTCCTCGACGTCGGGTAGAAGTTCGTCTACGGTTCTTCCATGATTCCCTCTGTCGAGCACTCCAACTACCTCGACCTCGGCGTAATCCCTGTACCTGATGATTCCAAGTGCGGTTTTTGCGCGGTCCGGAAACAGATCGTGCGCAAGCAGAGCTATCTTCACGTAGTTAAATTAACCTAAGGTGTTTTTATCTTTATTCCCATACAGGAAAGACCAACCAACGTTACAGCTGTTTTCCGCCATCTCCAAACCGGCCAGACGTACGGTGACACCACGGTACCCACGGTACCTAAACCGGTTATAGAAATGAGAAAATCAAAAACGGAACCACGAACAGCAGACCGAAAATTATTGCGAGCAGGACGAAGTATCCGACTCCGACACCCACGAGGCTACGCCAGGCCGGATGTTCGACGTCTACTTCATCCCTTTCAGGCGGGTTTATCTCCATATTGAAATCCTGTCGGGACTTCAACTTAAGTTCGCCGGTTCACCAAACCCGGTTTGAACCATCGATTCTCCCAGTTAGTTTTTTGTCGGTTTTAACTCAGCGTTGTAGGTTTCAGCTCAACGCCTTCATGGCTTTTTCGACGTTTACGTCCACATCCATCCCCTCTAGAGTCTTACCAAGTGCCCCCACTACGTACAGGACGTTCTCTATCTGTGCCGAGTGCCCCATGCATCCAATCCTGAGTATCTTACCCTCCAGGTCGCCGAGACCCGACGATATCTCAATGCCGTATTCCTCCATCATATTTTCGAGAACGGCGGCGGCGTCCACCTCCTCCGGTATCCTCACTGCGTTTAACGGTGGGAGCCAGTACTCGTCCTCGGCGTTCATCTCGAGACCCATAGCCTCGACACCCGTTTTTAACGCACCTGCTACTTCCCGGTGACGTCTCCATCTTTCCTCGAGACCCTCCTCCTCGACGATACGGAGTGCCTCCCGGAGTGCGTAGACGTTGCTGATCGGTGCCGTGTGGTGATAGCTCCTGTCACTTCCCCAGTATTCGTCCAAGAGAGATAGATCGAGGTACCACGACTTGGGTTCGGTGTCACGGCTGTTGATTTTATCCATAGCCCGTGGACTCAACGTCAGAGGACTCGCTCCGGGTGGACAGGAGAGACATTTCTGGTCGGCGCTGTAGGCGGCGTCGACTCCCCAACCGTCGATATCGACTTCTACTCCGGCGAGTGACGTTACGGTGTCGAGCACGACATACGCGTCGTTGTCGTGGGCAATATCAACCAGTTCGTCGACGTGGGGCTGTAAAACGCCGGTGCTTGTTTCAGCGTGTACGACGCCGAAGACGTCGGGGTCGTGTTCCTCGAAAGCCTCCTTCACGACCTCTACATCGAGAGGTTTACCCCAGTCAGCCTCCACCAACCGGGTGTCACCCCCGACGCGACGTGCCATGCTCTCCATCCTCTCCCCGAAGTATCCGTTTGTGGGGACGAGGACGGTGTCCCCGGGTTCGACGAGGTTGGTGAAACACGCCTCCATCGCCGCAGATCCGGTTCCGCTGACGGGTATCGTCCATTCGTTATCGGTCTGGAAAACGTAACGAAGGAGTTCCTGAACGTCGTCCATGACTTCAAGAAAGTAGGGATCCAGGTGCCCTACAACCGATGCACTCATTGCCCTGAGTACACGTGGATGCACGTTACTGGGGCCGGGACCCATCAGAAGTCGATCCGGTGGCTGAAGTTCACCTACAGTAGAACGGTCAGACATGATACACAGTTACGTTCGAGATGGTAAAAATTTGAGGATGCCAAAACGGTATTCAGAAGGGTAACAGAACACATTAGCCGGAACTACCACCTCCTAACAATAAACCACGTCCGAATAAAACCACCTTCGAGCATAAACACCTCCAAACTACAACAACATCCAAGCAACATCAACATCCAAACAACAACATCCAAACAACAACATCCAGACACTATCACCTACAAACACTACCACCCCCTAACTAGAAAAACCTCCAAACTACCCCCTATATCCTCATTATCGGTTACCCTGGACCGAGGTCCGCCGTCAGTCAACCTGAATACGGCCGGTACGCCGACATCCGTGTTTACTCGGTTGTTTCCTTCCTCTCTGACTCCAGCGTACCCTCCTTTTCTACGTCCTTCACGGTAAGAACGGGTCTGTCACAGTTGGTAACCAGCCACTCTGTCACGCTCCCCATGACGGCGCGTTTGAGAGGGGTTTTTCCGTGAGTACCCATCACAATGAGATCCACGTTGTTCTCGCTGGCGTACTCCTGTATCTCCTCGTGGGGTATACCGTAACCTATCTCCGTCTGTATGGAGACCGGTTCGTCGTCAAACCTGTCCCGAAGGTCCTGCATTAACCTCTCCCCGTCAGCCTCGAGCTCCGCGATCACCGTGTCGGCGACCCCAGGGTGACGGTAGTACACAGTCGTGTCCACAACGTAGACGACGTGTACCGCCGCATCATGTATCTTGGCCAGGGATAGGGCGTGGTCCAGCGCTAGATCGCTTGCTCTGCTTCCGTCCGTGGGAACGAATAACTTATCGTACATGTATATGTCAATGTTTTTTCGAGGATATTTAACTGTAGCTACCGTTTGCCAATTCTCCTTAAAACCACTTTCCATAAAACCACTTTATTTGATGTTGATAGGTCCGGTCGGTAGGATATTGATCAGATCGGCGTTGATTATGAAAACGGTCCGTCAACTACTCCTCCAGACACATCTTACCGGTTAAGATCCGGCCCTGTACCGGTAACAGTTACATCGTATGTTTTACCCCTGTCCCGGTTCCTGGGACTGGTGTCGATCTTTGGGTTCTTGGGTTCAGTTTCCGTTGAAAAAGGAAGAGCAGTCAAAACGGGACAGCAATAAAGTCCTGGCCTCCGAAACGTAGCCCATGAACCTAGATGGAGTACGGATACTAGACCTGACCAGACTTCTTCCCGGACCGTTCGCGACCCAGTTGCTGCAGGATATGGGTGCCGAGGTCATAAAGATCGAGAGCCCCGGAAAAGGAGACTACGCGAGATATACACCCCCCTACACGGACGAGGGCGTCGGTGGGCTTTTCTCTACCGTGAACCGGGGAAAGAGGTCGGTAGAGCTGGACCTCAAGTCCTCCGAGGGTAAGGAGGTCTTCTACCGACTCTGCGGGGACGTGGACGTCGTAATCGAGCAGTTCCGCCCAAACGTCAAACACAGACTCGAGGTAGACTACGAATCAGTGCGGGAACACAACCCCGACGTGGTTTACTGCTCGCTCACGGGTTACGGCCAGAACGGACGGTACAGCGAGAAACCGGGACACGACCTCAACTACGAGGCGTTAGGTGGCCTACTCGGCATGACGCGGAGCAGAGTGGATCCGGACGGAGAAGCCGGAAATCCGGTGATACCGGGATACCCCGTGGGAGACATGTCGGGCGGTCTTTACGCCGCCTTCGCGGTGGTTTCCGGTCTCCTCTCCCGGGAGTTCGGAAACGGCGGCGAGTACATCGACGTTTCGATGACGGATGCGCTGCTGTCGTTCTCCCAGGCCGCTTTACCCGACGAGTATCTCGGATCCGGTGCAGGGGCCGGAGAGACTGCCTTGACCGGAAAGTATCCATGTTACGATGTCTACGAAGCCGAAGACGGGTACGTTGCTCTCGCGGCAATGGAACCCAAGTTCTGGCGGAAGTTCTGTCGAACAGTCGGACGTCAGGACCTGGTTACCGAACACATGAACGAAGATCCGGAACGGCGAGAGGATCTTCGGAAGGAACTCGAGGAGCTCTTTTCAGGGAGAACGAGGAAGGAATGGGTCGAACTCGACGACGTCCCGATTGAAGCAGTAAACACACTCCGGGAAGCGATGGAGAGCCCCGTAACGGAAGGCACCACCGAACCGAAGGCCGGGGTTCCCCGTGTATCGAATCCGGTGTGTGACGACGTCGAAGACGGCGATGTTCCCTCCAAGGGGGAGGATACCGAAGAGATACTGAAACAGGCAGGATTCGGTGATGCCGAAATAGATGAACTGAGGGACAAAGACGTGGTTTGAACAGGGTGGTTTGAGGCTGTAAAGCCGGTTTGAGAAAGTGAAGCGGGTTTGAGACTGTAAAGCCGATTTGTTTTGTTGAACCGGCAGTCGAGTAAACAACATTCGGTGCTGACCCAACTATCGGATGGTTTTCATGGCTTCCGATCTCACCGACAATCGCGGCACCGTCATTCGAAAATGTAGATGGGGAAACGGTTACGGTGCCGGTATTTACCGGCTCTCGTTCTGATAGTACTCGAGAACTTGGGAGGTAGCGTTGGTTACAACCACAGGTACCTGTCTCGTTTCACGGTACTTACTGCTCCCGACAACCCCGGTAACCTTTCCTTCAAGCTCGTCCCTGAACGCAGAAACCGGAACTGTTGGTCTATGAATAACCCCGTCATCGTCCTTGTATGGTGCTATCGTCACCTCTGCACCCTTCGCTCCCGAGCTATCATTTATTACGGTGAAGCCGACGGAGACGTAACTGGGATGTTTTTCCGGAGTCATTTCTGAAACCTTTCGAGAAACCTTATCCGTGGCGTTAAAAGCAGTTTCAGTCTTTATCCATTCGGTCTTGTTTATTTTGACGTATATCGGTTTTCTCACCGGCGGCTGGTTTGGTTCCTTCTCGACGACTTTCCAGTAGCCTACGTACTTGACGTAGTTCTTATCGGCGAAAGTCTTGAGTTTGTTGTCGATCTTGTAATCTTCCTCATTTTCCTGGAAAGGTACTGCGCTTGCGTTATCGACCGGATATTTTTCTGACAGGTTAACCGAGCTAACCCCCTGCCTGGTGGAGGAGTTTGAGTCCACTGGTTTTTGGGACGTATATCCACCCTTTTCAGATGGACTGTTTTTTCCAGATAGACTGGTGTTACTTCCGCTCCACCCGAACTATCCGTTCCACTTGAGACGTTCCCGTTATCCGTGTCAGTTACCACACCGTCCTGAAGGGAAGGAACCGTAAGGGCGATGGCAGCTAAACCAAACAATAGTACAGCCAAAACCAGTTTGACCTTAACTGAAAACACGCCCCATAATTTCGATTAAGGATTGAAAAATATTCCCTAGAAAAGAGTACTCCCCGAGATTCTCAAAAATCTATTTAGAACAGATCTACCAGAATACCTGAGATAGAATAACAGCGGGATACATCTACCAGTCACAGTCCAAACAATCATCAATTACAGTCCAAACGAGCACCAGATACAGTTAAAACGGGTGATACGTTACCCCATCTCACACAACCCTTTTAGTTTTACGGTTGGTAATTAGATCTAGTATGTCCGCCAGCTACATGAATAAGGTCGAGTCCCGTAGTCAACTAACCACTGACAGCGAGTTTATTACCTCTTTTAGGATGGACTGGACCAAATGGACCACGGAACCCGAAGTAGCTGGACGGTACAGCGTTTCTGGTCACCGCTCCGCCGATGGTTACGGCGGGGGTCTACCGGACCTATACTCCGGCTACCAAGATGTCGGTGACAGGTTACCTGCATAATCTACCACCGGAGGGAGGTGACGCCGAGGGATTCAAATCTTTAGCCACGGTGATGGCTTTACCCCTCGTGGACGGTGTCTTCGCCTCACTGGTGCTCGCCGGAGCCCTATCTTCGGCCGCTGGAGTCTTCGAAACCGGCGTTCTTGTGTTCGGAGGGACCGCGACCGCCAGCATAATTTTGTCGGAGATAGATGCACCCGTGTCACGTACCGTCGTTAACGTCACGGCGATAGCCCTCGTACTGGCTGGTGTCGCCGCCGTGGAGGCGATGGCTGCACCAACACTGAGAACCGCACTCGACGTCGCAGCCTTCAAATACTTCGCCGCCGCCGTCCTTGCTTTGATAGCGTTCCGTATACCCAGCAGACGTGCGAGACAGTATACTCCACATCCAACCTACGTCCTGGCTGCGGGTATCGTCGTCACGCTCCAACCCGAGGGGTTCAGGCTCATCGCAACACCCGACGTACTGCTCGCCCTCAAAGCAGCGTCGGCCGTGATGGTGGGTGCAGTTCTGTCTGTTTCGATAGCCGCCCTCAAACCGGTACTCGGAGACAGCATCAACGAGAGAGCAGTACAGGCCGGAGGTGCGATAGCTCTGATAGTGCTGGCGTTCTCCGTGGTAGGTCTGACACCCAGCAGCACCGCCATAATAGGACCCCTGGGTGCCGGAGTTATCGGGCTTCTGAGGTGAAGAGTGTTTGAGCGAACGAGTTTCTTAAACAACTAAGTTTTTATATATCAAACCATCTAAATAACGAGTAGCTTCGGTTCTCACGTCACCCGGTTCCGGGAGAATGGTTTGACCCTGTTTTATCAAGACGTCTACCAGGTATCCCAGGTTTAATGGTTAACCCCAATAACCCTATTTGATAACATTTGATTAAGCTCTACCCAGGTTTCAGGGGAAAAGGACTACACCCGTTAGACCTATCAAAAATAAACCGTCAGTCCATCACGGTCCCTTCGGTTGATTAAGCCACATTACCATGGTGCGCGGATAAATACCCGCAGTAATAAGTGGTAAATCCATCCAGCTGTTATGGTGGAATATTCAACTACAAGAGCTATTTACTGTTAGACTTAAATTAAGAGTATAATCTATTACAAAAGTTTTGTGGGGGGTGACAGGGATATGATACAGAAAGAGATCGAGGTCTTACTCGACGACCTGGAAGCTACAGACGACGAAAAACTTCCCTCGAATCTTCGAGGAAGGGCGAAAGAAATACGTGAGAAGCAGGCGGAGAAACGGGAGATAAAACGTACCAGGGAGTTCCTTATGGAAATACAGAAGGTCGCGGGGATTGGTGGATGGGAGATAGACCTTGGGGACCAGGATCTTATATGGACTGAAGAGGTTTACGAGATACACGAACTCCCGAAAAGCTACAGCCCCACGGTGGAGGAGGGAATCGGATTCTATCACCCGGACGACAGGGAGACCATACGTGAAAACGTGGAAGGAGCCATCGAGCGGGGAGAAAGTTACGACGACGAACTTCGACTTATAACGGCGGAGGAAGACGTGAAATGGGTTCGCGCCAAAGGCAAGCCGGTATATACCGACGGAGAGATCACCGCAGTGAGGGGAACGTTTCAGGACATCACCGACAGGAAGGAAAGGGAACAGGAGCTGAGACGTGCCAAGAACCGTCTCGACATGGCTCTCTCGGGAACCAACAACGGCGTCTGGGAATGGATACCCGATACGGGTGAGCTGATACTGGACGAAACTCTAAGGGAGATGTTCGGGTACTCCGGGGACGAGTTTGCCGACAGCATCGAGGAGTACGAGGACTACATCGATCCCGACGATCTCGAGAAGTTTAAGAGAAAGGTAAGGGAAGTGATTGAGGAAGAGTCCGACCATAAGGGGTTCGAACTCGATTACAGGGTGGAGACGAAGGACGGTGAGGAAAGATGGCATCACTCACGGGCGAAGCTTCTGGATACCGAGGGGCGTAGGCTGATCGGAATCACCGAGGACATGACGGAGAGAAAACGTCGCGAAAAGAGGCTGGAAGAGATGACCGAGGACCTCAAGCTCGTGAACCAGGTGATGCGACATGACGTCAGGAACGACATGAACGTGATACGTAACGGCGTCGAATACCTGAAGTCAGAGGAGAGTCTGAAGGACGAGGAGTTGGTCGAGGCGGTAGTCAACTCCACCGAAGACGTGATCGAGCTTACCGAATCGATACGTATAATGGTGAACTCGATAGCTAAGGAAAACGAGGCCAAGCTGGAACCCATAGATCTCAATTCCTGCCTTAACAACCAGATAGACAACGTGGAGGATCAGTACGACTGCAGTATCGAGCAAAGAAAGCTACCCGAAGTTCCGGTACTGGGTGACGAGATGACCTCGAACTTATTCAAAAACATACTAACTAACGCCGTCGAACACAATCCGAGGGACGACAAGAAGATCCTGGTTTACGGTGAAGAGAAGAAGGACGCTGCAGAGGTGGTTATAGCGGACAACGGAGAGGGTCTATCCAAACACGTCAAGGATATAATATTCTCCAGAAAAGAGTGGAACTACTCCAGCCCTAAAACAGGGTTCGGACTGTACCTTGTTGAAAAATTGGTAGATAGATACGGGGGTGAAGTCTGGGTTGAGGATAACGATGCCCTCAACGGAGCCGAGTTCCACGTCAAACTGAAGGAAGCGGAAGAATAAGTAAACAACCACGGGTGGGGTCACCCGTGGTACTCTCGCTTTATTCGGCCATTTTTAAACGTACAATTTATCCGGTATCTAGATAGCCAGGATATATAATGAGTCTGGGTTTTCGATACCCCACTTATCTCAAATATTCCGCGTTTAAAAATGCCCCTTTATTCTTATATAGAGTGTCAGATCTCTCGGTATCCCTCCCTGGATACGTCTGAAATTGGTAACTCCTGCCTCCACCCATTGTCACGGCGTATTCTCGTCGTAAAATTATACGTATCTACGGTCTTATCCTTGCCAAATTACTATGTATCTCCGAACCATCCATGCCGTTATACTCTGTCTATCTAATCACTCACAAAATACAGCCACTACCCACTCACAAAATACAGCTCAGTAACCCTTAATCTGAAATTAACTCCGGTCTAATACGGCGAAACTTCTTCGATAAGCTCTAACGTTCAGATCTCAGAAGCTGAATAGATCTATTCCACCCGTAACGCCTACGACCTGTCCAGTAATGTAGCCCGCATGGTCACTGGCGAGGTAGGCTATCAGGTTCGAAACGTCCTCCTCCTTACCCAGTTTACGCATCGGCGTCGCCTTCGCAATACGTGCGAAGTACTCGTCCATCTGTTCTAGCTGGTCGAGCGGCAGGTCGGCGAGCGCGGACATGACGATGCTTGGAGCGATGACGTTGGCGGTTACGCCGTGCTGTGCACCCTCGAGAGCAAGTGTCTTACCGAAGCCTATCAGTCCCGCCTTCGTGGCGCTGTACGACGCCTGACCGAAACCGCCCTGCCAGCCTGCCATCGAACTCATGTTTATAACGCGACCCCATCCCCTCTCACACATCTCGGGAAAAACCTCTCGCGTTATGTTGTATGCGCCGGTCAGGTTCACCTCCATGTCACGGTCCCAGGTATCGTTCTGGAAATCCTTTACCTGGTCCCTCGCATCTAACATCGCGGCGTTGTTTACGAGTACGTCGACTCCCCCAGTCTGTTCCCTGACTTCCTCGACGGTGCCCCTCACCTGGTCTCTGTCGGTGAGGTCGCACTCCACCGCGATACCGTCCCCGTCTATCTTCTCTATCACGTTCTCCGCTTTCTCCTGATCCACGTCGAGACATACGACTTCGGCACCCTCTCTCGAGAGAACTTTACAGTCTTCGGTTCCTATACGTCCTGCACCACCGGTGACCAGTGCTGTCTTGTCGTTCAGACCTAAGTCCATGGTTGAATCTCTACAGAAGAATGCAAAAAAGTTCCCCAGTCGTGACGGCTTCGGCGTGTAACCTACAGATCCAACCGACCTAGATATATAAGGTCTTCAGCTACTCCTACCCATCGAGAGTGAACGAACCCTGGGTTTCAGACCTCGCGACCTCTGCTTCACCGTCCTGAAAGCTCACTATCCTGACGCGTTCACCTTCCTCGATAGGTTCCGAACCGACGTTACGTGCCTCCACACTTCCACCCTCCATCCCTTGTACATCGACGGTGCCACGGCCGTCGATAGTTTCCGTTACCGTTGCCACCCTGCCCTGGATGTCGTAGGTATCACCATCTTCGTCACCGGTAGGTCCATCATCCATACCCCACCTGCCGCGGTAGAGTAAGACTGCAGATCCAGCATAAACCACCAGAAACGCCGTTGGGACCAGTAGGTCGTCGGTAACGCTGATAATGAGTAAAGTGGCACCCGAGCCTGTTACGGCAAAGCCTCCGGCGGGGAACCTGTCAGTCTTGATCGATTCACCTGCTAGTAAAGCGACGCCTACGACGGTCAGAAAGGCTCCTGCGATGGATGCAACTGCCATTAACCAGCCCGATGTCGTATTAGAAATAAAACTCTGTCGGATAGTTTCCGTATTTGATAAGTTTTCGATGGGTACAGGTAGTATAACTGTATACAAGTAGGCAGGATTTCGTCGGTGAGAAAAATGAGGAGGAACTCAAGAGGAAATAAAACCTCAGCCGGATGGATTTCCGCACCCCCGTACATGTTTACGGTGCTTCCTGCGAGGTCAATAGAAACAACAAACGGACCCATAGCCCGAAAATCAAACGGACCCATAGCCCGAAAATCAAACGGACCCATAGCCCGAAAATCAAACAGGGCAAACGGAAAGACAAGGAATGTAGGCTACGTACATCTCCAGGTTATAACGGATTCCATGTCGATAGATTCGGTGAGGTTTGCGTCCGGTGAGGGATTTGGAAGGTTTTATGTTAACAACTGGCATCCTTTGGGTCAAGAAAAACCAATGTCCACGGATGGACGACGGTTTGGACTGAAAAAATTTTTCAAACATACAAAAGGTGAAAATAAAATGGCTGTAGAATTCCCGAGCGACGAATGGATCGAAGCGTGGAAAGATAAACTCAACGACAACGAGGAGTACCGAGAGAAAGCACAGGACTGGGGACTCGACTTCAACGGCGACTTCCTGTTCACGATAGAGCCCGATAACGAAGCACTAAAAGAGGAGTTTGAGGACAGGGTAAGCGACAAAGGAGACATACACTACTACGTGGGTCTCGAGGCAGGCGAGTGCACGGAGGTCTACCCAGTGCAGAACCCAAGCGATGAGGAGTACGGCTTCGAGATCGTTGGTCCCTTCAGCAACTGGGAGGCTCTTACACGTGGGGAGATAGGTGCTATCGACGGTCTGATGAGCGGCAAGTTCGAGCTCAACGGCAACATGCAGCAGGTAATGCAGTACAGTGACGCCGCGGTCAACATGGTCGAGACGGCGAGCGACATCGAGACGGAATACAAGTACTAAGATGTCTGCCGGTATGAACGGGAAGGCAGCCGTCCTGGCGGGCGAACGCGAGGTGGAGATAGTCGATATCGAGGACCGCCCCGAGATAGAGGAAAACGCTGTCTTCACCCGCGTCAAGAGGTCGAACGTCTGCGGCAGCGAAATACATTTCTGGAAAGGCGAGTTTCCCGTACCACCGGGAGCGGTACTGGGACACGAAGCCGTGCTGGAGATAGACGAGCTAGGTGAAGGCGTCACAGAAGACTCAGCCGGCAATCCGGTGAAGGAGGGGGACACGATAACCCCGGTCTACTTTAATCCCTGCAGAGGGTGTTCGGCTTGTAGCAACGGCCAGTTCTACGCTTGCGACATCGTCAAAAGCACCGGGGACTGGATGCAACCCCACCAGATCGAGCCGTACTTCCGTGGCACGTTCGCCACACATTACTACATCCAGCCGCAGCAGCAGTTCTACAAGGTTCCGGACGGGATTCCGGGACACGTTGCGGCGGGTGCGAACTGTGCACTCTCACAGGTTCTGTTCGGTTTCGAGAAAGCCGATCTCCGACAGGGAGAGAACGTCGTGATACAGGGCGCCGGCGGACTCGGAATAAACGCGATAGCGGTCGCGAAGGAGAGCAACGCCAACGTAATCGTCGTCGAGGGCGCAGACAACCGTATAGAGCGGGCGAAGGAGTTCGGTGCCGACCACGTCATCGATCTCAAGGAGTACGGGGACAGCGAACAACGTGTACGCCGTGTTCAGGAGCTTACGGGTGGCGAGGGTGCCGACGTCGGTATGGAGGTTGCGGGTATCCCAGAGGCGTTTGTTGAAGGTGCGAACATGCTCCGTAACGGAGCTAGGTATATCGAACTCGGCAACATATCGACTCAGCTCAAGACCGAGTTCAGTCCCGCGGACCTAACGCTTCAGCGTATTACGGTCCACGCTCTGCTTTTCTACCAGCCGTGGTACCTCAACAAGGCGTTGAGCTTCCTGGAACGTCACGTCGACGATTACCCCTACGAGGAGCTTCTCGATGCGGAGTTCCCCCTCGAAGAGGCGCAGACGGCACTGGAGAAGAGCGATAAGCAGGAGTTCACACGTGCAAGCCTGATTCCCGAGCACGAATAATCTCCGATAATTTTTGATTTTTACGGGTTTTTGGGCCCGTTAATCCCATAACAAAGAAGTCATATATACTTTCTGGAAAAGACATTAAAGCCTAGTTGTTTTATATCCAGTCGGTGGTAAGAAATGGGAGAAGATTTCACAGAACGTACGTACAAGGCAGGTGGGTTCTTGTTGATTTTAGCTGGAGTAATCGGAGCGATAACTAGTCTCGGTCTACTCGTGTCTTCGGGCACGGGAGAGAGTGCGTTACTCGGACTCTCACCGACTGCGGGAGCGATAGTTTCCGCAATCATCCTGGTGTTCTCGGTGATAGAGTTCCTGGGTGGAGTCAGTGCATACAAGGGACGTAACTGGTACGCCTCCATGACGGCAGGCGTACTCGGTTTCGTAACCATATTCACCTTCCCCCTGGACCTCGTAGGTATAATACTGATCGCGCTGGGAGAAGGAGAGTTCGACGACGGTTCAGAATAACACGAGACTGCAAATTAAAGAACGGTTCCTCCAGCACGGAGGAAAAACATTTTTTGTCCGGCATAACCACGCAGATATCCGGAAAGTACTACATTTATTTTGGCTAGATCTACAGTTCATTCAGCACCTCGGAACCGCAGTTTATAGGTTGGAATGTTCGAGTGGACTGAGTTAGGATAAAATTTAGCTGAGTTTAGATGAAGATAGAAGGAACTCCATTCGAACAGAGGAGATGATAGTTCAACCTTCTGCGGATACAGCGACAACCAACCGTCCTCACCAACAACGAGAACCGTTGCGGACCACCAACGGTTTAGTTACAGCAGATAGATTTTACCCCATGTCAGGAGAAAACGTAGATCTATCAGTCGACGAGGAAACCAGACTTATCCTCGAAAGTATAGACGACTTCATCGAGCAGGAGGTCGAACCCCGCGAGTCGGAGCTCGGCGAGACCTACGAAAACCCCCGTCTGAGGAACGCCCCCGACGGGACACCGGATCCGGAAGTTATAGAGAAGGTTAACGAGATACGGCGCAAGAGTGCAGAGGCGGGATACTACGCGATGAACATGCCCGAGGAGAACGGCGGGATGGACGTCTCGAACGTAACGTGGTACCGCGCCAAGAAACGGGTAGCAGAACACGGACGGGGATTAGCGGAGTTCATGCTGGCGGGCCCCGAGGGACCCAAACCACTCCTGCTACAGGCGGAGGACAATCAGGTAGAGAAGTACCTCGAACCCTGTATTGCTGGCGAGAAGACGACAGCCTTCGCGTTGACCGAACCCGGAGTGGGTTCCGACGCTCCTGGAATGGAGACTTCGGCGGAGAAGGACGGTGACGAATGGGTGATCGACGGACAGAAACAGTGGATCACGAACGCTCCCTACTGCGATTTCGCCCAGGTTTTCGCGCGAACGACGTCGGAAGAAAAGGTGGGTAGATTCGGCGGAATTACCTGTTTCATCGTCGAGAGCGACGAGTTCGAACTTGGTAGCAAGAACAACGCTGTCGGCGTCGAGGGACTGCAGCAGGAGATCATACTCGACGGTGTCAGGGTGGAGGAGGACCGCGTCCTCGGAACCCAAGACGCGGCGTTCTACAACGCGATGGAGTTTCTGTCTCTCGGCCGTCTAGAACTCGGAGCGACGGCAGTGGGGATGTCGAAGTACCTCCTGGACAAATGCCGGGAGTACGCAAACGAACGGGAGGCGTTCGGAAGACCGATTGGTAAGTACCAGCAGGTGTCGACTATGTTCGCGGAGGGGAGAGCCAAGAACTACTGTGCCGATTCGGCGGGACTGAAGTTAGCTTACAGGATGGACGACGGCCAGCAGACGGTGGAGGACAGTTCGATATTCAAGTGGTTCGCTACCCAGACTTTCTGGGAGGTAGCGGACAACGCCGTACAGATACACGGTGCGAGCGGCCTCTCGGAGGACAACCCATTCATGGACCACCTTCATCTTGCGAGGTTGCTGAGGGTGGTGGAGGGTACGGACGAGATACAGCTAAACACGGTGGCAAAACAGAACGGCTTGCTTTGAGATCCTCCCCTTATGCAAATCATAGATTTGCTTGCTCGAAAATTTTCAATTTTCGAACGTGTGAAAATTCGAAGAATTTTCAGTTGTTGAAAAATTTTAAATTTTTCCACGTCTGCGAATCTAAGATTCGCAACACTCGAAAATTTTCAATTTTCGAACGCCCTAAAGGACGGGGATTTAGCCTTGAACCTACGTATAGTCGGTTCGGTTAGCTGAGTCCACTGCAGAACAACCTGATCGACGGCGACGGAGGATCATAACAGGAACAAATACAGGAGCAAATGCAGGAGTAAATACTGACTATAAACTCTTGCAAAAACTTATAGATCAGGCGTTTATCTATCAAACACGATCAAACAGACACGGCCCGTTAAATAACTACGGCACGGATAAAAACCAAATCCGGATAAAACCCCAATTAGACATGACTTCTAATGCGATAAAGGTAAGGTATTTAGAGAAATCATACAACGGATTCCAAGCAGTAGATGGTGCCTCCTTCGACGTAGAGGAAAACACCGTGGTCGGTTTACTCGGACCCAACGGAGCAGGAAAAACCACGATAATTAAATGTATTCTAGGATTGGTTCACCACGACGGCGGGAAAGTATGGGTCGACGGTAACGAACTTGGAATGTTCCCCAAGAAGGCCCAGTCCCATATGAGTGCGATGCTGGAGGGAGCCAGGAATATATACTGGAGGTTAACTGTCCGGGAAAATATAGAGTTTTTCACGAGTTTACAGGGGATAGATCCATCGGATGGAGAGGTAAGAGAGAGGACCCAGAGATATATCGAGGGACTCGGGCTGGAGGAAAAAGAGAATACTTCGGTTAGAAATCTATCCAAAGGACAGAAACAGAAAACCTCGATGGCCTGCATGATGGCGCAGAAAACCCCGATTCTGTTCCTGGACGAACCTACACTGGGGTTGGATGTCGAATCATCGTACCATATGCGTAGGACGGTAAAGGATCTTGTCAAGGAAGACGACCGCACGGTTGTTTTAACGAGTCATCATATGGATGTAGTCGAGGACGTATCGGACAAGGTAGTTATTATAAATGAAGGAGATATCGTGGAGCAAGGATCCGTAAATGAACTGATCGATTATTTCGACTCCGGAGCATACAACATTACAATAGAGGGGGAGTTATCAGAGTCGGTGAAACCCAAGATATCCTCGATCGCCGAGATAATAAGATGGAATCAAAGCGGAAACATAACAGAGTTCAACATTACGTTGCCATCGGACAAAAAGCTATACGATGTAATCGATGTACTAAGGACGGAAAATGTATTATTGAAGGATGTCGAATCGGATACAGTTGACCTGGAAAAGGCGTTTCTAGAGACAGTTAACGAAAATGAAAGGGAAGGTGTATAGAGTTGACTCATTTGAATCAACGTTCTAATGAAGGGTGGTATACATGAAACAGACCTATATTTTATTTAAAGCGGTGTTTAAAAAGCAGTATATACTACTGAAACGTTATCCGATGAATACATTCGGACGTATTGTAACTCTATACCTGTTCTTCGCGATGTTTTTCTTCGGAGGTAAGGATTTTATGCCGAATATAATGACGGAAAACGCCGTGGGGGGATTTGTAGTTGGTTTCTTTCTTTGGTCTGTCGCTTCGGGTTCGGTTATGTCGTTTCCCAGATACGTGTCCCAAGAAAGTCAATGGGGTACATTAGAACAGGTATATCTTTCCAAGTTTGACTTCGGATTGATAGCAGCAGCCGAACTTATCGTATCCATAATGGTGTCCCTAATTTTCGGTGGAATCCTACTGGTACTGATGTTGATTACAACCGGCGTCAGTATAAATCTCGACTTAATCACAGTTATTCCGATACTTTTGTTGACTGTCTGTTCCGGTATAGGTTTGGGATTTATCCTGGGGGGAATAACATTGATCTACAAACGGATAGAAAATTTACTGGGTATAATAAACATAGGAGTGATCGGTTTGATTGCTGCACCCGGGGATAAATACACTCCAGTTAACGTACTGCCGTTGTCGTTGGGTTCGGAGTTGCTCCAGTTAACCATGAACAACGACATGGAACTCTGGGAAATTCCAAGTATATTGCTGTTAGCGCTGGTCGCGAAGGCGATTCTTTACATCCTGGTTGGATACGGTATCTATAAATTAGCGGAGAAGTACTCACGTAAAAAAGGATCTATGTCGGACTACTGATAGAGGGATACCGGATTAGAGTATAATATTATTTATTGATAGAGAAGTACGGCATTAAAGCATAGATTTATTTATTAAATTGGGAAAAATAAAATATTATTTCGTATTTATCTAATTTGATAATTGTACCCTAATATTTAAATATTGAGTTAATTAGTTTGCTCTATGGACGAACGTAAAGCAAGAAACAAAGCTGAATCGCAGTTAAACTATAACTACCACGAACGCCAAGAAGATTAAATGGTTTTAGACACTGTTCCACGTGCCACTGCATGCTGTGGTTCATGGATCCTTTGCGACTAGTATGGCATATTTTTCATCAATAAATACCCCCCTAATTTAACAGTATTTAACCGGAACTATCTCGTGCTGATATATCAGATGTGGTTTTTCTCCAATATAGGCTTAAAATTAAGGTAACCAACAGGTTTTCACTCGGTTTAACTAAATCTTATTGAGGTATAAACAGTATTTTCAGCCATGATAGCTGTAGCGAACAGGATACCTGTGGCAGAAGGCCAGGAAGATAGGTTCGAAGAAAGATTCCGTAACAGTGCAGAAAAAATAGATGACAGAGAAGGATTCCTTCGCCTGGAGATACTTCGGCCAGTGGATGCCGAACGGTATATCATACTGACCTACTGGGAATCCAAAAAAGACTTCGAGGACTGGACCTCTAGCCAGGAGTTCAAAGACGCACACAGCGACCTACCGATGGATATGTTCGAAGGGAAAAACGAAATCGAGATACACGAAGTCGTAAACTGAAAAATAAGAGCCGTAAAGTTACGGCTTAACAAGTATCAACGGCAGTAAAGTACCAGCGGCGGTGAAGTGCCAATGACAGTAAAGTATCAACGGCAGTAAAAGGTAAACAACGGTAAATTATTTACAGCGGTAAAGTATCAACGCAGTATTGATTTTTAACAACCAGAATCTATCTGTAACTAAAGCCGGTTCCCGTTTTTCAGATCATTAACACAGAGGGATACTCTTCCCCGTATAAAAACCGTAACAAGCTGTAACCCACACCTGCGGTTCCGAGATACAGTGACGGGTCGTAAAACGTAGAACCGAAATTACCTACTAAACTCCATTTACCTTGACGTTGTTTCCGTTCCACCATACCCTCCAGCATATCTATAGCGAGTTCACTGTATTTCGGTTCTTCGAGGAAATCACTGGCATCCAGGAAAAACTCTACCTTACTGAAGTTCCCGTGACAGATACAGTCGTTGTCACCTATAACCAAACTATCACCTATAACCGAACTATCACCTATAACCGAACTATACTCACTGAGTGGGTTATCTATTATATACCTGATGCCGTCTCCACCCAGTATATCCTGGATATATAGCTGACCCCAGAGTATACCCAAACTTCCGTGACACCAGTCATCCATGTAGCTTTCTTCACCACTGCGGTAGTCCGGCCAGTTCTTCCGGTTTTCGTTATACTGAGCCATCTCCCAGTTCAGGGCTCTGACTGCATACTCCCTGTATCTGTCCTCACCGGTTTCGTCCCACAGTTTAGCTAAACTATAAGATATGCCCGTATTTCCGTGGGCAAATCCCGTCAATGCAGAGTTCCGCCCTTCGGAAACCCATTTTATCTGGTTGTCATTAACCGGTTCAGATTCAGATATAAGCCGGTCACCACATCTCCGTGCCTTCTCTTCACCGGTATCCGATCCGGATATCTCGTCATACTTCAGAAGTACGTTAACAGTGCCTGCTAATCCCCCTACATAATCGTATAGTTCACAGGCCTCGATTTTCGACTCATCGATGGACTCCATGTATCTCCTGGCTAAATCAAGATATCTTTCCTCACCAAGTAGCTCAGCAGCCAACGTAAAACCAAGTACAAAAGACCCTATACCTGTATCGTAAACAACTCGTTCATTCTGGAGAAATTCAGGAGAAGGATCAAGAAAAGGTTCGACCGTTCGTTCGAACCATTCAAAATAATCCCCGGTCTCTAAGGCTTTCTGGCATGCCGCGAAAAACACAGCGACACCCATCGAACCTTTATAAAAACCGTAGTTCGATGAAATAACCAGGTCGTTATTATATATACCAGGAACAGTCCATCCAACCGATCCGTCAGTTAGCTCGATGTGGTCTTCCTTTATCTTTTCCGCTACTGCCTCGACTTCATCTAATATCTTAACTTCATCTAATATCTGGTTTTCATTGAACTCAGAACTTTTCATAAACTACCTCCCTGCTGACTTCGGATTTCGCGGCGAGAGACCCAGTAATCAAATCTAGCTGTCGTTCAAGATCATCCTCCGACAGCCCCCTTATACGGGAAAACAGTTTGTTTACACCTGTTTCCCCAAGGAACCCCTCTTTAACGACTTCGTTTCCCCTGTACAGATCCCTGGAATCCGTCCGTGTATTGAATTTAGGTATATCCCAGTTCCTCATCGCTTCCTTTTCTGCTTCGAGTACGGGATATAGCTCATCCAGATAGTTTGGAAACTTAATTTTGAATGAAGGTAACAGTCCATCTACCTTGACTCCAGCTAAAGCACCCGATTTAAGATACATGGGAGTTGTTAATGTAAACCTCATTGTGGAATAATCACGCGTACCTCGCATCATAAACCGTGTCTCCATACCCTCAGATTCATTCAATAGATCCTCTAGGCCCTCCGGAATATCCATCCAGACGCGGTAGTTTCCCTCAAATCCCTCCTTTATTTCGTCTATAAAATTATCTGGTTCATAGATTTCACCGTCTTTTACGGGATAGTTTTTCTCTGGTTCAACGGTAACTTTCTCCAGTTCGAAATCCATGGTATCCCGGTTGATGTTTTTCCAGTTGAGATACTTTGTATCTACCTGATGTTTCTCGAACATACCTATCCCCGACAGAACCAGGGGGTTGTCTTCTTCTAATTTTGTTCTATACGGAAGTAGATATGATTTTAGAACCGAAGAATCGATAACTTCTCGCAGAACTTGATCACCGGTTTTTTCCTTCGGAATCAGGAATTCCGGAATCTGCGAAGAAAAAGTGGTTTCTCCATCGACCGGTACAGGATAGTTACCTGACGCAATTATATTTTCGAAGTGGAAGTCAGTTCCATGAACTATATAGATAATAGATAATAACTCTCCGAGACGTCTGTAGTAATCCTCTGGCTCCGTCGTGTCTTTGTTTTCTATGTATTCCACCCAGCCATAGTTTTCACGTAACAAAGTTTCGGGCGTCTTGAACTCCTCCCCGTCATCGAAGTAATCCATGATTCTGTAGACGTGGCCCTCGACATCGAGGTTTTTTGGTTTATAGACTATTCTGTCCCCGGATTCAAACTCCAGAATAAACACTACACGGCCATATAAATGTGAATCTCCATCTGCTTCTATATACACGATTGCTCCGGGATCTTTGTTTTTAGTGAGTTTCTCTGCGACTTCGTCGTAGTCGTTTTTGATTCTTCCCAGGAATTCGTTTGTCGCTTCGATCCATTGGTCGATGCCTGTACCGATATATCTGGCAGCCACGGGATATATCTCGAGGAACTTCGGAAATCTCTCTTCCAAGATATACTCTGTAAATTTTTGGTACAGTTCGGTTGAGTCTCCAGGGTCCCTGTCTCCCGAGAATACCTCGGGGGTGTGGTCCGCGAGGAAGACCTGGAACTCGACGTGGAGAGGTTGAGATACCATCTTAGATAACCTCGAAACAAGCCTTCTTTTCAGAGACTCGGCTGCTTCATCCCCAGCTATCTCGGAGTTTATCAAATCCTTATCTATATATTCGTTGTAGGCGTATTCGGCGAACGGATACAGCACGTCTTCATATGGAATCGGATCAACATCCCCCGAACCGTCGTTCCACCCCACCGGTATATACCGGATGTTTTCCAGGAACTCCTCCAGGAGAACTAACCATTCAGGGTAATCCTCGTTTTCCGGCCATTTCCCGAACGCCGCTGCTTTCTTTACGGTTTCTTCATCCACACCCGCTAGCTTCTGGGATTCATGATATAATGTTTTGTCTCCGGAAGATATATCGCCAAGCAGTTCTTTCCAGTGCTGAATCAAGTTACCGACGTCCTCCGATCCAGTGTCTTCACCGTAGTGACTGTCCTCAATACGTTCAAATAGAAACTCCGCCCTAGCCGGAATAGACCGTCTCTGCTCTTCAGTAAAATTCATTTTTCATACCTTAGTTATACTATATTTAAGTTTATAAATTCAATATAACTGTAATTATAAATAAATACCTCCTCCCCACCCACAGTTCTGACAGTTGAAAGTTGCACCATTTCGGTTAGATTTTTGGGTAAACCCACATCTGGAACAACGTTGGGATGTGGGATACACAGAAAACAGTGTATAGATGAACAGTGAGACCACCGCGGCCATAAACCACCAAGATAGTATATGCTTGTTTCCCGGGTAATTCACGGTAAGGAAGAGGGTGTTTTTCCGAAAAACCACGTAGATTTATTAGCTTAAAGCCGTTTTCTTTAAGTAAGCTATCTCACACGCAATCGTTATTCTGGTTATACTTGTTGCCATCATAACAACGGCGTTAGTGACTGGTTTTATACTGATAGGTAAGCCGTTGACCGCGGCGAGACAGTTCGCTACAATGGATATAGAGAAACCCCACCTTGGTTTATCGGATGGCAGCAGCGGAGCCATAGAGGTGCCGAAGATGAAGGTGGAAAAGGTCGGCACCGAAGAGATAACGATCGGTGCGTACTTCTACGTGGACAACACCATGAACGAGTTCGGCGGCCATACCGATAGTATACCGTACACCGTATACATGAGTGGCAGGGAGGAGGGGGAGTATACGGTAGTGGGATCCGGTGAGATTGACGGCGTAACCGTGAAGCCGGGGAAAGTGGTCAAGGAGAAAACCTCTTTCAGCATAGATACCTCCAAGGCATTAAAAGCGGTCGTTATAACGGCCGCTGAAGCGGTAGGCAGCCAGACCGTATACATCAAGATCGAGGGTAACGCTCAGCTCAACTTCGGACCCGTCACCATGAAGGTGCCGTTCCACACATCGAGTAAAGCCACGATCAATCTCTCGAAGGCGATAGAATGAAACCTATCCGTAAACCTCGTCCACCGTCTCTCCAACCTTCTGTTTCATCTCTTCCTCGCTAACTGCGAGTACGCGGAAAGCTTCGTCGGTATACTCGACCTCGGTCTTGATTAATCTACCACCCACCGTCATCGACAGGGTGATGCCGTCGGTGTACTCCTCGACGGTATCCATGTAGCTGAAGTGAGAATCGAGAAGTTCCCTAGCCTCCTCCTCCGTGTATACGTTGGGTACCGCACGCCAGAAGTCGGGTTCCCCTGTCTCGAGAACCGGAACCAGGTCGTCGATCAGTCCGTCGAACCGGGTTACCAGGTCCCTCCTGAGTTCCTTCTTTCCCCGGCTTTTCTCGTAGTTACTGTAGAACATGTCGTACTCCAGAAACCTTCTCTCGTAGTTCTCGATACTCCCCCCATGCATCCTTGCCTCCACGCAGTCCAGCATGACGTCGAACTGCTCTATCAGGTTGTTCCTGTACTTCCTCAGCTCACTTCTTATCAGTGGCTGTAGAACCGTCTTTGCCTGCTCGTTTCCAGGCAGATGGAGGTTGGCGACCCGCAGCGGTTTGAACTCACTGACCCCGATATCCATTACGTCGTCGGCGTAGTCGGCGAACTGCTTCTTAATAGCCCGTTTACAAACTCCTCCCTTCCGTGATTTTCGTCCGGACGCATTCGTAGTCACAGTACAGTCATCAAGATATAGATGTATAATGTTTTGGCAATCCACTTATATAAAGGGAGTTGAGGGCGGGAAACCGGGACCTAAAACCTATCTGGAAACGTAAGATTTGATTGACGGTACCGTATACTCCATACATGAGAGTAACCGTAAGCGGACCCCCCGGCAGCGGGACAACTACACTGGCGAAGTCTCTTTCCTCCGAGTTCGGATACGAACACGTCTCGAGTGGCGACGTGTTCCGGGAGATGGCGGACGAGAGAGGCTACAGCCTCGGGGAGTTCAACGAGAGGGCGGAGGAAGACCCCGAGATAGACAGGGAGATCGATCTACGGCAGAAGGAGATAGGTGAAAGCAGGGACGACGTACTCCTGGAAGGTCGTCTGTCAGGATGGATGGTTGAGGACGCGGACGTCAAGATCTGGCTCGACGCCCCCGTCGATACACGCGCCGCGAGAATACAGGAGCGTGAGGGAGGAGTGCCGGAAAAGGTCGTCGAAGACGTCGAAGCGCGGGAGGAGAGCGAGGCGAAACGTTACAGGGAGATACATGGAATCGACATACACGACCTGTCGGTCTACGACCTCGTCATCAACACCGAGGTATGGAGCGAGGAAGACGTACTCGATATCGCGTCCTCGGCGGTAGAGCCTCTACGGTGACTGGTTTAACGGTGAACCGAACAGACACGAAACCGACTGAGAAACCGGGTAATATGGATATGCCAGTGAAACGGTGCTACAGATGGTAGACGAAGCGATAGACGACGTTGATTGTTCTTCTGGAGACATCCATGAGTTTGCGGACGGAATGGTCGTCAATATCGATAAGCCCCGGGGACCTTCGAGCCACCAGGTCGCCTCCTGGGTCGCCGATATCTTTGGGCTGGACAAGGCGTCACATACCGGCACACTCGATCCCGTCGTTACAGGATGTCTACCGTTTTTCCTCGGAAGAGGTTCCGGAGCCGTACGTCTGTTCCAGGGGGACGTGAAGGAGTACGTATTCGTCCTCGAACTCCACGGAGACGTAACGGAAACACGTCTCGAAGAGGTTATGTCGGAGTTCGAGGGAGTTATCTACCAGAAACCACCCGTCAAGAGCGGTGTCAAACGCCGTATAAGGGAGAGGGAGGTCGAGGAACTCGAACTACTTGAGTACGACCGCGGCGAAGGAAGAGCTCTAGTGGAATGCAGGTGTGGCGCAGGGACGTATATACGGAAGCTCTGTCACGACGTCGGACTCGTGATCGGTACCGGCGCACAGATGCGGGAGCTCCGGCGGACGGCGAGCGGCGTATTCGACGTCGAGGACTCCGTCTACCTCCAGGACCTGGAGGACGCCGTGGCGGCGGAGAGTAAGGACGGGAGTTCAGTAAAAGAGGGCGACTTCGGGTTGGACGCAGTTCTGACTCCTATGTACGATGTTCTGGAACGTAAGGGCGTTCCCTTCGTCACCGTCAACGAGTCGGCACGGGAGTCGCTGTCGAACGGTAGCCCGCTATACAGTCCTGGGGTTGCACATACGGAGGGGACAGAAAACACGATCGGCGAAGTTGGTTCCGGGGTTACGGCAGCGGCGGTTTCATGGCAACGAGAGGTTCTCGCTATCGGCAAGTACCGACCGGACGAGGAGCCGGTTTTTCTGCCACAGAACGTTTTCTATTAAACATAACTGAACCGTTTTCCCTGTATCACTTTAGAAAACCCCCATCTATCCCGATCTTACGGAGATCACCGGTCCACCCACCTTCTCCTCTATCTCCTGGTGTTTGGAACTCAGGAGGTACCTCGTCAACCTACTCTGGTTCGGTAACCCAAGAAGCGTCAGGTCGTACTCCTCCGACAGATCCACAATGTCCTCGGCGAAGTCATCGCTCTCGACGACCTCCGTTTCAACATCGATGCCGTCGTCTATTACCTCCAGAAACTCGTCGAACGCCCCTTTTCCCATCGTAGAACCGGATTCCGTCAGGTGAACGAGGTTCAGACTGGATCCCTCGTTCCTTGAAAACAGGTTTGCGGTTCGGGCGGCAAGAGGAGAATGCGGACCACCCGAGACAGCCACCAAAACGTCCCCAACAACACCCAAACCATCCTTGGGATTTACGACGAAGACGTCGCAACCAACCATCTCTATCACCTTCTGGGTGACGTCCTCCCGCGAAAAACCGGTGTCACGTACCGCCTCTTAACTCGACTGTCCCGGTACTACACATTCCATTACTCGTTTCGAGTTATTAGACTGAAGTACCCTCATTTTCCTTGGATCCTCCGCATAATACCGTCACGTATAGACATCGGCGAGTGTTCGGGACCTCTCGCCATAACCACCGTCCCTTTCGATTCCTCCCCGACACGTTCGGGTAACGAACCGAACAGAGTCTGTGTTACGACGTCGCTACGCGAAGCGCCAACGCAGACGAGGTCGTACTCTCCCGAAACGTCGACCACTGCTTCCTCGACATCTTCGGAAACAACCACTCGTGGTTCGTAATCGTCCTCGTCCAACCCCGCTTCCTCGACTACCTCTGCGATAACTTCCTCGCCTTTCTCTGTGGGAGAGACGTACTCCTCCGATTCTTCGCTGCTACCATCCTCTTCCTCTCCTGGAGGCTGTATGTTCACGATGGTTGGCTTGCTCCCGTCCTTTTTGGCATCGTTGAACTCCTTGGCGCGTCTTACAGCGAAGGGAGCGTGGGGTCCACGTCCCGCGAGAGTCATTACGTCGTCTTCGATGTTTCGGTCGTCGAGCCCCAGTTTGACGAGGGAGGTGTCGCAATCCGCTCTCGCGACCACCTGATCTATCGTCGATCCTAAGACGTGGTTCCGGGTGCTGCGGTGTCCTCTCCAACCCATCATTACGTGGTCGGCTTCCTCCTCCTCGATCACGTCGAGTATCGCGTCGCCGGCGTCCCTGCCTACGATTGCACGGGTTCTCAGACCTACATCGAGGTCGCTCGCTATCTCTCTAGCCGAGTCGAGAAGTTCCCCCTGCTTTTCGACGCGTTCCTCCTCGAACTCTATATCCTGGCTAAGGGAGGTCTGTCTCGGCACCTCGATCACGTTTACCGCCACCACCTCGGTGTTCTCCTTTTCGTGTGCATGCGCGTTTGCGCTCGCCAGCCTTAAAAGATCACGTTCCGTTTGGGGGTTCGCTCGCCGACATGGCGGTAAATATGGAGATCACACCACCGATAACGAATGATAACGCCACTATAGGTCCGGCGGCAGCCGCCGCGGGCCCGGGAAGAACGAATATCCCAGCCCCGATCATGGTACCGATACCTATCGTGAGGGCTGCAAGGGGGCCGAGGTCTTTAGCTAGTTCCGTATCAGACATTATTTTCCAGTTTAAAGAGCCGGTTCATACTCAGACCAACCGTAGAATGATCTACCCAGGTAGCTATCTTTACCGATATAAACTTCAAACTTACCGCGGGAGGATCCAGACATCATCTTACATGCAGGTTTGGTGTAACGTCTTTATTAAGCCTGACCTTTCATAAATCAGAACGGTTCCAGTTCGCTTACTTCTCTGCTAACCCAGGCACCATCCGGTTCAATCCGGGTATACGTCGATATCAACCTTGACCATCCGAGTCTTTTTTGGGCAGTGACACCACGGGTACGCGGTTCCGTGTTATCAGTGAGAACGCGGTGTCGCCGGTGATAAGACGAAGCCACCTCCCTCCTTCCCTTGGCTGGAACAGGATGGAGTCCGCGTCAGTCTCGAGGGCGTACTCGTGTATAGTATCCGCGACGTTGACGCCGTACAGTACCTCGGTATCTACCTCGAACCCGACTTCCTCCTCAAAAGCACCTAGGACCTCTTCGGCAAGCATCTCCATCTTTTCCAGGGGTGCAGGATCGAGGGAGCCGCCACCTTTCTCAATGACGAAAACAGCCGTGACGTCAGAACTGTCTCCGTCCACGTGTTGTTTAAAGGATCTTGCGGTCCCACGGGCATCATCTACGTCCGCTACGGGTACGACTGTGTTTGCAAGTAGTTCCCGGGGCATTAAATAATAGTTCGAGAGGTTGCTTTGTTACCCTTTTCGGGAAGATACGCTGAACCTTGAAGACCAACCCACGCGAGGCTTTTATCATATGTGATACTTGCAGAGTAATCTTTATACCATAACTTTACAAATCGGCGAATGTGCGTGAACTCATTTGAGATTCACGCCGTAACAACTCGCCGGTAAATACCGGCAATAAGTTGCTCCCCAGCCATTAATTTTTCCTCTGTTGAAAAAAACCGAAATCTATGGGAGTAGCGATAAATAATTGGAAGCAGGTAACCGGCTCTATCTAGAGGCTGTATTTTAAGACAGTATTTACAGACAGTAACGAAAGACAGTCACGTGAGCCATCTACAGTGAGTAGCCGTTTCTATCCGTCCCCGGGAATCCATCCGCTGGACCCGTAGTTCCACTCCCCCGTCACCTTCATCGCCTTGTCCTCGCCCTGGGATTCGAGCATAGATTTTATACTCTCTATCGACGTCGGCTCCACCTCGAACTCCTCCGACGCAACCTCTCTCACCATCTCGGCAACCACGATAGACTGGTGTCTCAGATCCCTGACGTCGAGCTTGTCTAAAGTGTCGGCGGCGGTGTGTCCCCAACCCCTGTCACGGCCATCAGTCTCGCTCTTAACGTAGAGCGCCGGCAGTCCTCTCTCGACGAACGGCCAGTGGTCGCTGTGCGGATCGACCGCGTCCACGATCTCGATTTCGTGTCCGAGCTTCCCGGAGACGGCGTCGATGGCTTCGTCGAACTCCCGGAAGCCGTTGTTGTATACCTTGAGGTCCCTCGTCCGGCCGACGCCGTCGAGGTTAACCACCGCCTTCACGTCTTCCAAGCCACATTCCTCGACGTACCTCCTGCTTCCCCGCAGCCCCACCTCCTCGGCACCGAAAGGTACGAACTCGATCCTGCAGTCGAGATGATCCTCCCTCTCGGATAATGCGTTCGCGACCTCCACGACCATCGCGGTACCCATGCCGTTGTCTGCGGCGCCCTCGGAGATGTCGTGGGCATCGACGTGGCTTGTAACGAGGACTTTTTCCTCCGTATCTCCGTCGCCGTCTCCACCCAACCATCCGACGACGTTCCTGCTGGTCGCTTCTCCCTTTCCGCCGGTTTCGGCTTCGACGGCGAGTTCGACCTCCTCCCCATCGCATCTCCTACCGAGACGTGCACCGACTTCTCTGCTGACGCCCAGGGCTGGAATCTCACCGCCTTCCCCGCAGCCTATCTTTCCCGTCGGCGCCATACATCCCGGGACGTGGTTGGCGTAGACGAAACCCTCCGCACCGGCGTTTACCGCGCGGTGGTACTTCTCCCGCCTGTGTACGAAACGCGGATACTCGTGGTGGACGGTGCTCGAAGCCATCGCGATAATGCCGTCGAGGTCGACCGACTCGAACTCCTCCGGCGTCCCGGTGCCGATGTCGACGAGTTCTCCCGAGACAGTACGGGAGGGACTGTAGGGTAGTGCGATACAGTCCTCCTTTCCGTAAGGCGTTTCGAGCGTGGAAGATCCGCGCTCCCATTTCGGGATAGGGAACTCCCGAAGTTCGACGTCGTGGCATCCAGCCTCCCTCAGGGCTTCCCGCGTCGCCTCCGCCGCCAGTTTCTCGCCCCGCCAACCCGCCATCCTTGGAGGAAGATCCACGAGTCGCTCCAAATGGTTCCAGCCGAAGTCGCTGGTGAACAAGTCACTGATCCAGTTGGTCATATAAAGGAAAACAGCGAGAATATAGAAAGTTGTTTCCTCTAAAGGTGGCCGGTTCCTGCCTGGGCTTACCCCTCATATACTTTCTTCCTAACACTTACCCCCAAATATTCTCAGTGTTTCTTACTGATACATTCAGTCCGTACCAAAGAATTCCAGCCAATCTTCCCACGCTAAGTCAATGCAGGATATACTTAGAACGCACTCTGTCTGGGCCAAACAACCCATATGCCTATCCTCTAACGAGAACTTCGAGTTACTTTCTTCAAGTATTTTTTTAATCGTCCTTTAGAGCGTGCCACGACAGACGAGGATTCCTTGCCGCAGACACCTGGTCGATACGTGCCGCTGTCGTGGTTTCGGGTGCATTCTCCAGCGCTTCATCGTCCTCCTCCCTCGCGCGGTTGAAGGCGTCGGCGAGTACATCGAGTGTCTCACGTGTCTCCACCTCGGTCGGTTCCGTCATCAACGCTTCGTCGACGATCTGCGGCCATTTGGTCGTCGGGGGATGCACACCAAAATCCAACATACGTTTCGCGACGTCGGCGGCGTCCTGCTCGCCGGCGCTCGCCACGAACTCGTGGTGGCAGTTCGGATGTGGAACTTCGTACTCTATCTGGTTCCTGAGGTAGTTGGCGTTCAACACCGCTTTCTCACAGGCGTCCCTCAAGCCTGGACCGCCGAGACGGGAGATGTAGGCGTACGCCTTCACGAGAACGAGCCAGTTTCCGTGGTAGCCGTGGAGCTTACCCACCGTATCCTGGGGTTCACGGTAACGGTACTCCCGGCCTCCTTCTTTATCGGCACCGTCGGATTCCGGAACTTCCTCCACGACGGGAGACGGCAACAGCTCCTTTAGATCCTCTTTCACACCGATTGGTCCCTGTCCCGGACCTCCGCCGCCGTGGGGCGTCGCGAACGTCTTGTGGAGGTTGAAATGCATTATGTCGAAACCCATGTCGCCGGGACGTGCGTGGCCCAGCATGGCGTTGAGGTTGGCGCCGTCGTAGTACAACAGTCCTCCGGCGCCGTGGACGGTTTCGGCAATACTCTCTATCTCCCTTTCGAACAGACCGAGGGTGTTGGGGTTCGTCAGCATAAAGAGCGCCGTCTCTTCGCCAACCGCGGCTTCGAGTGCGTCCAGGTCGACGCGTCCGTCGTCTCCGCTCGGAAGTTCGACGACGTCGAACCCCGCCATGGCGGCACTCGCGAAGTTGGTTCCGTGGGCACTGTCGGGAATTACGACCTCCGACCGGGTATCGTCGTTCAGTTCGTGGTGCTTCTTCGCCACAAGGAGACCTGCCAGCTCTCCCGACGCTCCCGCCGGTGGTTGTAGAGAGACGGCGTCCATCCCACCGATTTCGGAGAGCCAGCCCTGGAGCTCGTGCATCAGTTCCAGGCTTCCCTGCGCATGCTCCTCCGGAACGTCTGGGTGCTGGTGTGCCTCCGGCAAAGCCGCGAGATCCTCGGTGAACTTGGGGTTGTACTTCATGGTGCAGGAACCGAGTGGATAGGGACCCGACTCGATGCCGTAGTTCATCTGGGACAGCCTGGTGTAATGTCGTGCCACCGTAGGTTCCTCCAGGCTCGGAAGCTCGACAGTGTCGCGAGTCATATCGTCCGGAAGCGAGGTATCGACCTCTACCTCCGACGAGTCCTTTTCGTTAAGTACGGGTTCGTGTTCCCCATCGGTGGTCCAGCTAGCCTGGCTGTAGCTCGTCATCCAACCACCTCATTTAACGCCGCAACGAGACCGTCGGTTTCGTCGGTGTTTCCGCGTGTGACACATACCTGTATCTCGTGAACGTCGACCGCATGTACCAGGTATCCTTTCTCCGCGAGTTCGTCTCTAACCTCGTAGGCGTTCACGCCAGACTCGATCTCAGCGGAGAACTCCCTGAAATGGTGTGCGTCGTACACCGGAGCTGAGATTCCTTCGATGGCATCCAGTTCCCGGGCGGCCTCTTCCGGAAACGTGACACAGTCTTCGGCGAGTTCGACGAGTTCCTCGGGACCCAGGAGACAGGTGTGGATGGCGGCGCGGAGAGCGAGCCAGGCCTGGTTGGTGCAGATGTTGCTGGTGGCTCTCTCCTTACGGATATGTTGCTCGCGGGTCTGGAGCGTGAGGGTGTAGCATCTTACGCCGTCGTCGTCCTCCGACGCACCCACCAGTCGTCCGGGAATCTGTCTCAGATGTTTCTCCCGTACGGCGAAAAGACCGAGCTGCATACCGAAGGCGTCCGGTAGCCCGAGTACGGAGGCGTCGCCGACGACGGCGTCGAAACCAAGCTCAGAGGGCTTTTCGAGTACGGAGAGTGCGACGGGATCTGATCCGAGGCAGGCGAGGGCGTCGTAATCACCCGCCAGCCCCGCTATCTCATCGAGGTTTTCTTCCAGGACACCTCGGGCGTTTGGACTTTCGGCGTAGACCATCACCGAATCTTCGGTGAGTTCTTTTCCGAGTTCGTCTAAGTCCACCGTCCCTTCTGAGACCGAATACTCCCGTACTTCGAGTTCGGTTCCCTCGACGTAGTTGTCGAGAACCCGGGCCCTGTCCTCCAAGAGGTTTTCGGGAACGTGTACCAGTTCGCCGTCAGTCGTTCTCGCCGCCAACAGTGCGGCCTCGCCCAGGGCGGTGGCGTAGTCGTACATACTCGCGTTCGCCACACCCAGACCGGTGAGTTCGGTAACCATCGACTGGTACTCGAAAAGCGCCTGAAGGAAACCCTGTGTCACCTCGGGCTGGTACTGGGTATAGCTCGTGAGAAACTCGCTCCGGTCAGCGAGATGGTCGACGGCGCTCGGTACGTAGTGGCTGTAGTGGCCGCGACCCAGGAAATCCACGGCGTCCTCGTTTTCCCCGAGGGTATCCCGGACGTACCCCAACGCCTCCCTCTCGGTACGAGGCTCTACGTCGATTTCGCCCTCGAACCTTACTTCCGTTGGTACGTCGAACAGGTCGTCTACCGATTCGACCCCTATGGCATCCAGCATCTCCCTCGTCTCGCTGGAGTCGTGTGGTGCGTACGGCGACTCCATCAATCGGTTTCCTCCGTGTACTCGTCCGCCGTAAGAAGGTGGTCGAGCCCGGAGTCGGTCTCGACTTCTATCAGCCATCCGTCGCCGTATGGGTCTTCGTTCACCAGCTCGGGTTTGCTTTCGACCTCCGCGTTGGTGTCGACTACCTCTCCGTCAACCGGGGAGTAGACGTCTGAAACAGCCTTGATGCTCTCCACGACTCCGAACTTACCTTCCGCCGTCACCTCGTCGCCCTCACCGGGAAGTTCGACGAAGACCACGTCCCCAAGTTCCTCCTGGGCGTGGTCAGTAATTCCAACCTTCCCGGTTTCGGGATCGATCCATTCGTGCGATGCGAGGTAACGCAGGTTTCCTGGCACTTCCGAACTCATTGCTTATCTAAAAAAGGTGTGGTCGCTATCTTTGCATTTTTCGGCTTATGTCTCACAACGACCTCTATCTCCACCCCCGGTTCGGCGATGTCGACCGGAACGTATCCGATACCGATAGGTTCCTCGAGCGTCGGGGACATGGTTCCGCTCGTAACTTCCCCCACCCTTTCGCCGTCCTTCTCTATAACGTAGCCGTGTCGCGGCACGCCCCGTTCGGTCAGTTTGAACCCCGTTATGGATTCCTCGGGTTCGTCTTCCTCTATAGCCTCGCTACCCACGAAACCGGTATCCGTATCAACTACGAATCCGAGACCCGCCTCGATAGGTGTGCGGGGGTTCTCCTCCGGGTCGAAGTCCTGGCCGGAGAGGAGGAACCCCATCTCCATCCTCAGGGTATCGCGGGAACCGAGACCGCAGGGCTTGACGTCCTCGGCCTCGACCAGCTGGCTCCATATCTCCTCTGCCTCACCGCTGCCGGCCTCGAAGATCAGTTCGAAGCCGTCCTCGCCGGTGTATCCCGTCCGTGCGACTATACAGCCGACTCCAGCGACATCGATTGGACGCCATCCGAACGGATCTATCCGTCCCGGATCGCCTTCCGCTACTCCGTCGAGGGCGTTTACGGAACGCGGACCCTGTACGGCGAGCATCGCGTACTGTTCCGTCCGGTTCTCGACCTCGGCGTCGAGACTCCATTCGTCCCTGTGCCTCAGCAACCTGTCCCGCATCAGTTCGTCGCTGCCGGCGTTAGGTATGAAAAGGTACTCGTCGTCCCCAATACGGTAGACGACTGTGTCGTCTATCAAGACGCCGTCCTCGTTGGTTATGCAGCTGTACTGGGCGTCACCTACTCCGAGTTCATCGACGTCGTTGGTCGTGAGTTTCTGCATCAGTTCCCTGGAGTCTTCGCCGTGAACCAGCACCTGACCCATGTGAGAAACGTCAAACACGCCGACGTCGTCACGTACGGCGTGGTGTTCGTCCTGTATGGAGGTGTACTCGACAGGCATACTCCATCCTCCGAAATCCGTGAAGTTGCCCCCCATCTCTTCATGAACCTGGTGTAAAGGAGGTCTTCGTTCCGCCATGGGTTATGCTCGAACTCCACCGAATAATGGTTGTCGGTCCGAAGATCAAATATCCCCCCGCGACGTAACCCCCGTTATGTCGAACGACGAGAGAAACGTCGGATTCGTGGTAAATCCGATCGCGGGTATGGGGGGCCGCGTCGGCCTGAAGGGTACCGACGGGAAGCTCGATGAAGCTCTCGACAAGGGGGCTGAGCCACGCGCCACGGAGAGAGCGATCCAGACCCTCGGGGCATTGAAACAACGTGGCCTCGAACTCTACACCTACGGAGACGTCATGGGAGAGAACGCGTGCATTGAAGCCGGGGTCGAGTACCACGTAGTCGGAAAGCCGGACGGAGATACTAGGGACGGCAGTCAGCTAGGCATCCGTCAAACCTCGGCGGAAGATACACGGGATTCCATACAGAGGTTCTTGGAGGAAGGCATAGATCTATTGATGTTCGTGGGTGGCGACGGAACCGCAACCGATGTCGCCGGCGTCCTTGATAAACGCGACTCGGATGTTCCGGTCATAGGCGTCCCGGCAGGGGTGAAGGTCTACTCCTCGGTCTTCGCCGTCGATCCTGAATCTGCGGGAGAGATAGCTGCGAGTTACGAGGAAACCGTAAACCGAGAGGTCTACGACATCGACGAGGACGCATACCGCGAGGGCCGTGTCGAGACGGAACTCAAGTACGTCATCCCATCCCCAAAGTCAGGTAAGATGCAGTCGGGGAAACAGACCGAGCATGGAGACGTTGAGGGGGCGGTTGAGACATTCATCGAAGGTATGGAAGACGGAGTGACCTACGTCTTCGGTCCCGGCGGTACTATAGGAGAGGTGGAGGATTCAGTTGGAACCGACGGTTCTCCGCTCGGAGTGGACGTCTACCGTGACGGCGAAACCGTGGTCCGGGACGGCGGCGAAGACGAAATTCTTTCGGCGCTGGGCGAGAGGAACGTCGTTGTGGTTTCCCCTCTCGGCGGCCAGGGATTCCTGTTCGGACGGGGAAACCAGCAGATCTCGCCTTCTGTTTTAAAGAGGTCGGAGGTCGAGGTCCTTGCGTCGCGGGAGAAACTCCGTGACTTGGACGTACTCTACGTGGATACCGGCGACGGGGACGTCGACTCCGACCATCGTGGATGGGTTCGCGTCCTCGTCGGAAGAAACGAGTACAGGATGATAGAGGTGGTTTGAATATACCCATCCGTAAAAATCGAGAACTTCTAATTTAATGAATATCTCCGGGTTTTATTGAGCTCTTTATTGTATTCCTAAGGGATGGAAGGTAGCTCTACCGAAGGGAATACAGACACCGAAGGCAAACCCGACTGGCTGCGGAGAGAGTGGCGTCCGGAAAGGGAGAGCTTTGACCACATCAGGGAGGCGTTGAGGAAACGGGACCTCGCCACCGTCTGTGAGGAGGCTTCATGCCCCAACATCGACGAGTGCTGGAGTCAGGAGGGTACGGCGACCTTCATGATTATGGGTGACTCCTGTACGCGAACCTGCGGTTTCTGTAACGTCGACACCGGCGGCGGGGAGGATCTCGATCCGCTCGAACCAGCGAAGATAGCGGGTGCCGTGGACGACATCGGTCTCGACTACGTAGTTATTACGTCGGTAGACCGGGACGACGTACCCGACGGGGGCAGCAGGCATTTCGCCAAGGTCGTGAAGGCGGTCAAGTTCAAGAGCGACGCCTTAGTCGAGGTTCTGATTCCCGACTTTCAGGGTGAACGGGAATGTCTGTCGAGGATCGTGGAGGAACAGCCCACTGTGGTCGCCCACAACCTTGAAACGGTCGAGAGGCTACAGACAGAGGTCCGGGATCCCAGAGCTGGATACGGGCAGAGCCTGGATGTCCTCCGGAACGTGAAGGAGATGGACGATGGGATATTCACCAAGAGTTCGCTGATGCTGGGTCTCGGAGAGTCCGAGGATGAGGTTTTGGAAGCGATGCATGACCTGCGTGAAGCGGGAGTTGACGTGGTGACTTTCGGACAGTATCTTCAGCCCAGCGACGACCACCTTGAGATCCAGGAATGGGTTCCGCCCGATAAGTTCGACAGGTTCGAAGAGATCGCGGACGAGATGGGGTTCAGGTTCTGCGCCTCGGGACCGTTCGTCCGCAGCAGTTACAAGGCGGGAGAACTGTTTATTAAAAACGTGGTGGAGAAGGGTGGAGAACCCAGCCCCTTATAGTCCTTTATATATACCTTATATTAAACTAAAGCCTCGAATAATTTCTTTTATTAAAATATGCCCTTATAGTAAATGATTCAGGCTTAATTTTGAAATTCACTGGAAAACCAGTTCGCCGTTACTACTCTGTTGGAGTCTTCCGGTTCTCCTACGGCGATGTTCCCGAGAACTTCTGGCAGTTCTCCGCGTAACTGTTTACGAAGTTCTTGAGTACAGTTACGATCCTGTTTTCTTTTAGGTCACTCTTCCCATCCGCCTCAACTCTCGACTGATTTCGTGTTGATACCATTGTGACCTACCTCAAATAACAGATACCGCCCGGAGATATTAAACCCTTACTGAATTTTATTAACATACATAACGATTAACCGGTGTAAAAAACAAATGAACTCCAGAATTCTTCTTTTATTACCTGAAGGTATAAAATTTTAGAGTGTATGCAAATGACTAATACACCGACTGTCTTTAAAATCATAGACTGTACCTGTAATACATCATTGGTGTCTAAGCTACGGGACTCAAACTTAAGCTACAGGATTCAAATGAATATTGGTGAACAACACACCTAAAAAGAAGCCGACTATCGTCGAGTTAGCTATGATCGAGTACCCCTCACTACGAGTTTCCTCGTTTTCGACCGCTGTTAAAAGTATAAGTCCGAGCGTCGCACCCGCAATACCACCCCAGACTGCATAGTTCATCCAGATATCCACCTTCGTGGAAACCGCCCCTGCCGATATCAATGTTGCAGGAGTAAAAAGCGTGGAGAAGCCGACGAGATCGGCTCGGTTTGAGTAACCAGTATAGTCAACCCCCTTCTTTTCTATATGTTCAGCAATGAAGTCGCCGTAGTCAAAGTCCAGGTGACGTGGAACACAAGAGTTTTCCAGGGAATTCGTACAAAGATTGTTTGCTCTCTATCCGTTCGTCACCCCCACCCTTATGTTTCAGAAACTCGACTACCTGAGTCAACGAAACGTATACTAATACCGGTATCACTCCTAACAGATGTCCTAGCATGGCACCAAGGGACGCCGTCACAACCACCATAAATATATTCGCCAGAACCCAGTTGTCATATATGTATACGAGTACAATGAAGGCAACCGAAAACACGACTGCTACTGGAGTCGGGAGTAATATAGAGGCAAAGGGTATGATAAGGGCAATGAAAAGGGAACCCATTACCACGGGATAAACCGACCCCAACTTGCCGAACTTCATGGCGGCGAAAAGTACCGCCATCACCGCCAACTCCCAACCCAGGTCTTTGAAAACCTCCGCCATCCTCTCGTTTACCTCACCTACACCCAAACTGAAACTTAAAGCAAACGTTAAGGCCAGTAGCTGTACGAATACAAACAGAGCTACTGTAATAATGCTGTACCGAGTTATTCCCTCGTCCTCGTAGCTGATCGTCACTTTACCGAGATATAACTGTCTAATGTAAAAAGAGAAGGGGGTAGTAGCTCCGAAGTTCACTTCATCCGGTTCCAGTCGGCCGAAAAGTACCTCTCCTCCGCAAGCTCTTGTGCCCGCTCCAGCTCCAACTCTCGGGGCCCCTCCTCGACGTACTCCCTGCCCTCCAGAAACGCGTTCTTCAGTGCATCCACAGTATCCTCCATTTCGGCGTCGGATTCCCGTTGTATGCTTGTGACACGTTCCTCGACTCCAGCAACGTGTTTGTCGGTAACCTTCTCCACGTCGGGTTTGAGGTAACGGAACATCTCCTCGGGATCTACTTTCTGGAGTAAGGTGCCGTGCTGCAACAGCACTCCTTTCCGCCGCGTCTGGGCGTTACCCGATATCTTCTTTCCGCCGACCACGATATCGTTTATCGGTTCGAACTCCCCGTCGATTCCGAGTTCGTCGAGTGCGTCGACGACACGGCCACATATCTCCCTGTAGCTCTCGGTGAGGTCGTCGCTGTATAAGTCGAGTGGTGCCGCTACGCTGTATGTGATCTCGCCGTCGTAGTCGTGGTAAACGGCACCTCCACCCGTCCTTCGGCGGACGTAATCGACGCCGTCCTCTTCGCAGTTCCCTACGTCCACCTCGTTCTCGAGCGACTGGAAGTATCCTATCGAGACGGCGGAGGGACTCCACCGGTATAGACGGAAAGTAGGGGCGGAGTCGCCACGGGATACGGACTCCGAAACCGCCTCGTCGAGCGCCATGTTGAGGTAGGCGTCCCGTGTCCCGAAAGGCATGAGGCGCCACTCGGTCATTCCGCCTCACCCCCGTCTTCGTTCTGGTCCCGAGCCTTCACCGTTAACTCCGCTACGTCACCGGGATCTGCACCTAGGAGTTCAACGTCGTTCTCCTCTAAATAAACCTGTAAACCCTCCTCGATCTCCTCGGCGTCGGTCTCCAGCCTTTCCTCAAGAACGTCTTCTATACCCTCTATCTCGTTTTCGGGATGCATGAAGAAGTCGCCGTAAACCTCGACATCACCGTCCGAAACCTCTACCTCGACGTACTTGCCTCCCGATACCTTACGTGAAACAACAGTCATTATTTAGGGAAATCCGTCCTCGTCGTATCAATCTATCCATGGATAATCCAGGGATCATACATGTATCAAGAACACAAACCAAACACCCAAACACAAACCAAACACCCAAACACAAACCAAACACCCAAACACAAACCTAGGTCTACATAGCGAATCAATAGAGAACTTTTACTCTCAAGGCTTCCTGACGTCCAGAACTACGGTGTCCTCGAACCTATTACCTAAACGCGTCTCACCGGTCGCTCTGACCACCTGTACGCCTGGCTCCTCGAACGTCTTCACAGCCGTCGCTCCCCGTGTTTTGTCGCTCGTGTTCAGGAACTTCCATTCGACGTTGAACACCACCCGACGATGGCCTAGAGGAACAATCCTCAGCTTAACCTCTTGCCCCGACACAGGTGTATAGTTTGTAGACGATATCCTGGCGTAACTGTCGGGCACTGACTCGTATTTCTTCTTGAGTGCAGGGTAAGGATCGTACTTCTCGATAGTCATTCTGGTTTTATCCCAGTGCACCCTCCCCCCATTCCCGTAAGCCATGAGCTTCACGGTGTGGTTACCTGGCTCGGTAAACGAATGTGCGGTAAGCATCCCGGAACCGTTGCCACCGTCCCCAAAGTACCAGTCGACCTCCTCAACAGAGACGTTCCATGGCTTATCGACGGTGAAGACCACGACTTCGTCCTCCTCCACCACGGTTTCGCTGACGTTGATATGGACCGGACCCCCTTTATTGGGGTCCCTATCGTCGGCGCGGGAGCCATTCATTTTACCCTTATCGACTTTGGGGTTGGCCACGGAACCGTTAGATACATCCGCGACTTTGGAGTTGGCCACGGAACCATTGGCTACATCCTCTCCACCGTTAAGTTCATCGGCGTTGCCGTACGCTACACGACTGTCGCTGTTCACCTCCCCGTCAACCTGTTTTCCGTTACGTTCCCCGGTTTCCCGAACCTGATCCTCATGGGTTCCGGTGGAGTTCGAATCTTCAGGAGTTGCGGAAGGACTGGCGCGGTCGTCGACGTTAACCGCTATCGACAGTGATACCAGTGCCGCCAGAACCACGGCAGCTAAAACCAGGTATTTACGGTCAGTCTCCATGAAGCCACTTAGGAAGATACCTACTCTAAGTGTAAAACGGTTAACTCTTTAAGATACCTCGGAACCCGACGTAGACTTAGATTCAATAATCTGTAACCGCATCGAACGTCAGTACGTAATGGGTTTGAATGTTCTCCTGCTACCGGTTCAGGGTTCCTGGATGTCGAGAACTACGGTGTCTCTGAAACCCCTCACCCTGTTAGTCTTGCCGGTCGCTCTGACGACCTGAACACCGGGCTCCTCGAACGTCTTCACGGCGGTAGCGCCAGCAGCCGTACCGCTCGTGTTTTCGAAACTCCATTCCACCCTGGATACCTGCTGGCGGTGCCCGAGCGGAACTATCCTCAGTTTTACCTCCTCACCCACCTCGGGAGTGTAGTCCGGGGTAGAGATACGGGCGTACCTGTCGGGCAAGGATTCGTACTTCTCCTTGAGTTCCGGATAAGGATCGTGTCTATCGACTGTGACGTTGACTTCGTCCACGTGAAGTCCGCCGTCTCTCGTACTGGCCATCATTCTTACGGTGTAGT
>JBDGRN010000001.1:0-511 GCA_042218125.1 Halobacteria archaeon | reverse complement strand
AAAGAGTGGGTTGTTAGGAGTCCGGAACCGTTGCCACCATCCCCGAAATACCAGTTCACCTTCTCCGTAGCCACGTTCCCCGAACTCTCGGCTGTGAAGACCAGTTCTTTTCCCTCCACGATCTCGGTCCCGCTGGCGTTTATCCATACTTTATCGGATACGTTGGCGAACCCTCCGTCATCCCCGGCAGAGATACTCTCTTCCTCTCGAGCGGCACCCGTACCGGCAGCACGTTCCTCCGGTTCTGTAGTCACCGTGTCATTCGTACCCCCGGATCCCGCCCGTTTATCCTCTCCGGGTGCCCTAACGTCGGAACCCGGTTTCTCGGTCACCTCAACCGTACCCGAAGTACCATCCCATGTATCGACGGCTCCCGCTACAGCGAACGAAACAAGAGCCGTAAATATCACTGCCACAAACACTCCATATCTACTTGTTACCTCCATGGTTTCGGCGATACTATCCCTTAGCTGAGGGTGTCATACAAAGTTTGACATGGAAGAATGCAGGG